>CAZWUB010000010.1:0-49113 GCA_964637415.1 uncultured Rikenellaceae bacterium
TATTTCTTGGACGTGCCATTATTGGCGATCCAAAACTTCTTCTGCTGGATGAACCCGGCAATTTTGTTGATTCAACCTTTGAAAATGATTTTTATGAGAAGCTTAAGGAGCTTAATGAAAGAATGGCTATCCTTATGGTCTCTCACGATATCGGAATGATCTCAGCCCATGTAAGATCGTATGCATGTGTGAACAGGAAGCTGAATTATCATCCGTCATCCGAGATATCAAATGAACAGCTTCTTGCCTACGGCTGCCCGATTCAGCTGATAACACACGGGACAGTTCCCCATACTGTATTAAAACAACATAACTGAGTGGAAGGGAGTATTTTACAATATGATTTTATACTTAAAGGTTTGCTGGGAGCAATATTTGCCAGTATAACCGCAGGGATAGCCGGCAGTTATATTGTTACAAGGAAAATGGTCTTTCTAAGCGGCGGGATAACACATGCTTCATTCGGAGGGATAGGTATAGGCTATTATGCAGGTTTCAACCCTGTTGCAGGAGCAGCCGTCTTTGGGGTCCTTTCAGCACTTGGAATAGAATATCTTTCACTCCATCACAGGATAAGGGAGGATTCTGCAATAGGTATATTGTGGGCATTCGGGATGGCAGTGGGAATTATTTTCATTTACCTCAGCCCGGGGTATTCACCCAACCTTATGAGCTATCTTTTCGGAAGCATCCTCACAGTCACAACTGCCGATATAATTGCCCTGGGGATTATGTCGCTCATCCTTTGCATTTATTTTGGTGTATTCTACAGGACAATACTTTACACTTCCTTTGATGAATCATTTGCCCGTACATATTCCGCACATGTCGATACATTCAAATACATTACAACATCCCTTGTCGCTCTTACAATAGTGCTGAACATAAGGATGGCAGGTGTTATACTCGTTCTTTCTCTCCTTACGATCCCGCCAAATATTGCATTGCTCTTTACAAGGAAATATTCAAATATCATTTTCTTTTCAATACTGTCCGGATTTATCGGAACGGCTGCCGGATATACAATTTCTTATTTTGCAGGAATCCCCGTGGGTGCGACAATAATTTTCACCCTTGTCATAATCTGGATCCTGGTGAAGGTTATTATTGTTGCGGCAGAATATTTCAAAAATACCCGAAAACCCTCAACCGCCGAACCCTCAAACCCTAAACTCCAAACTCCAAACTCCAAACTCCAAACCCCAAACTCCAAACCCCAAACTCCAAACCCCAAACTCCAAACTCTAAACTCTAAACACGAACAAACAGAAACCAAATAAATACGTGAACCATGGATTACGATCTTATAATAATTGGAAGCGGCCCCGGTGGTTATGTTGCTGCCATAAGGGCATCACAGCTAAAAATGAAGGTAGCTGTTATTGAGAAAGCAGAAATAGGCGGTATTTGTCTGAACTGGGGATGCATTCCCACAAAATCGCTTCTGAAAAGCGCCAGGGTTTTTGATTATCTTAATCATGCAGCTGATTATGGGATCACCGTTTCAGGCGAAGTAAAGGCCGATTTCGGAGAGGTAATTGCAAGGAGCCGGAGTGTAGCCGAGGGAATGAGCAAGGGAGTTCAGTTCCTATTCAGGAAGAACAATATAACCCTGATAAAAGGATCAGGACGTCTTGCCGGGCAGAACAGTGTGGAATCAGTTGATGCTGAAGGTAACAGTAAAACACTGACTGCAAACCATATAATTCTTGCAACCGGAGCAAGATCAAAAGAGCTACCGAACCTGAAACAGGACGG
Organism: uncultured Rikenellaceae bacterium; assembly: GCA_964637415.1. Lineage (GTDB taxonomy): Bacteria > Bacteroidota > Bacteroidia > Bacteroidales > VadinHA17 > LD21. The sequence goes on from CAZWUB010000010.1 coordinate 1,759, forward strand.
CAAAAAAATTATAGGATACAGAGAAGCCATGACATTGCCCGTTCAGCCAAAATCGATTGTAGTGGTCGGATCAGGTGCAATAGGAAGCGAATTTGCGAATTTTTACCAGTCAATGGGTACCGAAGTTACTCTTGTTGAATTCCTCCCGAGGATTGTCCCGAATGAGGATGAAGAGGTTTCAAAACAGCTCGAGAGGTCATTTAAGAAAATGAAAATGAAGGTTATGACTGATTCATCTGTGGAAACAGTCGATACTTCAAAAGAGAAATGCATTGTTACAATTAAAACACCAAAAGGAACCGAAACTGTCGAAACCGATGTTGTATTTTCTGCTGTCGGTGTAACAACGAACCTAGAAGGCTTAGGTCTTGAAAAGGCAGGTGTGAAAACTGAAAAGGATAAAGTTGTTGTTGACGATTTCTACAGGACCTCTGTTCCGGGTGTTTATGCCATCGGCGACATTGTTCATGGTCCTGCCCTGGCACATGTTGCCTCGGCTGAAGGAATAATATGTGTTGAAAAGATAGCAGGACTGGAGGTGACAGCTCTCAATTATAAAAATATACCTGCATGTACCTATACTAATCCTGAAATAGCATCATGCGGTCTTACGGAAGCTGCCGCGAAAGCTGCAGGTTATGAGATCAAAGTAGGTAAGTTCCCGTTCACGGCATCGGGGAAAGCAAGTGCTGCCGGAGCAAAGGATGGATTTGTTAAGCTTATTTTTGATGCTGCCTATGGCGAATTACTTGGCGCCCATATGATAGGTGAAAATGTCACCGAAATGATTGCTGAAATTGTTGTTGCAAGAAAACTCGAAACAACTGCTCATGAAATCATAAAAGCTGTCCATCCGCATCCAACAATGTCCGAAGCAATAATGGAAGCGGCTGCAGCAGCTTATGGTGAAGTGATACATCTTTAAGAGTTCACCTCTTTCCCGGTTCTTCAGTTCAGCTGAAATAATACGGATTATTTCCTGCATCCGGATATTTTTGGGGAAAGTGATCAAATACTACTGTCCCGGACGCAACCTTTAGTAAGTTTTTAGCATCATTTTCACGAAAACATTAGCGAACGGACAAAATTTTTAATATTTTTATACTCTGTACTAAGGTAATAAACCTTGCCTGAGATTAGAAATATTATAAATGGTTGTCTTAATGGAAACAGGAGGGACCAGGAACTCCTGTACAGGCGTCATGCACCTAAACTATATGCTGTCTGCCTGCAATATTCCGGCAATGATGAAGAGGCCAGGGATATACTACAGGAGGGATTCATCAAGATCTTTGAAAATCTGAACCATTATAAGTACGAAGGGTCCTTTGAGGGATGGATGAGAAGGATAATTGTAAATACAGCTCTTGAGAAATACAGGAGCAGACATAATCTTTACAGGGTTGATGATATAGACAACATCCCGGAATTGGATTCAGAACCCGATTCTGAAGATTATTCAGGTCTCGATGCTGAAGACCTTATGGAGATAATCAGGGAACTGCCACCCAAGTACAGGATGGTTTTTAACCTTTTTGCAATCGAGGGATATTCTCATAAGGAGATAGGTGAAATGGTCAATATATCGGAAGGGACCTCAAAATCGAACCTTGCACGTGCAAGAATTATTCTTCAGCGGCGGGTTGGTTCATATACCGGGATTAAGAGAAAAGTGTTGAATGGATGAAAAGAAAGCAAATATTGATCTTGTTTTCAGGAACGGACTGAAAGATTATGAAGTCCTTCCTCCGCCGGAGGCATGGAATAATATCATACCGGTCGTCAGAAAAAAACAGCGCCCTCTGTTTATACTCAGAACCGCTGCAGCTGTTGCTATTCTCTTATCCCTGACCTTCCTTGCTTACAGAATGAGCCGTCAGATAACCGGTAGTGATGAAAATAATTTCATCACTCTGAATGATGAAAATGAATCACGGCAAAGCTCTCCCGTCGGGGAAAAGATTACTCCCCTTCAGATTCTGTTAGCTCCATCTGATGCTTCAACACTCAAAAGGAACAGTATTGTCCCGATATACCCTTCGGAGACACCTGAGCAGAATACTCAATTAACAGGTAATAATGGTGATCCCCTTCAGAATGTAAGCTACCTGGCTGGATCTGACAATATATCGGTTAATGAAAGTAAAACCAGTGTTTCTGATCTTTTGCTCTTATTCGAAACAGCTGATAAGAAAATAAAAACAGAAGACCCGGCCACACTGTTTACACCGGAAATCCTTACTGAGAAAAAATCTGAAAAATGGTCTATAGCTGCTCTCGTATCACCAACATACCATACAAATTTCTATCCGGGAAATGATCAGTCCACATCCCGCCTCGGAGATGATGAACAGGCATTATTCTCTTACTCCGGCGGTGTAGCCTTTTCCTATAAGATCAATAAAAGAGTGAGCGTACAGTCCGGACTGTACTATTCATCCTTCGGACAGGAACTGTCCGGAATAACTTCTTTCGGAGGTTTTCAGGACTATGATTATTCAAAAAGCGGCCGTAATTTCGAGGTCCTGACAACCAATGGCCTCGTTTATACAAATAATGCGGATATCTTCCTTCTTGACAGCAGATCGGATACCAGATTAACAACAAGGTATACCAAGGATTACTTCGATCCGGCAAAGGCAAATCTCCGGTATATCGACAATTCACTGAGACAGAATTTCAGCTACCTTGAAGTGCCGGTTATTGTCAGATATAAACTGATTGATAAAACAATCGATTTTAACCTTGTTGGCGGATTATCATCCAATCTCCTCGTTAACAATTCAGTTTATGCCGCTGTCGAGGGGGGAAAATATCAGGTGGGAAAAACTGAAGGACTCAATCTTATTACATTCAGCAGCTCCCTGGGTATGGGTATGGAATATAATATTTCAAATAACCTTTCTCTGAACCTCGAGCCCACATTCAGATATTATCTCAACCCTGTCAGCCAGATCCTGGGTTTAAGAATTCACCCCTATTCCTTTGGAATATATTCCGGAATTTCTTACCGGTTCTGACAGAACCATTCCGGATGTTCATAATTTGATCATTTCCGACATTCAGTTGTGTTCTTTTCAGGGGAAAAAATAGTACCTTTGCATTTTGTTTTTTAATAACTGGAGTTTATGAAAGTTCCCGGAAAGATCACTGTGATCACAACCTCCTTTCTGATTACAGGCTTATTATTAATTTTTTCGGTCCTGCACGGATTAAAGGTCTTCAGCAGTACACCCCGGGCAGAAGAAAGATCGGATACCTTGTTTTTCAATAAACCCTACAAACTTCCCGGTGAGGTTACATTTGCAGGGGAGAAAATGCCTCTTGAAAATTTCGATACAAAAGAAAGCCTTGATCGTGAGATACTTACAAGTGCCTATCGCCACTCGTCAACAATTCTGATAATAAAAAGAGCGAACAGGTATCTTCCGATAATCGAAAAAATACTACATAAGAACGGGATCCCCGATGATTTCAAATATCTTGTTGCTGCTGAAAGTGAATACAGCAATGTGATATCTCCTGCCGGGGCCACCGGTTTCTGGCAGATAATGCAGGCTACAGGAAGAGAACAGGGTATGGAGATCAATTCTGTTGTTGATGAGAGATACCATATAGAGAAATCGACTCAGTTTGCGTGTGATTATTTCAGAAAATCATTTGAGAAATATGGAAACTGGACGCTTGCAGCAGCTTCATACAATGGTGGAAGGGCAGCAATAGATGAGCAGATCAGAATACAGCGCCAGAACAATTATTATGATCTTCTGCTTACTGAGGAAACTGCCAGGTATATTTTCCGGGCGGTTGCATATAAGCTTGTAATTTCTGATCCCGGCAGTTACGGCTTTGATATTTCAGCCGATGAACTCTATCCCGAACTGAAATATTATGAGGTTAAAGTAGATAGTGCTGTAACTGATTTTTCAGAATTTGCAGAAAGGTATGGAACAAACTACAAATTGCTGAAGTTCCTTAATCCCTGGCTCAGGAAACCCTATCTGACCCCTAAACCCGGGAAAGACTATTATATTAAGATACCTGCCGAAGGAATGCGTAATCCTGAAAGTACGGAATCAGTCAACTGATCTATTCCCTGCCTGCTGATTAAGATGAGCGAAGAAATTAAAGTATTTGGAGCCAGGGTTCATAATCTGAAGGACATAGATGTTACAATTCCCCGTAACAGGCTGGTGGTGATAACCGGCCTCAGCGGAAGCGGGAAATCCTCACTTGCTTTTGACACAATCTATGCTGAAGGGCAGAGACGATATATGGAAACGTTGTCGGCTTATGCCAGGCAGTTCCTTGGAGGTATGGAGAGACCCGATGTGGATAAGATCACAGGCTTGAGTCCGGTTATCTCTATTGAGCAGAAAAGTACAAACAAGAATCCCAGATCGACAGTCGGAACCATCACTGAGATCTATGACTTTCTGAGATTACTGTTCGCACGGGCAGCTGATGCATATTCCTGGGCTTCGGGAGAAAAAATGGTAAGATATACTGACGACCAGATCATCGACCTTGTGAAAGAGAGATTTGCAGGCCACAAGGTTTTTCTCCTTGCCCCCCTGGTAAAGGGAAGAAAGGGTCATTACAGGGAACTTTTTGAACAACTGAGGAGAAAAGGTTATCTAAGTGTCCGCGTTAATAACGAGATCCGGGAGATAAGCCACGGAATGAAGCTCGACCGGTATAAGGTTCATTTTATCGAACTAGTAATTGATAAATTCACTGTAGGAGATGTTACTGACAAAAGGCTGAGAGATTCAGTTCAGGTGGCTCTCGACCAGGGCGACAATGTCATGATGATCCTTGACAGTACGAACAACGAGCCGCGTTTTTTCAGCCGCCAGCTGATGTGCCCCGTTACGGGGATATCATATAATGAGCCTGCTCCTCATTCATTTTCTTTCAACTCACCTCAGGGAGCATGCCCACATTGTAACGGGCTGGGTGAAATTTCAAGCATCGATGAGAAAAAGCTTATACCCGACAGGGAGCTTAGCATCAGGAAAGGAGGAATAGAACCTCTTGGGAAATACAGGAATGTATGGATCTTCTGGCAGATTGAGGCTATTGCCGAAAAGAACGGCTTTACTCTTGATACTCCCATAAAAGATATTTCCGGAGAAGCTCTGAGCAAGATACTTTATGGATCAGACGAGGTGTTGCGGCTGTCTAACACACCTCTCGGTATGACTTCAAACTACCTGCTTACATTTGAAGGAGTTGTTAATTTCATCGGAAACCTGGAAGCAGTTGATGCGAGGAAAAACGGTACAAAAATGAAAGACCAGTACGTTCAGTATGAAACCTGTCCGGAATGTAATGGTTCTCGTTTAAAGAAAGAAGCCTTGTTTTTCAGGATCGCGGAGAAGAATATAGGTGAGATCTCTGCAATGGATATCAAGGAGCTTTCAGAATTCCTGTTGCATGTTGAAGAGAAAATGTCGTCGAGACAACGGCAGATAGCTTCAGAGATACTCAAGGAAATAAGGTCGAGAGTCGGATTTCTGATGGATGTGGGGCTGGACTATCTTTCCCTGAACCGTGGAGCGAGAACACTCTCGGGTGGCGAAAGTCAGAGGATCAGGCTGGCAACTCAGGTCGGGTCAAAGCTTGTCAATGTACTTTATATACTCGATGAACCAAGTATAGGCCTTCACCAGCGTGATAACCGCCGTCTTATAAGCTCTCTGAGGCAGCTCAGGGATGCGGGAAATTCAGTTATTGTCGTGGAGCATGATAAGGAAACAATATTATCGGCAGACCATATAATTGATATGGGCCCCGGAGCTGGTGTCCACGGAGGACTTGTTGTGGCAGAGGGAAGTCCGGATGAGATCATAAAATTTAATTCTCTCACTTCAAGATACCTGTGCAATAAAGAGAAACTGATCATTCCAGAATCCCGGCGGACAGGGAACGGGAAATTTCTGACACTGCTTGGAGCCTCCGGACATAATCTGAAAGATGTAGATCTGACAATTCCGCTCGGTACCCTTGTCTGTGTTACAGGCGTTTCGGGAAGCGGAAAATCATCACTTATAAACCAGACACTGCATCCTGCACTGGCACGAAGATACCATCGTTCAGGGAAAGCTGCTCTGCCTTACAGCGAAATTGAAGGACTGGCTTATCTAGATAAGGTGATTGAAGTAGATCAGTCACCTATCGGGAGGACACCAAGATCAAATCCTGTAACATATACAGGTGTGTTCACCGATATACGGAAGTTATTTGAACAGACAACGGAAGCAAAGATAAGGGGATTCACAGCAGGGAGATTTTCATTCAATGTAAGTGGAGGAAGATGTGAAACCTGTGAAGGGGCAGGGGTCAGAACTATTGAGATGAACTTCCTTCCCGATGTGTATGTCCATTGTACCGACTGCAACGGGAAACGATACAACAGGGAAACTCTTGAAGTGAAATATAAAGGCAAGTCAATAGGCGATGTTCTGGATATGACAGTAAATATGGCAGTCGATTTTTTTGCCAACATACCTTCAATACATCATAAGATCAAGACCTTGCAGGATGTAGGTCTGGGTTATATAAGGCTCGGACAACCATCAACAACCCTCTCGGGCGGTGAAGCTCAGAGGGTGAAATTGTCAACCGAGCTTTCACGCAGGGATACAGGCAAAACACTTTATATTCTTGATGAACCGACTACAGGCCTTCATTTTGAAGATGTAAGGGTTCTTCTTGATGTCCTTAACAAGCTTGTCGACAGGGGAAATACTGTCATAATCATTGAACATAACCTGGACGTTATAAAAATGGCTGATCATATAATCGACCTCGGAAAAGAAGGAGGCAGGGAAGGAGGAAATATTGTTTTTTCAGGTACCCCTGAAGAGATGATCATGTGCAACGAAAGCTATACAGGCATTTACCTTAAGCCGGAACTTATACTTTAATAATTTAATTATATTTGAATCCCTTAAAGAAAAATAAATGGGAAAAAGCGATAAAACAACTGATCTGATCAGAGATGCCTTTACTGAAAAGACATGGCATGAAATACATACAACCGATTCCTGGAGAGTATTTAAAATAATTTCCGAGCTTGTTGAAGGTTTTGAAAAACTTGCCCGTATCGGTCCTTGCGTTTCTATATTCGGATCGGCACGTACACATCATAATGATAAATATTACAGGCTGGCGGAGGAGATTGCCTTTAAGCTTACTCAGAACGGGTACGGTGTTATAACAGGCGGGGGACCCGGGATTATGGAAGCGGCAAATAAGGGAGCAACGCGTGGGAACGGCAAATCGGTCGGGATAAATATCGACCTGCCCTTTGAACAGAAACCAAATTCATACATTGATGCCGACAAGCTTATCACTTTCGATCACTTCTTCGTCAGGAAAGTCATGTTCATGAAATATGCCCAGGGATTCATTGTTTTACCCGGAGGCTTCGGGACCTTTGATGAACTTTTCGAGGCTATTACACTTATCCAGACAAGAAAGATAGGTAAGTTCCCGATCATCCTCGTCGGGAAGAATTACTGGAAAGGTCTCGTGGAATGGGTTAAGGAGGTGATGCTTGAAGAAGAAAAAAATATTTCTCCTGAAGATCTTTATCTGTTCACAGTTGTCGATACAGCTGATGAAGCTGTTGATAACATCAAGAATTTCTATTCACGATATTTGCTGAGTCCGAATTTCTGATAACCAGGATCATTTTATCTCTTCATCATCCTGTCCAGCTCCCGGTCTGAATCCTTACGTTTAATTGTTTCACGCTTGTCGTACTCCTTTTTCCCTTTGGCAATAGCAATTTCAGCCTTTGCCAGCCCTCTTTCATTCAGGAAAATCTTTATTACAATTATCGTCAGTCCGCTTTCCTTTACCTTTCTTCCGATCTTATTTAACTCCCTTCTGTTCAGCAGGAGTTTTCTTTCCCTCAGGGGATCATGATTGTTAAGGTTGCCCCAGTAATACTCGGCAACATGCATTCCTTTGATAAATAATTCATTATCCCTGAAGATACAGTATGAGTCGGCAAGTGTGGCTTTTCCCAGCCTGATTGATTTTATCTCAGTCCCGGTGAGCTTGATCCCGGCAATATATTTCTCGAGGAACTCGTAATCGTGGGAAGCCTTTTTATTTCTTATTACTATATCGCCTGAATTCCTTCTCATAATTTGATTTGATGCGAGGATCAAAATTAGTCTTTTTTTAATAACTTGGTTGAAATGAAAAATCGGTCATCATAATGCCGGAACCCTTTACGTTGAAATATGATATTCTGATCATAACAGGTCCGACTGCCTCAGGAAAGACTGCGCTTGCTGTTGCCCTGGCTGACAGGCTTAACGGTGAAATAATAAGCGCTGATTCACGTCAGGTTTACAGGTCAATGGATATTGGTACAGGAAAGGATTACGACGACTATTTAGCGGGAGGAAGAAGGATTCCATATCATCTCATTGATATTGCCGACCCGGGATATAAATATAATGTATTCGAATACCAGCGTGATTTCATGAGGGTCTATGATGATATGAAACAAAGAAAGGTCTTTCCGGTACTTTGTGGCGGATCGGGGATGTATATCGACAGTATTGTATCGGGTTACAAAATGTTAGCGGTACCTCCTGACCCTTATCTGAGGGCCCGGCTGGAACAGAAATCAATGGATGAGCTGGTTGAGATACTTTCGTCATATAAGAGCCTTCATAACCAGACAGATATCGATACCAAAAAGAGAGTTATCAGGGCAATAGAAATAGAACAGTTTAATAGTAAGGTTAGCAGTAAACAGACCTCATTGCCGGAATTGAAATACATCATTGCAGGTGTAAAAACAGACAGGGATACAAGGCGCAGACGGATCAGTGAAAGACTTCAGAAAAGATTTGATGCCGGCATGGCAGATGAAGTACGAAGGTTGCTTGCCAGTGGAATCAGTGAAGAAAACCTTATCTATTATGGTCTTGAATATAAATATATTACACTTTATCTTAGCGGGAAGATTGATTATGATATAATGTTCAGGGAACTTGAGATCGCAATTCATCAGTTTGCAAAGAGGCAGATGACCTGGTTCCGGGGCATGGAACGTAAAGGCATTGTCATCAACTGGATCGACGGAGAGCTTCCGATTGATGAGAAAGTCAGATGTGTGCTGGAGTTGCTTGAGGAATGATCTTACCTCTGATTAAGATATGTATCCAGCCACCCGAAAAATTCATTCTGCCAGATGAGTGCATTCTGAGGTTTAACAACCCAGTGGCCTTCATCCTCAAAAAACAGCAATCTGCTTGGGATATTATGGAGCTGTGCAGCCGTAAAAGCTTCCATACTCTGGGTATAAGGTATCCTGAAATCGAGAGCTCCTGTAATTATGAGTATAGGTGTATCCCAGTTATCTGCCATAAGATGGGGCGAGAACTGATAGCTCTTTGGCATGTTCCAGTAAGGACCTTCAATATCCTTGTCGGGGAACCATAGTTCTTCGGTAGATCCGTACCAGCTTGTCAGGTTAAATACTCCGCAATGGGCTATAAATGAATTAAACCTTCCTCCGTGCATTCCGGCAAGATAGAATACGGACGATCCTCCATAGCTTGCACCTACTGCGGCGAGACGTTTTTCATCAACAAAGGGCTCTTTTGCCATTGCATCTGTGGCATCAAGATAATCCTGAATATTCTTTCCCCCGTAATCGCCTGATATCTGCTCTTTCCAGGCCTGTCCGAAACCCGAGCTGCCCCTTCTGTTCGGAGCGATCACAATATATCCCTTTGCTGCCATCAGCTGGTAATTCCAGCGGTACGACCAGCTCTGTCCCAGCGGCCCCTGCGGTCCTCCCTTGCAGAAAAGTAGTGCAGGATATTTTTTTGCAGGATCAAAATCCGGAGGATAGATTATCCACATCTGCAGATCATTATTATCCTTTGTCGTAATATACCTTTCTTCGGTCTTCCCCATTTTAACCGATTCGTAGATAGAAAGGTTAATGAAACTTATCTGCTTCACAGCTCCTGTTCCGGGATCAACAGCCGAGAGTTCGGAAGCCATCGACATTGACTGTATACCTGAGATAAGAACGCCGGCTTTAAGCTTTATGGGTCCAAGGTTATGTATACCTTCTGTTACTTTTATAACTCCCTTCCCCGGAATATCAGTCCTGAAAACCTGTGTTGTTCCCCGATGAGCACATGTAAAATAAATTGTTGAATTATCAGCCCAGGCAATGTTTTCAGCATCGTAATCCCATCCGCGGGTAACCCATGTATTAGTACGGTTTTTGATATCATAAACAAACAGACGGTCGAGATCCGACTCATATCCTTCCCGTTCCATGCTCTGGTAAGCTATTTTTGAGCCATCCGGAGAAAAGACGGGATATTTGTCGAAACCATGATTCTTCTCTGTAAGGTTGATCTCTTTCCCCGATGATAACTCGTAAAGGAAGATGTCTGTATTTGTGCTCCTTGCATCCGCCACACCTTTCATTCTCTTGCTTGTATAAGCTATATAGTTCCCGTCGGGGCTCCAGGTTATTTCGTTCTCATCAAAATAGGGAGCTGTGGGCGACTCATATTTCTGACCTTCCATTATATCTTTTTCACCCGATACACTCTTTCCGTTAAAGGATGCGACAAATATATGGCTGTAAGAATAATCGCTCCAGTAGTTCCAGTGTCGGTACATCAGGTCGTCGATAATCCTGACTTTGGCTTTGGGGAGGTTGTACTTTTCATTTGCAGTCTGTTCGAGCTTGACTCTTTTGGTAAAGAGGATTTTATTTCCTGCGGGGGATATGCTGTAACTGTCGAAGTTTTCCAGGCCATTGACTTCCTGTTTTTCTGATCCGTCGGCTTTCATTGTCATCAGCTTCCCGGAGCTGACAAATGCTACAGACTGGCCATTGCCGAACCATTGAGGTGAAGCTGCCCCTGTGGTGGTGAGCTGAACGGGGTCTCCACCTGCTGATTGTATTTTAAAGATATTTGTTTTTCTTGCTTCAGTGTCAGCATCTGTCTCTGTAATTGTATATACAACCGATGAACCATCGGGTGAAAGGTCGAATGATCCCAGTCTTCTGAATTTCCACAGGATCTCCGGTGTCATCACTCCGCCTGCTCTCTCTTCCGCAGTGAGATCATTGCTGAACTGAGGTACAGTTGTTTCGGTTTCAGTTGTTTTATTCCTGCAGGATACTGAACAAAGTATTACCACAAGAATTACCTGTAAGAGATATCTTTCCATCTGGAACTTATTTGAGAATTATTGATTTTTGAGAGCTTCTGATACTTTTACTCTGAGTTCGTCATATAATTCCGGGTTATCCTTCAGGATCTGTTTCACTGCATCGCGGCCCTGTCCGATCTTTGTTTCACCATAGCTGAACCACGATCCGCTTTTTTTGATTATATTAAAATCTGTACCGAGGTCAACTATCTCTCCAAGCTGGGAAATTCCTTCGCCATAAAGAATATCGAAATCGGCTTTCCTGAATGGTGGTGCAAGTTTGTTCTTAACGATCTTGACTCTTGTCCGGTTCCCGATGATCTCTTCACCTTCTTTCAGCTGATTTGTCCTTCTTATGTCGAGCCTTACAGAGGCATAGAATTTCAGGGCATTACCTCCGGTTGTTGTTTCCGGATTACCGAACATGACCCCGATTTTCTCCCTGAGCTGGTTAATGAATACACACGATGTATTTGTTTTACTGATATTTGCGGTGAGTTTTCTGAGTGCCTGCGACATAAGTCTTGCCTGAAGACCCATTTTTGAATCGCCCATTTCACCCTCAATTTCAGCTTTTGGGGTAAGTGCGGCTACAGAGTCTATTACTATTATATCTAGCGCCCCTGAACGTATAAGGTTATCAGTAATTTCAAGTGCCTGTTCTCCGTTATCGGGCTGCGAAATAAGAAGGTTTTCAACATCAACACCAAGCTTCGAGGCATAGTTCCTGTCGAAGGTATGTTCAGCATCTATTATTGCAGCAATCCCTCCGTTCTTCTGAGCTTCTGCGATGGCATGAATTGCAAGGGTTGTTTTTCCGGAAGCTTCGGGGCCGTATATCTCAATTACACGTCCGCGCGGCAATCCGCCTATACCCAAAGCAGCATCGAGGCCAATTGATCCTGTCGAAATAACCTGAACATCCTCAATAGCCCGGTCGCCCAGCTTCATTATTGTTCCCTTACCATAATCCTTTTCAATCTTACCGATGGTAACTTCAAGGGCTTTAAGTTTTTCCTTGTCGATCTCCTTCTTTTCTTTACTCATATTAATTGTTATATTACTGATACATCTTAAAAATCTGGTCAGAGTGTGCTTTCGTATTAACTTTTGTAATTATTTTTTCAATGATTCCCTTTTCATCGATAATAAAGGTTGTCCTCGCGACACCTAAAAAAGTCCTGCCATAAAGGCTCTTTTTCGTCCATACACCGTAATCTTCAAGGATCTTTCTTTCGGTGTCGGCAATTATCGGGAAAGGAAGCGAATATTTATCTGAAAATTTCTTATGTGATTTTTCGCTGTCACCACTTACACCGACCACTGCAAATCCGTTTTGAAGAAACATTTTGTAGTTATCCCTCAGATCACAGGCTTCTGCAGTGCATCCCGGAGTGTCATCCTTCGGGTAGAAATACAGTACAAGTTTTTTTTCTGCAAAATCTGCCGAGCTTACCATATTACCGTTCTGGTCAATCCCTTCAAATGAAGGAGCCTTCATGCCCTCTTTTAATTGTGCCATGGTTTGAATGATTTTGTTATTACGGGTAAATTTACAAAGATTATTTGATATTAAAACGGTAGTTATTGATAAGTGCCTAAAGTGCCTAAAGTTATGAAATCAGGGATAATCAGGAAAGTAAAGCCAGACAAAAAAATTAATGCTGGCTTGATTTTTGCGGAGATCATCCTGATCCTAACCGTTTGATGTAATGAAAAAGCTTGCACTGATTTCCCTTATTGTCTTCTTAACAACTTTTGTATATGGTCAGGAAATAAAGATTTCCGTTGCACCAACAACAAATAATGCCCTTTATTATAAATTCGTTGCCGGCGGGCCTGGACGTGGTTTTAAATCCGGATTCAGTACTTCAGTTGAATATATATTGCGAAATGAAAAAAGAATAAACCTTGGGTTGGGTTTAAACTATCAGTTCTGTCGGGTGGAATTCACGCCGAATATGAATACAGGTGATTTTATCGGGCAAACTGATATTGTAAATTTAATTTCTGTCAGTCTGGTTTCGGTTTATGATCTCAAAAAGAACTTCTATTTGAGTGTTAATCCATTAATAGATTTTCACCTTAACTATGATGCGGAAAATATAATTGACAGACAGTCGGGTGTCGGATTATCTTTTTCATTTGGGAAATATTTTAAGTTAAACGAAGAAATTCTCTTAAACCTCGAACCGAAGTTATGGGTTCATAATATTATACCATTCTACGGTTTCAATCTGCCACAAAGATTGACTGTAGCAGGATTAAATGTAGGTTTAGTTTTCGGAAACAAAAATGACTAACTTCTTAACAGAATTTAAATCAAAATTGTCTGGCAAAGAAATATAATTAAATTAACAAAACCTCTGTTTAAATGAAACTTAATCTCGTAAAATATTTGTTATTGGCAATTTTAACATTTATTGTGAGTTGTCAGAAGGATAAGAGTACTTTTTCTGAAGTAATTATTGGTAAATGGGAATGGATTAAAACGGTGAGTCCATGGACTGGATTGGTTTCAATTCCCCAGACTGTTGGATATTCAACAATTCTTGAGTTTACCAGCGATGGTATTTTGAAGGAATATAAGGATGGCACGCTGTCAAGTTCCACAAATTATAGGATTGAAATTCACTCAACTGAGCCAAATAAAAACATATTGACTTGTAATTCAGGAATCAAGAGTCTGATTTATATTGTTAATGACAGCCTGATTATAAATGCTGCATATGTCGATGGGCCGGTTTCTTCCTACATAAGAAAACTAAGTTATTAAACTCCTTAATGGATGTCGTACCATAATGACAACTCTGGAGGAGTTGCCATCCAATCAATTCCGGGACAATATGGTGCTTTGGTTTTTTTTACAACGGTTTCCACAGGTGATACTGTCATAATTGGAAGGCAACCCTTCCAGGGTTGGTGTTGTTGTATTGACCTTTTCCCGGGATGACACCCGGGCTATTTGAAGTCAATGCCTCCGGCATGGTTTAGTTTCGATTCTCTTCCATTTACCTGGGGTATAATCCATTAAATCCCTGCCTGCACTGCTACCCGGGATAACAATGATGTCATAATTTTCTTGAAACTTTTTTTGTGGTTATCTTTGCCTGGAAATTATGTTATAAAATTAAAAACTGTATATAAACTGTATAGTTATAAATAGATAGTAAAGTATTGAAATACAGAATAAAATACGGACTGTTAACTGTAAAATGCCGCACTCTTTGGCTGGCTGTGATCGTTTTGATGTTACAAGGGACTATACTTTTTCCTCTCGAAGCTCAGCAGAAAGTATCAAGGCAATCGGCTCTGGATGCATTTAGCAAAGGTCAATTCGGGCTGGCTTACGATCAGTTCACTGAACTTCTGGTTACTTTCCCAAGGGATCCGGTGTACAAATATTATTCGGGTGTTTGCCTTGTGAAGCTGCAAAGGGACCCGGATGAAGCAGCAGATATGCTCCTGCAGGCACGCAGGGACGGAGCCGTGGTGAGATCTGTTCCTCAGGATGCCCTGTTCTGGCTTGGGAGAGCGCAGCAGATGGCCGGAAGATTTGACGAAGCAATTGCTTCCTTTAATGAGTTTACGGATCTGGCCGGAAGAAAAGCTGCCAGGGAACTTGGAACTCCTGAATTTATCCAGCAGTGTCAGGAAAAGAGAGGTCAGGTTGCCTGGGTGGAGATGGATGAGGTTGAGGCTAAGGTTGAGGTTAAGGATGAGGTTGAGGCTGAGGTTGAGGATGAGGCTGAGGTTAAGGCTAAGGATAAGGCTGAGGTTGAGGTTGAGGCTAAGGTTGAGGTTAAGGATGAGGTTAAGGATGAGGAAAAGGTTGGGGATGAGATTCCTGTTTACAGGCCGGCAGGGACTGAGGTTCAAAGCAGGATGGCGGATAGCCCGGTTGGGGTAACAGCTGCCGGGACTGATACTTTGGAAGCAGAAAAACCTGTGAAGACGGCTTCGCCTGCTGTGTTGCAGGATTCAACATTAAAAGCGGTTATTGATGAACATGTTGCCGAAGCAGTCAGGCAGCCTGCATCAGCCGGGGTGCTCAGTCTTTTCAGCATAGATCCTGAACTTGTATATGAGCGGGATGAAAAGATCCGGATCAATCCCAGGCATCCTGCAGGCCTGATCTATCGCATCCAGATGGCAGCTTTCAGGAATCAGGTGGCTGTTTCATATTTCAAGGGAATTACTCCGGTTTATGGTATAAGGAATGCCTCTACCGGGGTTACAACATATTATGCGGGGATGTTCAGAAAGATTGATGATACAAGAAAAGCACTTCCTCAGGTCAGACAGACAGGATTTAAGGATGCATTCATTGTCGCGTTTTCAGGAGGTAAACCTGTATCTCTCCAAAGAGCAGCAATTCTTGAAAAGGAGTGGGGTATGATTCCTTTCATGCCTGATGAACAGATAATAAAAGAGATACAGGCAGATACAATTCCCCCTACACTTTCATTCAGGGTGGAGGTTGTAAGAACAGAAAAACCTCTGAGTGAGGAAGACTATGAAGCTATGAAGAAGCTTTCAGGTACCAGGGGGCTCGACATTGAATCTCTTCCCGACGGGAGTATTGTTTATCTGATCGGGAAGTTCATTACTTTCGAAAGTGCGGAGAATTATGCAGATCTGCTTGTAAGGAACGGTTACCGTAATGCAAAGGTTGCCGCCTGGCTTGGCAAAAGAGAGATCCCTGTTGAAACGGCCAAACAGCTTTTTGAAAGCCTGAAATGAGCTATTTTATATAAAACCAGATCATTTCCCTTACCGCCTGCCGGCATACCGCACATAATCCTCCGGGTGTATTGCTTTTCATAGTACATTCCATCTGAGGTCTGAAGATCCCTTTTGCTGAATAACCTCCGCCTTCAAATAAACCGACTATGCCATTGTATTTTTCTTCAGCCGGCGTGGGTATGGGAATATTCCCGGGAATCATTTTCTTCCACTTTGAATTAAAATTCACAAGTGTGGTAATATTAGGTTCCCATGGCTCCACGTCAAGCGGGTAGAACTCCTCGTATGCGACAGTAGAGGAATAGTATTCATCAGCCAGTCCGGCAAATCCGTGACCAAGCTCATGAACGAAGACATGTGCTGAAAGGGGATGACCCGCAGTTGTACAGCTGTAATAGTTGTATACACCGCCTCCTCCATATTTCTGACTGTTAATAAGGATGATTATATTATCATGGGGAACGACTGCAGCATAATCGTTGACTGTTTTAATATCCTGGGTTGTAAGATAACGGTCAAGATCAAAAGTATAAAAGCTTGAATTCATAATCGTGGACACATAAACCCCGTCTCCCGGAATATCGGTACCTGATTCTGCTGATACCGCCTCAACAGCCCATATATTGAATCTGTCCTTAAATTCACTGAATGGTGGTTCCTCCAAAAGAACAGCTGTGACCTTCTTTACATCTTCCCTGAATTTAGCCATTTCATCTGCCCTGTAACCTTCTGCAATAAAAGCCAGATCGACATTTACTGCAGGATCTCCTGCATAGATAATCTTTGTAACACCGGTTTCTACAGGTTTCTCTTTCCGGATGAAGTAATCATCAGGGTCAATATCTGTTTCATAAAGTTTTTCAAATGATCCGTTTGCAAGTCGCTGACTCAGAATAAATTTTACCTTATTACGGGGGAAGGGCATAGTTGCAACTTCGGGAAAACTTCTTTCAATCACCTTTGCTTCTGCTGTGGTCTGCCATTCCTGGTAAAGTGTACAGAAGCCTCTTGAATATATCAGCCTGGTTCCTGTTGAATCGAAAACCTCATATTTGAAACTACCGTAATTGAACGGGTCAATAAGGTTTGTTTTAGATCCCCCGTAGAAGGGTTCTTCCTTCATCCCTACCGGGTAAACAGTAGTTTTCTTATTGTTTCCGGCTAGCATATAATCGAAGCGGAGCACTTTGCCGGTAAAGTATCTGTTAAAATTATCCTGTCCGGCTGCCATAACAGGAAGAAGCGTCATCAAAATAAAGGTTAAGTATCTCATTACATGACTGATTTTATACAAAAAAGCAAAGCTAAGATATTAGATGATTCATGCGTTAATAATTTGCCTAAATTTGCCGGATAAAATTTAACGAGTCATTATGGCAGATTTAAATACACGCATAAGCGATTTTCTCTGGAAGGATCTGTATGAAAAGCAAAACAACCCGAAGAAGGATCCGTTCTGGGAAGCGCTGCGCAGCACCGGCACAGAGCTTTGGCTCGATACCGGTGATATGGAGGAAGCCGAGGCGAACTGGTCGGCCGAAATGAGCGCTCTTACAACGAACAACACTCTTCTCAACAAGGAGATCCAGAAAGGCATCTATGATGTTTTTATTTCCGAGGCAAAACATATTGTAAGTCATCTTCCTCTTAATGATAGAGTTAAGGAGATAGCCTTTATCCTGAATGCCCGGCACGGACTCAGGCTGGCAACAAAATTCAGGGGGATGGTAAGTGTTGAGCTTCATACCGATACTGCCCATGACATAAAGGCAATTGAATATTACGGGAAGAGATATCATGAACTTTGTCCGGATCAGTTCATAGTAAAGGTTCCATATACTGCAGAAGGGCTTATCGGTGCGAGAAAACTGAAGGAAGCAGGTGTGAAAGTCAATTTTACCCTCGAATTCAGTGCCCGCCAGAATGTGCTGGTTACAAGTGTTGCCCGTCCTGATTTTACAAATGTTTTCCTCGGGAGGATAGGAGCTTTTATGATAGATAACAAGCTTGGAGACGGCAATGGGGCAGGGGAGATGGCAGTGATCGCATCCCAGAACTGGGTGACGGGTCTTTCGGCAAAGAATCCCGGGCAGACCAGACTGATCGCAGCAAGTCTGAGAAATTATAACCAGCTTGAACTACTGGCCGGAACAGATGTTTTTACAATGCCGCCCAAAGTGGCTGCAGCCGGAAGGAAAGCGCTAAGCGGTAAATTTGTTTCACGGATGCATGAGAATTATGATGTAAGCATGTATTCATCCGCCGATGGTGCACAAATTGAGAAGTTCTGGATTGTTGATGATTGTGTTATTAACCTTGCTGAAAGACTTTCCCCGACAGTTCCTGCAACCGGCGCAGAGCTTATTCATATAGCCAAGGAAGAGGGATGCGCAGATATGTTCCCTTCGCTCACAAAGGAAGAAAAGTCATTTATAGCCTCCGACGGGAAGATCCCGGTTTATTCGAGGTGGGAAAAAAGAATCAAAGAGGGAAGTATAGCTCCTGACACCCTTCTTAACCTTGCCGGGCTGGCATCATTCACAGCCGATCAGAAAATGCTCGACGACAGGATAATGAGCATTATTTCCTGAACTGCCTGTTACGCTGCCTGACAATCTCATAGAGGAATATCCCGGCAGCAACAGATACATTAAGAGAACCGATATTTCCCGTCATAGGAATACTCACTGTATGATCTGCCAGGGATGTCAGTTCACGGCTGATCCCCTTATCTTCTGATCCCATAATAAGTACTGAAGGTCCTGTAAGATCAGCTTCTGAAGCCTGTTTTCCGGATTTTTCGACAGCACATATAACTTTCAGTCCTGACTCCATGAGATATTCAACAGATCTTACTATCGATCTCTCACGGCATACCGGCATCGTGTGGAGAGCCCCTGCAGATGTTTTGATTGCATCCGGAGTGATCCTCGCCGATCCTTTTTCGGGGATCATTACTGCATGAACACCGAAACAGTCGGCTGAGCGGACAATGGCACCAAAATTCCTTACATCTGAAACACCATCGAGTGCAATTATAAGAGGATCATCGCCCTTCTCAAATATCATCGGAAGAAGATTTGAGATTTTCTGGTATTCAATTACCGAGAGCCATGCCAGAACGCCCTGGTGGTTTTTCTTTGTTACAAGTTCTATCCTTTCAACAGGAACAATCTGGTAAACAATATTGTATTTGCTTACTTCCGTCATGAGCTCATGGTAAAGCGGACCCTGTAATCCCTGCTTCACAAGAAGGCGGTCGATCTGCTTTCCGGCTTTTATTGCTTCAAGCACCGGACGTAATCCAAAAATACAGTCTGATTCTCTGATCATCGGTTCTATAAATCTTCGGGATTATCAAGCCGGAATACTATTCCTTTCCTCCAGCTCGCCACAGCCTGGTCCCATAAAGTTATAAGTGTCTCACTGCGGCTTATGAAAAAATCATTATCTGAAAAAATGTTATCCTTCTTCTTGAAATTAAAATACAGGTAACCCTCTTTCACACTATACCTCGTTCCCCACCTGGATCTGACTACCGGTTGCCTGTAACCCCATTGCTCACCGTCATTTGTTTTATAAACCTTATCGGGAGGCCCGTAAATTATATAGATCATTCCCCGTTCGGTCCGCCATCCTTCCTTATATGATGTAAAATAATAATTTGAATACAACACCCTTGTATAATAGATCCTTATAAGTTCCCTGGCCCTTTCGATGTTCCCTCCGCAACTTATCCAGAAATCATCAAGGGCAGATTTGGGTCTGTCGGCTGATCTCATCCTGTTCATTTCTTCAGCTGAAGCCAGATAGGCAAGCGGCGGGATCATGGTCTCGGGCGCTGTCATCTGAGGATATGTTGCCCCCAGGTTAAGGAAGGTATAACCATCGGTAATTTTACGGTCGGTACTGCATAAATAAATACCTTCCTCGGGAAACATTATCGGCAGGGTATCTGAATAAGGTAATGCTACTATTGTATCAGGTCCGTAATCAATTGTTTTTTCCGGAAGCAGCATTGAAGGTGGATCGGGGATCTCCGTGAACTGCCGGTAAAAAGATATATAAAGCGAATCAACGATGCCTTTCAGATATACGAGGTTTACATATTCATTATTTCTTATGACAGGATTAAAGAGCTCATTTTTGGCAAAATGCCCCCTTGCAAGGAAATTATACCTGTTTGTTTCTGAAAGAGTATTGAAGGGAACGAAGGACTGAGCTACTCTTTGTCTTATCCTGTCGAGGATCTTTACTTCGGCCATGTATTGTAATCCCGGCTGGACCCTGAGAGGTACCCTGTAAACAAATTCCATTCTGCCTTCTTCTTTTACTATATTGACATTATAATAGGCAGTATCTGCCAGTGTCCTTCCCTGGCTGATATCATAAAGCTTTACGGTTATGAGCATCTGGGCCATGGCAAGCCCCTGGGGATTAGCTTCGGAGAACTGGAGCTCACTTGTGAAGAACTTGACAGCCAGGAAAGACTGGTTTTCAAACTCATTGGTGACACTGAAACGCGGGTTAAGGGTATTTTTTGTGGGATTGTAAAGATATGAGAGATCCTTAGGATCAATAACTGTCTGCATTGTGCCGCAAGACCCGGTGATCATTGCAAGCATTGCAAAAATAAAGATCAGCTCCTTAAAATCTGTTTTTTTACTATGATGCATGAACATGGCTGTTTGTAATTAATCAGTTTTTGCGTTCCTTCCATTCGAGCCTTATCCTGCAGAGTTCCCTGTTATCGCCGGTCCTGAATATTGAGTGTCTGTAGACCAGTCCGGATCCGGCTTCCCTGGATGTTCTGATAATAATTTTTTCTCCTAACATTGATTCGGCAAGATAGTTTATTTCCACTGAAGATGGCACATGCTTCATCATGAAATCGAAATCATAGGCATCAATGGTCCACTTAAGGTAATTAACGTTATTTGTATGAAGATTGACATCCAGATCGCTTGGCTTTACCAGGAATTCCGGGGACAGTTCACCTTCGTAATTATCGTCTTCAAGCTTTGCGGCAATCCTTAGAGGCATTCCGGCAGCCTCCTTAACTGAATTATATCGTGTGAGATTCTGATCCGGTCGCTGTATCTTTTTTGTTGTGGCGTCAATAATCAGCCACGATGAGGAAGCCGAAGCTATGACCTTTCCGTCGGGGTATCTTATTTCATAGAACCTTAATGCAAAAACGCTGTCAGTACCGTATGGCCAGGTCCTTACCAGAATTGTTTCATTCCTGGACGGCCATTCTTTTATCATTGCGAACATCCTTGAAAGAACCCAGAAATGATTGCTCTTCATCAGATCATCCCTCCCGTAGCCCAGCTTTATCGCATGTTCAGCTGCTGAATCCTGCATATAGTTAAACAGTGAACAGAGATTCACTCTCTCGTCAGCAGATGTCTCATAAACATGTACCCTGAATTCCCGTTCAAAATGAGGTATGTCCATACTATTAATTACCATTTAAGAAAACTTCCACATCATGAGTATATTGTGCCCACCTGTCCATTTCTTCATTATGCCTTTTCTTCAGATCCTGATACCTGATGAAGAAGTCATGGGTCTCTTCAGCCGACCGGCCGGACGAACCAAGCATCATATCCATTTCTGCAATTTCCTTTTCAATTCTCTCAATTTCTCTTTCCGATTCTTCAAGCTGACGTTTCAGCCTTCTCAGTGTTCTGTCATACTCTTTCTTCTCAAGATATTTTTGTTTGTTTACCGAGATGTTTCCATTTGTATCCTCCCCGGTCTTTTCTTTTGCAATAATATCTTTCCTTTCAATGTCCCTAAGGTTCTCAATCTTCTTCCTCCTTAAGAAATCATAGATACCCCCGAGGTGTTCCTTTATTGCATTATTCCTGAATTCATAGACCTTGTTTACTATACCGTTCAGAAAATCCCTGTCGTGTGAAACCACAATTAATGTGCCATCATAGCTTATCAATGCCTGCTTCAGGATATCTTTTGAACGCATATCAAGATGATTCGTTGGTTCGTCGAGGATAAGAAGGTTATGCGGTTCAAGAAGAAGTCTGATAAGTGCAAGCCTCGACCGCTCACCTCCCGAGAGGACTTTCACCTTCTTGTCGACATCTTCTCCATGGAAAAGGAAGGCCCCGAGCATATCACGTATTTTGGATCTTATGTCTCCTTTTGCAGCATCATCAATAGTCTCAAGTACTGTTTTTTCCTCATTAAGAAGCTCATCCTGGTTCTGTGCGAAATATCCGATCTTAACATTATGTCCTGTTTTCAGATGACCCTTATAATCAAGTTCTCCGATAATTATCCTCGAGAATGTTGTTTTGCCCTCGCCGTTTCGTCCGACAAATGCAACCTTTTCACCTCTGTGGATTTTGAAATCGACTTTATTGAGAACCGTGTGATTACCGAAGCTCTTGGTAAGTTCTTTGGCATCGATAACGTTCGTACCCGACCTCGGTGAAGGGGGGAACTTTAAATTCATTTTACTGTAGTCCTCATCATCGACCTCAAGTCGCTCAATTTTGTTGAGCTGCTTTATCCTCGACTGTACCTGGACTGCCTTTGTAGCCTTATATCTGAACCGTTCGATAAATTTTTCCGTATCCCCGATCATTTTCTGCTGGTTCCGGTAAGCTGCTATCTGCTGCTCCCTTCTCTCTTTCCTGAGTTCAACGAATTCCGACCATGGTACTTTATAATCATATATCCTGCCGAGAGAGATCTCTATAGTTCTGGTTGTTACAGCATCAAGGAATGCTCTGTCGTGTGATACAAGTACAACTGCCCCGCGGTAGGAAGCAAGAAATGTCTCGAGCCACTGTATTGATTCGATGTCGAGGTGGTTTGTCGGCTCATCGAGCAGGAATAAAGAAGGCTTTTTCAGAAGGATCTTTGCAAGCTCTATCCTCATCCTCCATCCACCGCTCAGTTCTTTTGTAGGCCTGTCAAAGTCCTTTCGCTCAAAGCCAAGTCCGGCAAGTGTTTTTTCTGCCTCGGCAAGGTAACTGTCACCTCCGGCATACCTGAACCTCTCCTCAATAACTGTCAGGTGATCGCAAAGCTTCAGGTAGTCCGGTGATTCATAATCATCGCGTGAAGCAATTTCAGCAGAACATCTTTCAATGTCCTCCGACAGGCTTGTTACTTCCGGGAATGCTGTTATGACCTCATTCATAACACTTGTTGTATCATCAACCTTCATCTGCTGAGGAAGATACCCGATAGAGACCTCCTTCGACATGTCAACCTGACCTGTTGTCGGACTCTGCAAGCCTGCAATGATCCTTAGCAGGGTTGATTTCCCTGCTCCGTTCCTGCCGGCCAGCCCTATCCTGTCCTGATCATTTATAAGAAATGAGATATCTGTAAGAAGATCAAAGCTCCCAAATGATACCGACAGACCCTGTATTGAAACCATATCCCGAAAAATTGCACAAAGATAAGAAAAGTAAGGAAGGCTTGTATTATCTTTGATCCGTACATTCTGCACTAAAATCGGATAAATACAATAAGAGATGCAAACAGGGAAATATATACTCAGGTTAATCCTGCTATCAGTTTTAATAACTTCGGTTGTTACTTCCTGTAATAAGGATACTGATCCGGAATATGATTATTTTTTGTCGAATGAGCTTGCAATATCGTATTCCGAAGTAAACATCAATTACCTGCTCGATCTGGCAGTGGTTTCATATCCTGAAATAGCAGATATCCGGTCGCAGGTGATCAGTGGCGTGGATGTTTATAAAATGACTTATGTGACTGAGATCAACGGGGACGATGTTGAAGCATCAGGGCTTGTATGTATTCCTTCTGAAGCTGGGAGTTATCCTGTATTGAGTTTTCAGAACGGTACAAATACAAAGCACAGTGATGCTCCGACTGTTAAGGTTTCTGATGTGTCATATACACTTGTTGAAGCAATTGCCTCAATGGGATTTATTGTAGTTATCCCTGATTACCCGGGATTCGGGAGTTCGGCAAATATACCTCATCCTTATCTTATCGCTGAACCGACGGTACAGGCTATTACAGATATGTTCAGGGCGCTTAAGGAAGGAGCCGGTACGGAATTTCCGGGAATAACTGTGAAGAATGAGTACTATCTTGCCGGCTATTCCCAGGGCGGATGGGCCACCTTCACTCTTCACAAGGCTCTTGAGACAGTTTACAGCTCTGAATTCAGCCTTGCAGGCAGCTCCTGTGGCGCCGGTTCCTATAATATGTACAATATGTTCACAACAATGATCAGCACTGATACATACCCCATGCCGGCTTACCTGGCCTATATAATAAATGCCTATTCTGAATATGACCAGTTCACAAACCCTGTTTCGGAAATCCTCAATGCAGAATACGCAGGAAAACTGAGTTCATTATATGATGGTACTCTATCAACAGGTGATATAAACAGTCAGCTTACAACATCGATATCAGGATTGTTCAAACCGGATTTTCTAAACGGATTCATTTCATCCCCATCCTATGCGTCTGTTCGTAATGCATTGATAAATAACAGTATCAGCGCATGGGTTACACTGAAGCCCGTGATCTTTACTCATGGCAGCAGCGATACATCAGTACCGGTATTTGCAACTGAGACGATGTATGACGACATGATAACGGCCGGGACTTCAACTGCAATATGCAAAAAGGTCATATTTCCGGGACTTGAACATGGTGAGGGATTAATTCCTGCTATGATAGAAGGACTTACCTTCCTCATGGATATCAGGGATAATTAATTTCAGGAAACTTTACAGAAAATGTCACGTATAAAGGGCATGAATATCGGATTGCCCATGCTGAACAAGGTTCTGATCACAGACATTGGCGCAGAAGGAAATGCTATTGCAAAAGTGGATGGCCGTGTTGTGTTCGTTCCTATGCTTGTTCCCGGTGATGTTGTGGACCTCAGGATCAGTAAGAAGAGAAGAAAATATCTTGAAGGAAGCGTTGTCAGGTTCCATGAATATTCTCCCGACAGGATAAAACCGGAGTGCAGACATTTCGGAGTCTGCGGAGGTTGCAAATGGCAGCATCTTCCTTATGAACTTCAGCTTAAATTCAAGGAAAAACAGGTAACAGATAATTTTGAACGTATCGGAAAAGTACAGGTTGCTGAAATAAATCCGATAATTGGCTCATCTGCTGTTTACAGGTACAGGAACAAGCTTGAATATACATTTTCCGACAAACGATGGCTTACAAGGGAAGAGGTTGAATCGGATAATACCTTTGATAAGGAAGATGCACTTGGATTTCATATCCCCGGATTATTCGACAAGGTACTTGATATTAAAGAGTGCCTCCTTCAGCCCGAACCATCAAATTCCATACGGGATGCAGTGAGAAGGTATTCTCATAAAAAAGGGCTTGCATTTTTCAACTTCCGCCAGCAGAGCGGATTCTTACGTAACCTTATAATACGTAATAACGCCAGGGGAAATGTAATGGTAATCGTGATATTTTTTCTCGATGAACAGGAAAGGAGGGAAGGCCTTCTTGATTTTCTTGCGGAAGAATTTCCTCAGATCACTTCACTCTGGTATATTATAAATACTAAAAAGAATGACTCCCTGACTGATCAGACACCTGTACTTTATAAAGGCGATGATCATCTGATCGAGGAGATGGAAGGTCTTAAATTCAGAATAGGGCCAAAATCATTTTATCAGACAAACAGGTTACAGGCTGCCAGACTATATAAGACAGCAAGGGATTTCGCCGGCCTGACCGGAAAAGAAACTGTATATGACCTGTATACCGGAACCGGAACAATAGCAAACTATGTGGCATCATTGTCGGAGAAGGTTGTCGGGATAGAATATGTTAAAGATGCTGTTGAAGATGCGATTATCAATTCTGAAATTAATAATATCAGCAATACAACATTCATTGCAGGCGATATGAAGGATATATTATCTGAAGAATTATTTAGCCGGCATGGGAAACCTGATGTTGTAATAACTGATCCGCCAAGAGCGGGAATGCACAATGATGTTGTGAAGAGCATTATGGAGGCACAGCCCGGTAAGATAGTGTATATCAGCTGTAATCCGGCAACCCAGGCACGCGATATTTCAGTGCTTTCTGAGAGGTATACGGTTGAGAAGATACAGCCTGTTGATATGTTTCCACAGACACATCATGTTGAAAATGTTGCTCTTCTGAAGATTAAGAATATATAGTAAGTTACAATAGAAGCAAAATTATTGTATATTTGTCAATTCTGATAGGTGAAAGTTAATGTCGTCTGAAAGTCAAGTTACTAATGAGATTATATCTCTGATGTATAATCAGAGTATTGATGAACATCTGGCTAGTCTGAGATATGCCGGAATAATTCAGCATGCTCTGATGCCCGACAGAGAGCATCTGGAAGGTCTGTTCAGAGATCATTTTGTCCTTTTTCTTCCCCGCGATATTGTTAGCGGAGATTTCTATTATGCGCTCCGCATACGGCAATATATCTGTGTGGCTGCCGGCGATTGCACGGGTCATGGTGTACCGGGTGCACTTTTAAGTATTATGGGAATAAGCTTTCTTAATGAGATATTCCAGACAAAATGTGAGCCGAGAGCCAACAGAGTCCTGAATACAATGAGGGAAAAAGTGATGAAGGCACTTCATCAGACAGGGGAGAAGGCAGAAGCGAAAGACAGTATTGATATAGGTCTGTGTGTTATCGACTGTGAGTCGCAGACGCTACAGTATTCAGGTGCAAACAGGCCTCTGCTGAGAATAAGGAATGGCGAAACAGCTGAGTTTAAACCCGATAAGATGACCATCGGGCTAGCTCCGGTCCATGAACATCCTTTTACAAATGTTGTAATCGATATCAGAGAGGGTGATACATTTTATCTGTTCACCGACGGCTTTTCTGATCAGTTCAGTGAGCTTACAGATAAAAAGTTCAAGCAGAAGCAACTGAAAAAAGCAATAGAAAGCGTTGCCGGATTTCCTCTCGGCAGACAGAAAGAGTACCTCGAAGATACGTTTTTTGATTGGAAGGGGAATACACAGCAGATTGATGATGTGCTTGTATTCGGATTTCGGATATAACTATTTCGGATTATGATGAAGCTGATTGCTTTCAGGATAAAAAATTTCCGGTCGATCACTGATACGGGCTGGCAATCTCTTTCTCCTGATAATGTAACATGCCTTATCGGTCAGAATGAATCAGGAAAAACATCCATTCTTGAAGCTCTCAAAGTTTTTTATACAGGAGTAATTTCTGAAGATGTACTCCGGAGCGACCTGTCACTCCCCGAAGTAAGCTGCCGTTTCAGGATCCCCGCCGGCTGGCTTCTGAGGATCACTGACAATCCCGGACCGGAACTGAGGGAGATGCTGACCGGTCTTGACAGCATTGAGCTTACTAGGGCATGGATTGCAGATCTCTCCTCTGTTATTCAGGTAAGTGGTTCCATAAGCCAGTATCTTGATTCATTGGAAGATGCATGGAAGATATATCTCGGCGACGTAACCCTGAAGCTGGAAGAGGAGATGGATAATATCGAAGTCCTTGAAGCTACACTCCAGAATATTCTCAAAGAGGAATCAGCTTTAAATGCTGAACTGCCATCGCGAAGTGCAGGGAAACATCCTTTCAGGTTATTCTTCAGAAAAGCTTCCGGGGAAGATAATCAGGACAGGAGGATAAGTTCTGAAATGTGGACACGTATCGAGGATATCCGTGAAAAGAAGGAGAAAATAACTGCCGAATTATCGCGCAAGAAGCCGATGAAGAAAGCAGGGGAGAAATGGAAGGAGATCCTTGACAGATATACAGGGCTTGAGAACCACATGAGGGAGCTATCAGCAAAGCTTGAGGAGAGGCATCAGAAACTTACCCTGCTCATGAGACCCTTCGATGATGAAGATGTTGCATGGAAAAGCGTACTGCACGATTACAGGAAAACCCGCAACGACCGCGATCAGATAAAATCAGAACTCGACAGGCATATTGCATTCTCGGGATATCTTCTTAATGGGAGTAATGAAAAGGAAGCCGAATCGAAGGTCAGTGAAATAATCCAGTCATATAAATCACAATTCAACAGCGAAATCCTGGGTAAGAAATACTTTACCTACTGTCCGGTATTTGAGTTCTTTGAGGATTTCAGCAGCCTTCTTCCCAACCGCATCGACCTTCAGGATATAATCTCGGGCGATGAACAGGTCGAAGGTTATAAAGCTGCAAGGAATTTTCTGGCAATTGCAAAGCTCGACTACAGCTTTTTTCAACAGCCCTCGAGCCGTATACTGAAACAAAAGATTGAGAATATAAACCGGACGCTGACACTTGATTTCCAGGATTTCTGGCAGCAGTCTATCGGGAGAAATAATAAGATACATATCCAGTTCGAGCTCGATCATTATGATGCTTCAGCCGGGGCAAAAGCCGGTAAGCCTTTCCTCGAATTCTGGATCAAGGATGAAGGGGAGAGACTTTATCCCAAGCAGCGAAGCCGCGGAGTCAGATGGTTCCTCTCTTTTTATCTCGAACTGAAAGCATCGGCAAATATCAACAGGCAGATGGTACTCCTTGTTGATGAGCCTGGTGTAAGCCTTCATGCCAGGGCACAGGAAGATGTTCTGAAAGTCTTTGAGGATATAAAGGATAAGATACAGGTGATCTATACAACACATTCGCCTCATCTTGTTGAGATAAATAAGCTTCACAGGGTGCTTGCAATACAGCGCGACGATCTCGACAGTATGAGAAGCACAACCCGAATCCTTGATCCTATGCAGCTTTCTTCGGCCAATCCCGATACACTCACTCCGCTGCAGTGTATCCTTGGAAGTCCTGTAGCTGCAGAAGGTATCACTCCCGATAAATTCAACATGATCGTAAATGATACAGGTACCTTCTATCTTTTAAATGCTATACTTCAACTGTCAGGCCTTAAAAACCGGATAAGCGTCATTCCGTCAACAGGTGTTTCATCCATACCCCTTCTGTGTAATATACTGATGGGATGGGGACTAAACTTTGTGGTTCTTCTTTTCAGAAATGATAAGGAACAGGATATTGAGGAACTTCTGAAGGGAACAATATACAAGAACGGCACTAACGGAAGGGATGTGTTCATTAAGATGCCGGAGAGTTTTCTGAATTCAGAAGATATGTTATCCACTCTTGATTTCAAAAATCATATTCTCAAGACGAGAGAAGGTATCACGATGGCTAATTCGGAATATGTAAAAGAAAAAGATATACCAAGGAATTTCATGTTCTCACGTTTCCTGGCAGAGGTGATGGATGGCGATATAAGGCTGTCCGATCTTGATGAAGAGACCAATGAAAACTTCAGGCTTCTGATCGATAAGCTTGATAGTTTTAAATAACCCTCAAAATATTTTGCACTTAGTGGCGGTTTTCCTATTTTTGTCGCTCCTCCGTTATATCCTGAAATAAAGCTTTGGAGGGCGAAGTCCTCCTACGCTGCCACCTCCGCTAAAGCTACGGTGGCCAAAGAAGGCTACGGAGGGCGAAGGGAGAGATGGGTGAGTGGCTTAAACCAGCAGTTTGCTAAACTGCCGTATGGGTAACTGTACCGGGGGTTCGAATCCCCCTCTCTCCGCAAAGCCAAAACAGACCCCGCAACAGGCGGGGTTGTTTATTTTTCCGAAGCACCTTGAAAGCTCGCTTTCAAAAGGGGCTTGGGAAAAATAAACAAAACCCGATAGGGTCTGTTTTGGCTTTGCAGGGTTCCCCCCAAAGGGATCACGGCGTAACAAAGTGAAGCCGTAATCCCTTTCTGAATCGTCACGAACTCACCCCCTTTTATCCCCCTCTCTGCTATGCAAAGAGGGGGGCGTATTCGAACCTTCTGAATTTCTTCGACCATCTCTGCTATTCCTCGTAAATCATCTTCCTCGTCATCCCCCCATCGATAATAATATTCGCACCGTTGATGAAATCATTCCCTTCTTTTGTCAGATAAATACAGGCTTCAGCGATATCTTCTGGCCTTCCAACCCTGCCTGAGAAATGCTGGGAGTGATCAGCCGGTTTGAGCTGAGAATAATCGCCGGTTTCGATCCAGCCGGGACTGATACAGTTAACTCTTATTTTATCCTTCGAAAACGATGCTGCCAGAGCATGTGTCAGCGCTACAATACCTCCCTTTGTTGCTGCATAAGCTTCGGAATCAGGTTCTGACATGATTGCCCGGGTTGACGCAATGTTCACTATAGACCCTCCTCCGTGTTCACGCATAATTTCAGCTGCTTCACGGGAACAGAGAAAAGCTCCCCGCAGATTCGTATTTATTATTTCATCCCACTCCTCAACAGATAATTCATAAGGAGATCTCCATTTCGAAATACCTGCATTGTTTATCAGAATATTGATAGTGCCAGACAAATCAATAGTTTTCCTGGCCATCATTTTAATATCATGAGGATTGCTGACATCTGTCCGGATAAATTTTGCTCTTCCCCCGGCCGAAAGGATTGATTTTTCTGTTTCAGAGCCTGATATCTCATCTTTTTCTGCAACTATAACATTTGCCCCTTCCGATGCATATCTCAATGCAATGTTCCGGCCTATTCCTTTGCCGGAGCCCGTTACTATCACTACTTTATCTCTGAATTCCATATCCGGTTGTTTCGTTTAACAGTTGCATCGGATCTTCAGGATTTATTTCATATGTGAATCCTTTTTCTGAAGCTTTCATGATCAGAACCTTGAATATTAACAAGTTTGCAATAATCGATTCAGCCCTGTATGATGATATCTTCGCTATTTTCCTGAATTTTGAAAAGGTTATTGATCCATTTTTTGTAAGATATTCCATAAGTGCATTTTCAGCCTTTCCGAATTTCACAAGGACACCTGAAGGCTTTTCCTCTTTCCTCCAAACCTGGAGAAGTATCCTGTTTGCAACAAGGTTCTGGTCATTATTCCTGAAATACGCTATCCATCTGCCGGATTCATCCTGAGCCTGGTATGGCCTGTGATTACCTCTGGCGACCTCAACTTCAAGAAATGTTTTAACTCCTGAAGTATGCTGTTTTATTGTATATGTTATTTCAGGCCGGCAGAATATCTGAGCAGCAGTATCGACCATATATATCTCTTCGTCGGACTGAATGCCTGCAACGCTCCCGTTATCCCTGACACCTATCAGCAACCTTCCTCCGTCTGAATTTGAAAATGCAGCTAATGTTCTTGAAATCTTCCTGCTGTCGGAAACGCAGTACTTAAAATCAAGATGCTGATTTTCGCCTTCTTCAATTAGTTTTCTGAGATAACTTTCCATCCTTTGGATATCATTGCCGGCAGAATAATATACAACGTTCAGAAGTGTTCATTTATTCCGGGTACCGGTCTGAATTATCAGACCAACTATTGACATCTTTTAGCCAAACCAGGGGCGGTTTCGTCGGGCGGCCTTTTCATAGCAGCGGATTGCCATGTTAACATCATCAACAATCTGGAAATCAAACATGCCCACTTCAATAAAATCGGCACCGTTATCAAAAGCCCATTGAAATCCGTCCTCAGGCTTTATGGCTCCGCCTGCCAGTACCTTGAATCCCACTACCGGCTTTTTCAGTTTATTTATATAATCAACAGTTTTTTCGGGGAAAAGACACCACATGTTATCATGGAACTCATTATGGTCTTCACTGAAAGTTCCCGATGCGAAAGGATAACGGCGGTTTGCTTCCGGGATTGCCGACCAGTAACGGTCATGATGCATTGTCTTATAATAGAAATCAGGATCTATACCTGCCTCTTCACATGCAATTAAGGCCTGCACTGTATGAGCTCCCAGACCTGCAGGATATCCCTGGCTCTTTATATGATCAATACATTTAACTATAACATCGATCTGCCCCTCATTAATCCTGTTATCAACCGCTGCCCCCCGTATCAGAATGTAATCAATTCCCTGGTCGATCAGTTTGTCGACCTGGCTGTTAATGTCGTTTTTCTCGGGAACCACATTTGCCCAGGTCTGGATATTCTTACCATAAATTTTCATGTATTTTTCAAGTGCAGGGCTCATATAAAACAGGTTGATGCCAGCTTTTTCTGCAAGAAGATATGTTTCAATTATTTTCTTTTCGTTATTATATGCCCTGAAGAGTGACCGGGCATAGATCAGATCTCTCGCATGGGCAGTTCCTGACAAAATATTCTGACCGAGGATCAGCCTGCTGACCGGTGGTTTACCTTTTACAAGAACGCCCATCGGCATCTCTCCTTCAAGCTGGCTTAATGATTTCTGATCGAGAGTAAAAGTGCTTCCGGAAAATGCATCAGCGCCTGAAAATTTTTTATTACCTGAGAAAGCCAATCCGAATGCACCCATAAATGGGATAAAAGCAAGGTTCTTTACCATTTCACGACGACTCTTAACAGCTCCGGTATCGGCGGGAACGGCTTGCGGCTCCACTGTTTTTTGAATTTTGGGTTTACGGAACCTGCTTAAATGTTTTTTCAGAAGGTTCCACAAACCAATATTCAGTGTAGAAGGGAAAAGTGCCAGAACGACAAGTGTTACCAGTTCAATGAAAGTTTTATCGACAAGCAGATAGTGTCCTTCCTGGATGGCCCCGAAATTTTTACCATGAAATGGGATATAAGCTACATAATAAAATACAAGGAGGAGTATTCCTGACCAGACTGCGGGTTTTGCTAAAATACCGAGGAACAATGCCAGTCCTATCAGGATCAATCCCCATATATTAAGGAAATTGACTACTGACATTATTCCGGGATCAGAAGCCATGCTATGGAAAAGCCCTGCAAACAGTCCGTTTGTATTGGCAAGGTAGCTTTCTGCCGACCAGGCGGGATCGAGTAATTTTACGATGCCCTCGTAAAGAAAATGCCATCCGATAATTATCCGTAAGATTACCAGACCCCATTGCTGAGGTGAATTGAGATGTTGCTCGTTTCGTGATTCTTTCATCATTTAAAGATCTTTTGGTTATTGTCTCCCGGAAAAGCTGCCGGCAGGCAGAGCCTGAATTACCGTGGCCGGATCAGACAATAATGTGTTCACATCTGTACTGGTTGTAAAACAACCCGTTGAATATACGATATTTCCAACGGGTTGTTATTTAAGATTATTGTTTTTTTTTAAACCGGATTTAACATTCTCATTGTTCCCAGCCCGGATTTTGTCCAAGATTCGGGTTTAGAGTGATCTGGCTTTCCGGTATGGGCCACAGGTAATCGCGGTTGAGATTGAACTGGTAGCCGGTCGGATAAATATCCTTGTACATATCCAGGTAACCATTCTCATCAACGGGCATATTGTGAGGCCATAAGAACTGAGCAGCTTTTGCTCCTTTGGGTCTTTTCCCGACAAGCTTGCTCATGGCAGCCCATCTCATAAGATCATCCCACCTGAATCCTTCTCCTGCAAGTTCAACTACCCTTTCACGTCTTATTTCATTTATTAGCGGAGATAATTCAGGGTAAACAGCCATCGGATCGTCGGGAACATTTGTGAGTATCATATGTGGCATGCCAACCCTGTCCCTCAATTCATTTACAGATATATCCAGGTCTTCCTGGGTTATTGTACCCAGCTCTGCTTTCGCTTCTGCATAATTGAGTAAAGCTTCAGCGTATCTGTAATGCGGAACGGGAGAATCCTCATACTGGCTGTCATGATATTTGTATTCTTCGAAGTATCTCTTCCGGAACTGATATCCGGTACCATTGCTGTTGAGGACATTTCTGAATATATATTCTTTAAAAACCCAGTCATAATTGTGATAAGTGCCATCTTCATAGATCTGCCAGATATCATCCTGGTTGAATATGAACTGATCAAACCTGGGGTCACGATTCACTGTTTCATCTTCAATAGTATTATCGCCCTTGTAAAGCGGACTCATTGAAATTGGGAGTCCGTCCTTGCACAGGAACTGGTCAACAAGATCTTTCGGCGGTCCATAGCTGTTCATGAAAGCCTGAATATACAAATACCTGTGAGAGTCGATTCCCAGAGCAATGTCCATTTTTGACCATCTCATCATTTCCGGATGAGTTGTGAAATCGCGCCAGTTGAAATTATAGTAAAAATCATTTGCAGTATCGCCCGTCGACCATATCTGGTAAAGCTTTGAATCGATTATCTGTTTTGCTGCATCGGCAGCTTTTGTAAGGTATTTGTTTGCATCGGGGTTTTTGGCTGCAAACACTGTACCTGCATGATATTTTTCCCATGTGCCTTCAAAAAGTGCAATCCTTGATTGTACAAGAAGAGCGAGCCATTTTGGTATCCTTGAATATCCGTTTCCCTTTTCGGTCATGCAATACATTGCAGCTGTATCAAGGTCTGCAAGGATCTTGTCGGCTATAAGGTTTCTGGGATCCCTTGTTCCAAAAAGTTCCTCCGATTCCATTGTCAAAACATCATCGATCCATTGTACATCACCGAAATTCCTCAGAAGGACATAATAATACCAGGCTCTGAAATAATGTGCTTCCCCGACAGCCTGTTTGATGCCGTCGAAATCGCCTTCATATTCCCTCGCTTTCTTTATCAGGTAGTTTGCGCTTCTGACATTCCCATAACTGTAACCCGGTCCGCTGTTAATTGTTGACTGTCCTGCTATACGGGTAGGCAGAGAATTAGTGCTCGTCTGAACATCAGTGCCATTATCCCTTAAAGATTCTGAAGTCGTCCAGTCGCCTGTGGTAGTATGAAAGGCATTAACGTATACAATAAAATCATTTGGTGTTTTAAAAAAACTTCCTTCTGATACCACATCTAAAGGTTCACGGTCGAGCCAGTCTTCACAGGACCAGAGTATTGAGCAAAGCCCTATTAAGCTTATAATTAATTTTTTATAGTTCATGATTTCTATTTTTTAATTAATTATTAAAAGGTGATGTTCAGCCCCAGAGAAAACATCCTTGCGAGGGGATAGATCCTGAAATTTGAGTCCGAAGCAATAATTGATTCAGGTTCAAATGCTTTTGGCAGTGGTGACAGCGTAAGCAGGTTCTCACCTGAGAAAAAGACTCTCAGGTTCTCAATAGGCGTTTTGTCTGCAATTCTTTGTGGCAAAGTATAGCCTATCTGAAGATTCTTTAGTCGGAAGTACGAAGCATTCTCAAGATACCTGGTCTGTGTCTGAACATTTTTCACCCTTTCATTTGAGGTATAAGGTTTGGGTAAGAAGGCATCAGTATTCGGTCCCAGGAAATTTGTTTCGTCAGCAGGTCTCCAGTAGTCAAGTGCATAGGAATCCTGGGCATAAAATGTATTGGCATAGCTTGTTGAGGTTCCCCACCAGCATTCAGCATTATAATAGGGGAAGAAAGTCCTCTTGCCTATTCCCTGCCAGAACATACTGAAGTCAAAGCTCTTCCATGTGATGCCTCCACTGAAGCTCATTTGATATCTTGGAGAGGTGTTTGCGATAACCGACAGATCACCGTGATCATCAAGTGTATTTAATCCCGGATTGATTTTACCGTCATCGTTAAGGTCTTTATAAACAACATCGCCAGGGCCCCATTTTGCAAAATAATAAGACTGGTCAGGCATTTCCTCGCCGGCTGTCTGGATTATCCTGTCGGTAGTAAGTCCCCACAGATCACCATACTTTCTTCCGGCATACCATCCGCTGATGCTGCCTGTTTCATTTACATACTCAAGTATTTCAGTCATATAATCGCCAAGGCTGAATTTAAGATTATAGCCGAGCTCATTGATCCTGTCGCTCCAGCCCAGGATTAATTCGAAACCTGTGGTCTTTAATTTTGCATTATTGGAAGCAGGAGCACTTGTTCCCAGAACTGATGGAAGCTGAATTGACGGCCCCATCATATCCTGTGTAATCCTGCTGTACAGGTCAAACTCCATTGAAAGGCGGTCTTTAAGGAAGCCAGCCTCAAACCCAATATTCGATGTTAAAATTGTTTCCCATGTCAGATTGTCGGGTTTCAGACCTGGCATATTTGCATAGTTGGGACGAACACCATCGATGATACGTCCCAGAAGCGGGCTTACAGGTACTTCATTAAGATAAAGATATGATTCAGCATTCGGATTTTCAACATCTATCCATGCCTGAGAGACATTCTGGCGTTCGGCAGCCTTTACAAGATTCTGATTTCCAAGTGAACCATAGGAGGCTCTTAGTTTTAGCCTCTGAATGTATGGCTGTATCGGTTCCCAGAATTCTTCCCTTGAAATATTGTAACCAATTGAGGCTGATGGGAAAAAGCCCCATCTGTGACCTTTTTCAAATCGTGATGAACCATCATAACGGGCGCTTAACTCAAGAAGGTATTTTTCCCTGAAGTTATAATTGATACGCCCGAAGATCCCCTGGGTAGCCCAGTGATATATAGCATCATCGACTTCTTTTGTTCCCAGTGCGGTAGAAATTGCATTAACCTGTGCTGTTATTAATTCCCAACCATCGCCTGTAAGTTTTCTGTTATGGAAATAGTCCTGTTCATAACCGGTCATCACTGAAAAATAGTGATCTGCAATAGTATTTTCATATTTTGTATAAGCAGTAAAGACCTGATAATGTCCATGTTGTAAGGTTTCCATAATGCCTGTCTGGGCAGAACCTATATTGGAAACGTTACCGTTAGCACACATCACGGGAACCGGATACCAATCATTGGTACTTACTCCTGCTGATAACATATAATTATATCTGATGTTTGTTTTCCACCCTTTTACAGGTTCCAGTTCAGTTCCGAGGGAAAATTGTGAAGTGTTATTGTCGGTATTTATTCTTCCTCCATCCCTCATGGCAACTTCAATAGGATTGGCAAGCGACCCATCCATATTGAACCTGTGAGTATTCGGGAACAGGATCAGATAGTGCATCCAGTAACCGCTACGGTCTCCCCAGGTGCCTCCGTTAGGATAGTTCCTTAAAGCTTTTGCAAATTTTGCACTGAAATCAAAACGTGCCCAGTCGGTAACCTGGGTGTTTACATTTCCGAGAACATTGAATCTCTGGTATTTATCATTTCCCCATGTATACATACCGGGCTGATTCTGGA
Organism: uncultured Rikenellaceae bacterium; assembly: GCA_964637415.1. Classification (GTDB taxonomy): domain Bacteria; phylum Bacteroidota; class Bacteroidia; order Bacteroidales; family VadinHA17; genus LD21. The sequence goes on from CAZWUB010000010.1 coordinate 38,744, forward strand.
ATCCCACAGAAGTGTAATACTGCGTTTTTTCTGTACCACCTTCTATGTTGATATTGTGTTTCTGCTCCCATGAATCAGAAAAAAACATATCCGACCAGTTATAATTTGCATTTGCCATCCATCGTCCTCTCCATTGGTTATATGGCGGATCAGCCGGATTGTATTCAGTCTCATATGTGCCATCTATATAATCCTTTATCCTTTGAACCATTTCAGTAGGCATTATTGGCGTTAGTCCGGCATTGGTACGGGCCTGGTTCAATGCAATGGCATAGGTATAGGAATCCTCCATCTGCAAAACATAGGTGGGATTCTTAAGAGATGTGATATTGCTGTATGTCACCCTCATAGGCTGGTTCATTTTCCCTTTCTTTGTAGTAATAAGGATCACCCCGAAAGCGGCGCGTGAACCATAGACGGCAGATGCTGAGGCATCCTTTAGTATTGTTACATTTTCGATAGTTGCAGGATCAATCAGGTTCATATCCATCTCAACTCCGTCAACAAGTACAAGAGGTGATGTATTTCCGGATAATGATCCTATTCCCCTGATCTGCAGGCTTTGTTTGGCACCAGGCTCACTTCCCCGGTCTGTCATTGTGATCATCATACTGGGAGCCTGACCCTGCAGAAGCTGGCTCGTCTGTGCTGCAGGCCTGCTTGCAAGATTTTCTCCTGTAACAACATCCACAGCACCAGTCAGGTTAACTTTTTTCTGAGTACCATATCCTACAACAACTACTTCTTCCAGACTTGTAACTTCTGAAACAAGCATAACATCAACAGTTGATTTGCCGGCAACTGGTACTTCCTGGCTTACATATCCTATAAAGGAAAATACAAGCGTAACTGACTGGTTGGGCACCGTTATTGAATATCTGCCACCGGCATCTGAAATTGTACCGATAGTAGTACCTTTTACCTGGATGTTGACACCAGGCATGGCAGCTCCATTTTCACTATCGGTGATATTTCCTGTAACAACCTGCTGCTGGAGATAACTTCCATCATCTCCCGGCGCGAAACCCGAGGCTGTAAGGTTACGGGACATGCAGAGTATCAGAAACAGAATAATATTCTGATACAAAAGAGCTTTGCTTTTTTTCCTAAACGAAAAAATTGAAAAGATTCTTTCTTTCATGATTAGTTAATAAAAGGATTAATTGTAAAAAATTCAGGTTTATCCCTGTCAGGAAACAGGGATGAAATACGCTATACACGTATTGAACAGTTTTAAAGTAATTCAGAAAAGTGGTTCAGGTTGTTTCATAGGCAGTGATTTACAGGTTCTGATTAGTTTGGAGTAACTTATATCAATAATTAACATAATAACTTTAAGCAAAACACTGATTTTACTAATAGTTATTCAAATGTATGAATAATAAAATTATAATTGGTAGAATAAATTAGACGAATTTTAAAATTTACATTAATATCCCAGCCAGCGATGCCGAGATATATGATGCCATTGTTCCGCAGATCATAGCTTTGAACCCAAGCCGGGCAAGATCGGCTTTACGGGTCGGGGCCATGGCGCCGATTCCTCCTATCTGGATTGCTATTGAGCTGAAATTGGCAAACCCGCATAAAGCGAAACTTGCAATTACTACAGATTTTGCACTTAAGACACCCTGTGCTATCATCGGCGAAAGATCTGAATAAGCAACAAATTCATTTATTACCATTTTGGTTCCCATCAGCGAACCAACTTCAAATGATTCCGAAACAGGTACTCCCATCACAATTGCGAACAGAGAAAAGAATAATCCGAAAACATCCTTAAGACGAAGGTTAGCAACATCAAGTCCTATAAAATCGAGTGATGCCCCGATCCACTCCAGGAAGAGGCCGAAATATCCGAGAAGCGCATCAACAAGTGCAACAAGAGCTATCACCCCGATAAGCATGGCAATAACGTTGATTGATATCTTCATCCCGTCGGAAGCCCCATGGGATATCGCATCCATTATGTTTGCATGCTCCTTTTTTACTTCAAGCGTTACCTTACCTTTTGTTTCGGAAACCTGTGTTTCGGGAAAAACAATTTTTGATATGACAAGGGCACCCGGGGCAGCCATAAGACTTGCTGCAAGAAGATAGGAAGCCGGGACTCCCATTGAAATATATACTGCCATAACCCCGCCTGCAATACATGCCATGCTGCCTGTCATCGATGCAAGAAGTTCCGACATAGTCATTCCCGACAGGTAGGGTCTTATCATTATCTGGGCTTCAACCTGACCGACAAAGGCGCTTGCAACATTTGACAGAGCTTCACTTCCGCTTACCTGCATGGCCCAGTGGACAAAACGGGCAATAAGAGCTACAACTCTCTGCATCAGTCCTACATGATAGGCCATTGCAACAAGGACACAAACAAAAATGATGGTAGGGATAAGAATAAACAGAAAAACACCGCCTGATATTATATTCGGAGGCAGTATCTGTGATATTTTAGTAAGATCGCCGAAGACAAATAATCCGCCTTCCTGAGAAAAATCGAGAAGTTTGTTTATTGCCTTGCCAAGCCAGGCGAATATATCCTGACCGATGGGCACTTTCAGGATAAAAATTGCAAGGGCTAACTGTAATCCCAGCCCGGTTAAAACAAGCCGGTAATTGATTGCCTTTCTGTTATTCGACCATAAGTAAGCAAGAGCGAGAATTACTATAATCCCGATTATACCTGTGAACCGTGCCATGTAAGCCTGAATTAGTTATGAGTATGATCCAAACCTACATTTTTTTTCGATACGGAGGTTATTCCGGGTGAAAAGTTTTTACCTGTATAATCCAACCTGCCCGTGATAAGGAAGGGCCCGGTAAATCCTTTTTGCATCAGCCCTGGCAAGTTTCAGTCTTATATACGGGCGATATTCAGGAACACGGAAGGTGACACTTGCTGCCATTGAAGCTGCTGCACTATGAAGCCTGTCGCGCAGATCGAAAACAAACCTCCGGAAACCATCTCCGAACTTTAGTTTTTCTTCCTGGTAAACATAAATACTGATACCGTTCTCCATTACAAGAATGAAATTGACAGGTTCAAAATCGGCTGTGTCGGGAATTATATCGGGCTCGTATTCCGATGTGTCCTTCGGAGCCATCTTTATCATTAATGGCTCCTTTTTGATAGTTGAATAATCCCTGTCAATAACTAAAGGTGCCGAAAGCATATTCAAAACAGAATATTCATCTCTTTTAAGGATGCTGCTGATCTTCTGATCCTTTATATCTGTTGTATGAACAACAACCCCGCTTATCTCCAGGTTGAGGCTACTGTCAGCCAGATTTATTGTCATATAGATTGAATCAGTTGCTGCCATTGCCACTCTCGACTGGTAATACGCTTTCTCTTTCATGAGTGAGAGATATGCGGAATCTGAAAATATCCTCTCATCAACAGGATTCTTAGCCTGCTGTACAAAGCCATATTCAGTTCTGATCTCATCAAGCTTCCTTGAAGGAGCCATCACTGACATTACTGTGTGATAGATCATGAATGCCGCCAGAAGGCATGTTATTACAATGAAAGGGGTTTTCTTATAAAACGGCCGGACCATGATTTCTGTTTCCATAGGAACTCTTTAATTTACCTTTTCAGAAAATATAAACTTTTGATCCGACGCTTAAGGTTTTGAAGATCACTTCCAGATCTTCATCTCCAAGCCTCACACATCCATGCGTGACAGGCATACCAATAAACCTCTTATAAATTGTACCATGGATCAGATAGCCATCTCCCAGACTGAGGGCATAATCTCCAAGTACGCCATATTCATACCTCGAGGAATGGTTTCTCGACGGTATCGGTAATCCTTCTTCGACAAATGCCCAGTCGGGTCTTGTCCAGACAGGATTGACCCGTTTATCCTGAATTGTGAATTTCCCTTTGGGAGTTTTGAAAATCCAGCTTCTTCCTTCAACTGTCTGAAGCATTTTATAACTTCCTGAACTGCAGAATCCTTCCCTTACCTGCTTTTTGTTCCTGTAAAGGTGGAAAAGGTTGTCTGTAGTATTAATAACAAGGTATGACTGACCCGATGTATAAGAATTATATTTCCTTGTGAGACGCTGCAGGTCCCTGCTCACTGTAGAAATCATTCTTTTATAACCTGCATCCTTTTTTAATTCCGTGATATTTGTCACAGCTGTTTTTCCTCCCGAAGGTATCTCCTGAATTGCAGGTACCAGCCAGATGAAAAATACGATAACGAAAATTGTTGCGGCAAAAAGTGTTGTCCAAAGAAGAAAACTTTTCAGGAAGTTTTTCAATCTCTTGTTTTCAGGGAGTCTCTTCAGAAATGACAGTATATTTTCGTAAAGACCGGCAATATTGATATCCCAGGGTTTCCTTTCATCAGGAGAGGGTATTATATCCTTTTCATCTAAATCAGTCATATCTTACGTTTCATTTTTCAAGGGCTTTATCAATATCCTGCATTGATCCCACAATTGTTACGGGTGTCCCGATCTTCACATACCTGTAAACAATATCTATCTCATTGTCCTTAAGCGCTATGCAGCCTTCGGTCCAGTCGACGCCCTTGCCTCCGTTGCCATGGATCTCAATCATGCCACCGATATCTGCTGATGTGGGCAGTGCGCCGTTGGAGACGTCCCTTCTGAATCGTGCCGCATCTTCATCATTGGGATAATTAAGAAGAAGCGCCTTATGGTATTTAGTTTTACCTCCATCAAGTTTCCTTGTTATTTTGTACATTCCCTCAGGTGTTGCCTTGTCTCCTTTCACCCTTTTATTGCCGACCCAGTTTCTTCCCAGTTCCGCTGAAAATTCATTTATTTTCTTCCCCTTATTATAAACAACGAGTTTTCTGGAGAATTTGTCTATGATTATTGAATATCCACCGTTTGTTTTTGATGCAGCTATAGTCCTGTCGATCCACTTCTTCCAGGTCGGATAAGAGGTGAAATACTGCCTCAGGTTAAGATCTGCAAATTCCCAGGATGAAAGTAACAGATTTTCTGATTCGGTAAGGAAAGATTCCGCTTCCAGGAAAAGATTGTTTTGAAATGCTGTCTCAGCATCTTTAAGTAGCATTTTGCCTCTTGATATCCGTTCGTGTACTTCAGGGGGATAAGGATAATTACTGTACTTTTCATTGATCCTTTTCATAAGGATATTAAGAGTGTCGATACGCGGAGACAGGTTTTCCTTCAGGTGCTCTATAATGCGGAGGGTACTGTCCGTTGCTGAATCTGCCATTTTTGCAGACAGACGGGCATAATCCTCAACAACATCATAGTTTCTGAAGTAAATAAAACGTTCATTTTCTCTTCCCCAGACAGCCATGGCAGAGTCATAGCCTGCCTTTGCCCGGATGTAAAGGTCCGGGGAGTATCTGTCTGCCTGGTTTTTAACAGCCACCGACAATGAATCACGGGCGGTTTTAAGTTTTAATACAGGCGGGTCAGGGACGGGATAGAATATAAGAAATCCCGCCGTCAGAACTATTAATGAAGATACTGAAATGATTATTGTATTACGGAGTTTTTTGCTCATTTCAGATATTATTCAACTTAATTTACTGGGAAAAAATTAACCGCAAAGATCACCGGGAAGTCAGACAAAGTTCGCTAAGGGTGGATTTATAGCTTTGCGAACTTTGCGCTTTCTTAGCGCTCTTTGCGGTTAAAGAATATAGATTCAGAAATCAGAATCTTATTCTTGCTTTTGTTAAAGCTTCCTTGATCTCGCTGTTAAGGCCGTCAGCTTTTGCTTTTGCTGCATTAACCTTGTTCATTGCATCCATGAAAGCACCTTTGTCGAAAAGACCCTGAGCTTCAGTAACTGCACTTTCAACACCTGCCAGGTCGGCTTTGATCTGCTCGATAACCTGAGCGCCTTCTTTACCTCTCGGAAGTCTCGGAATGAGCTTTGCGTTTTCTTCAACGACAGTTTTTATATTATTAAGAAGGGTCTGTGTCTGATTCTTAACTTCCTCTTTCTTTGCAGCAACACCTGCGGCAGCCTGGTTAGCCAGATTGGTTACTTCATCAAGTTTCAGTTTGGCATCACCGAATTTCTTAAAGAGCTTTGATTTCTGTGTTTCAACATCAGCAAGAACTGCATTCATTGCATCCTGAACTTTTGCAAATTCATCGGGCAAATAAACGTTTACTTCAGCAGCCTTGGCAGCTTCAATAGCAGCGTTGGTAGCATCAATCTGAGCCTGCGGAACTTTTCCACAACTTGCAAGGACAACAACCATAACTATGGCGGCAAATCCCATTAACACTTTGTTTTTCATTTTTTTAATTTGTTTAAATCTTGTATTTGTCTGACAACTTCCTGATATATTTTGGAGTTTGTTTTTTCCTCTCAAAAAAATCGCCGCGAAGATATACGATTTTGTTAACATAGAAACATAAAAAGCAAAAATATATTGTGAATGTTAAAAAAAATTAAAAGTCAGAATTTAAAAGACGGAACTTTCTTATATTGTATTGGTGCATCTGAATTTAATTATTGTAAAACCAATTAATAAAAATCAATCATGAATGATCAGGTTATTGCAATCTTAACATGGGTTATAATGGGTTTGATCGTCGGATTCCTTGCAAGGTTTATTATGCCGGGAAGACAACGCGGCGGGATAATCATTACAGTTCTGCTTGGTATCGGCGGTGCTTTGCTTGGGGGTTACCTTGGTTCTGCTCTCGGGATCGGCACGGTTTCAGGATTTGACATTAAAAGTATTCTGATAGCCACCGGCGGTGCAATTTTAATACTGTTACTTTTCCGGCTTATAAGAAGAACTTAGATTAATAAACGGTTTATCTTATTGAGCTGTTTTTGAGCATGTCACTGCTATTCCTGTTTCATTATTTTATAATGTATATCAGCGAAAATTCTGTGTCCGGCTGATTCGGTGTGGCATGAGTTGCAACTCATTTTGCTGCTCGTGTTGACAAGCTTGCCTTTATCACCATGGCAGGTCATACATTGACTGACGGTTTCATTATGGTGATTATTTGTAAAATAATTATTTCCGGAATATTCGTTTAAGGTTTTTGCCACACGTGCTGCCACATCACATGTCAGCCTCCGGCATCTTTCTTTCCGTTCATCGCTGTTTACCTTATATCCGGTTTCTTTTACCCAATTACTGTTGGATGCATGGCATAAGGTCGAATTCGAAATTGTTGATTGTGGGGTGAAGTCCAGGATAGCCTTTTGCGGTATATATTCGGGAAGCTCAGCATCTTCATACCATCTGAGCAGATCAGTGATCAGACTATCCTGTTCAGCTTTAACGTTAACAAATAAACCAATCAGGGCTGCTGCTCCGTTAAGTGAACCGCAGATTGTACCAAAGCCGCCTACACCACCATGACCGTATTTCATCATATGTACAGGAAAGGAAGCATAAGGCTCACCGTATTTATCGGCTAATTGTGACATGACACTTTTAAATACGGCATGCATACAACTGCCATTATCATAGTATTTATATGCTAAATCTGCTGTAATATCCGGATCTACAGGATAGTAGTGCCAGGATGGATCAGAATTTTTGTATTCCAGCTTTTTGGGTTCTTCCGGAGGCTGGTATTCCGGTTGAAATGCTTTTGTGAGAGTAACAAGTCCGGCTCCGCCTCCGATTATTGCACCGGCAGTTATTTTCATCGCTTTGCGTCTGTCCATATTGTCTTATTATTAATCTTGCTTTTTAGATCCATAAACATAATATAAAACTACGTATTATAAGACATATTATAAGACATATTATAATACGTAGATAATTCTAAATATATTTCTGTAAGGTCGCTTATCTTAGCAATCCCATTTCTGTCAGGACTGTCCTGAGTTTTGATCTTTCATCAGTTGTCATTGGTCCGGCCGGAGGCATACATGGTCCGGCTTCAATACCCATCATAGTAAGCGATTCCTTAATTACAGCAGGAAATGTTCCCAGTGTAAAGGCAAGCCTCAGCGGAGCCAGCCTGAATTGAGATTCAAGTGATCCTTTAAGATCACCGGCGATGAATTTCTCATAAATATCTGCACAAAGCCGTGGAGCGACGTTTGCTGTAGCTGCAATTGCGCCGGAAGCGCCATAGCACAGACCTCCAAAAATAAGAGTGTCGCGTCCCATCAGAACTGAAAAACTATCCAGATTACGGGTTAAACGTATAAACTCTGCACTTACTGTCATATCACCCGATGAATCCTTGATGCCTGCTATATTGCTGATCTCAGCAAGTTTTGCCACTGAAGCGGGAGTGAGGTTCACAGATGTTTTTGGCGGATTATTATAAAGTATAACAGGCAGACCGGTATTTTCTGCCACGGTAGTATAGTGGTTTATCAGTTCATTCTGGTTTGGTGAAATGAACATAGGCGTTAACACTGATACTGCATCAACACTGCATTCCTCAGCTATCTGTGTAAGCAAAACGGTCTCGCGGGTTGTAATGCCGTTGGTCCCCGCATAAACAGGGACTCTTCCCCGGGTCTCCTCCACAGCAACAGTGAATATTTCACGTTTTTCATCCGGAGTGAGTCCGTAAAACTCCCCTGTGGTTCCAACAACAAACAGTCCGTGAACACCTCCGTCAATTAGATAATTCAGCAGCTTTCTGAAAGCTTTTTCATTGAATTTTCCGTCAACTGTAAGCGGCGTTATCACTGCGGGTATGATACCCTTTGGTTTGAATCTGGTGGTTGGTTGCATAATTATATTTATTTCTTAACCCTTCCCCTGACCCCTTCCCTTAAGCATAAGGGCAGGGGAAAGCATTTGTAATTTACGTAAATTACCCCTTCCCCTTAGCCTTAAGGGGAAGGGCAGGGATGAGGTGTCATCGGATCAAACATGGCTTCTTATTATCAAACTTCCATCCCTTTATCAGGTATTGCATAGCTGCCGAATCATCCCTTGCGCCGGAGGAAAGTTTGTTGTACAGTTTATTTGCTTTTTCAACCTGATCCATGTCAATTTCAATGCCTAATCCTGACTTATCAGGGACCTCGATCATTCCTCTCACAATTTTAAGAGGTTCTTTAGTAAGCCGTTCCTCGCCTTCCTGCCAGATCCAGTGTGTATCCAGTGCGGTGATCTTTCCGGGAGCCGCTGCTCCGGTATGAACTATCATTGCCAGAGATATGTCGAAGTGATTATTTGAATGCGAGCCCCAGGTCAGTCCCCATTCATTGCAGATATGTGCCACTCTTACTGCACCCTGCATGGTCCAGAAGTGAGGGTCGGCAAGAGGGATATCAATTGCATGCAGCTGAATGGCATGTCCCAGCTGCCGCCAGTCTGTTGCTATCATATTTGTTGCAACAGGCATTCCCGTGGCTCTTCTGAATTCGGCCATTATCTCCCTTCCGGAATAACCCTTTTCGGCCCCGCAGGGATCCTCGACATATGCAAGAACGTTCTGTTTTCCCCTGCAGAGGTTTATTGCCTCATCGAGTGACCATGCTCCATTCGGATCGATAGTCACCCTGGCGCAAAGAAAATGTTCCGCAATCTCACTTATCGCTTTTGTCTCCTCGTAACCGTTAAGCACTCCCCCTTTAAGCTTGAAATCATTAAAGCCGTACCTCTCGTGAGCAGCTTTGGCAAGTCTTACAATGGCCTCAGGAGTAAGAGCCTCTTCTCTCCTCAGTCTTAACCACTCATCCTTGTGATCAGAGCCTGCGGAATATGGCAGGTCGGTCTTCTTTCTGTCACCAACATAAAACAGGTATCCGAGCATTTCAACTTTTTTCCTTTGCTGACCGGTCCCGAGCAGAGCAGCAACAGGTACCCCGAGGAACTGTCCCAGCAGATCGAGCAGGGCAGTTTCAATTGCTGTTATTGCATGTATTGTCACTCTCAGATCGTAAGTCTGAAGACCCCGTCCGCCCGAATCCCTTTCACTGTATTTCTGACGGATCTCATTGATGATGTTATTATATTCTCCCACACCCTTTCCGATAACAAGATGCCTGGTTTCCCCGAGCAGCTCTCTTATTTTCTCACCACCGGGTACTTCGCTGATCCCGGTATGACCGGAATTGTCTTTCATAATGACGATGTTCCGGGTGAAGAACGGGCCGTGGGCACCGCTGAGGTTCAGCAGCATGCTGTCGCGGCCTGCTACAGGGATCACTGTCATTTCCGTTACGGTTGGAGCGCCTTTGGTGTTTTCCATTTAGAATCGGATAGTTTTATTCATTTATAATAAACAAGTTGGCAGCTGGCAGTTGGCAGTTGGCAATTGTCGGCGATTTGTATGCGGTATTCGGTATGGTCTTACCGATTACTGCTCTGAGCCTCAAAAACCCACCCCTACCCCTCCCAGGGAGGGGATTCTTTGCCGCAGCCTCACAACTCCCCTCATATCCCCCTCACCTC
>CAZWUB010000011.1:0-11861 GCA_964637415.1 uncultured Rikenellaceae bacterium
TTACTGATTACTGATTACTGATTACTGATTACTGATTACTGATTACTGATTACTGCTTACCATTCACTGGAAATCCCTGACCACCTCGATCACCTCCGGCAGATCCATCCCTATTTTCTTCAGAAAATCAATTCGCGGAACTCCGTTACTGTTCCATCCTCTCCTTTTATAAACGGCATCAAGAAGCTTTTCATATTGATCTTCGCGGTACTTACGGATTATTTTCATCTTTTCCTCAATAGTGAGTTTTTCAGTATCGGCTCCCAGGTTCTCCTTCAGCTGTTTATCATATCTCTCCGCCCTCGATTCATACTCTTCTCTGGTAACCGGACCAGCTGCCCTGAATGGCTGCCTGTCGTGTAGACGCTGGCCATAGCCTCTCCTGAGATTGAATACCCTCTGGAAATTGTATACTCTTTCGGAATCTTCCACAAGCCTGTGTTTATCGAATTCCCTGCCTGTGACTGCTTTGTAGATTGTAACATAATTATCGACATGTTCAGGCACTTTTTCAGGTTCATCTGAATGAGCGTTGCTTTCGGGCTCCACATCATTCCAGGGAAGTTTACATAATCCGACGAGCCCGAACCAGGTCCTGAACATCGGGAAATAGTGCAGGGCATCTGCCTTTTTCTCAAATGTTGGTAACTGATTATTGACCATATCCATAAATATCAGCCAGGCCTCATCGTGCTGGGGCCCTTTGTTTGTCATAGCATATCCGCCCTGCTGTGCAAGCGATTCCTTCGACATATACTGAGAATATTCAAGACCTTTGTTTTCCATAGCAATATCGTTCAGAAATGAAGCATCTCCCCATCCTCTGGCAATGAAGAGCTCCTTCATCTTTCTTACTCCTTGTCCGGCAATCAGCCCGAATCCTTCTCCCCTGGCAAGCTGATGCAGCATTTCAAGAGCATCCTTTGAGTTCCCGAACCGCAGGTCAAGACCCACTGTCCTTTCCAGATTCAGGATACCATTTTCAAAACACTCCATGGCAAATGCAGTGATTGTACTCCAGGCTATTGTGCAGATCCCGTATGTATCACAATAAAAGTTGGTTTCAATAATATATCCCGGATCAAATATCCCGCAGTTGGATCCCAGTCCTGCAGCATTCTCATACTCCGGACCATCCACGATAACCTTCTCTCCTTTACAGGGTCCGGTTTTAATCTCAAAATCATCCACAGCCTTGCTGCACGACATATTACAGCCTATCCAGCAGCCATCGGGTATATTTTGTGTAAAATTTCTTTTCCAGACAGATGAGTCTATCTTATATGCATCGGGGTGACTGCCATACTTATAATTCATCACAGGAAGGAGGTCGTGATCATTCATGATCTCCATCAGGTGTGCCGTTCCAACCTGTCTCATCTGACACTGCTTATCGTCGAATTCACGTATCTCCCTGTTGAATCGCCGGCCTCTTTCCATAATCGGCTCCATGTCAGCCACATTATTCAGGTTGCCTTTTACCCCGGGGATCTTACAAACCAGGGCCTTTATCCTTTTATTCCTGAAAACAGTACCTATACCTCCCCGTCCTGCCTGCTTCTGTCTGACTTTCTTCCTCTTGGGATCATAAAAGCTGAAATTCAGCATACCGATAAGAGAATGCTCTGCGGCAACACCTGTTGAGACTATGCCAATATTTTTTTTATCGCTATCGTTGTCAGCAAAAAAATCCGTGAGCTTTTCTGCAAGACAGTGGCTGAAGGCAGTTTCTCCACCTGCTTCGTAAAAAGCAACATGGTGATTGATCCCGTCAATAAATACAATTATGTCGCTGTCTGCTTTACCCTGAAGCTCAATGGCATCAAACCCGGAGAACTTAATAAAAGGACCAAAAAAACCTCCTACATTACTGTCCATAACTGAGTTTGTCTGGGGCGAAATACTTACAACAAGCGATTTGCCCGTTCCTGAATACTGAGTGATCCCGCCAATCGGACCTGACGAAATAATAATCTCATTTTCAGGATCATCCCACTTTGTATCCGGCTTTGTTGCATCCCACAGCAACCTGAGTCCGTATCCTTTCCCCCCGATAAACTTTTCCTTCATCTGGGGAGGAACAGCTTTTTCCTTTACTACACAATCGCCCACATTGATATACAGTATCTTATCTGTGTAACCCCGGTTCAGGGGCGTCCAGCTGTAATCCTGTTTTGCGAGAAGCTTGTATTTTAAATCATTATTATCTGTTACCATACCGGAATATCTTTTAACACTGACATTTCAGAAATCAAATTTAAACTTTTCCGGCAGTTTTTACCATGATATTAATCAGTTTGTTACATCAGTCTTGTTGGAAATGGCACAAAACCTCTCTATCTTTGAATTGTTAAACTGAACTGATGAATTATATTAAAACACCCGTAATATTTTTCCTGCTCCTGATGATCTGTTTTTCAGGCTGCAGCAAAACAGGTACATGGGAAAAACAGGAACAGAAGCAGATTGATGATTATATCAAATCTCTTGGTGATACAACATTTGTTCTTTACCCGAGCGGACTTTATTATATAAACCTTATTAACGGAACAGGCCGGTCTCCTGAAGACCTGGATACCGTTTACTTTAAATATGAATCCAAATTCCTTGATCATGTGACATGGGATACAAATGATCCCGTTACTGTTCCTTACAAACATGTTATGGGCACCAACAACGGGCCGGTGATCATTGGCGTTGATGAAGGACTCAGGTATATGAAGGACGGCGGGAAAGCCAAGCTTCTGACACCTTCAAAACTTGCATTTGGTTTTGAAGGAGTCTGGCAGATTATACCAGGTTATACACCATTGCTCTGGATTATTGAAATTGACAGTGTTAAGGCTGGCCCGGGGAAGTAAAAATTACAATTTTCTGAGAGCAGTCTCTGAATGAAGATATTCAAAATAAGGGATCATCTTTCACGGTTCAGGATCGGGATCGCCGGGGCAGGCGGTCTGGGTTCAAACTGTGCCGTTTCCCTTGCACGGAGCGGTATCGGAACAATTGTTATATCCGATTTCGATGTTGTTGAACCCGGAAACCTGAACCGCCAGTATTTTTTTATTAACCAGTTGGGAATGTTTAAAACCATTGCCCTGAAGGAAACAATTGCTCGAATAAATCCCGATACTATTGTAATTGCCCACACAGAGCGGCTCCACAGGGACAATATCCCTGAGATCTTTGCCGGCTGCGATGTCATCGTTGAAGCCTTTGATTCAGATGAAATGAAAGAGACGCTGGCAGAGACTGTTCAGATAAAAATGCCGGAAACTCCGGTCATAATAGGTTCCGGCCTGGCAGGATGGGGAAACATTGAATCTTTAAAATGCAGAAAAATTGACAATTCATTGTATGTCTGTGGAGACGAATCAACAGAAACAACTCCGGATAATCCGGCTATGGCCCCAGGGGTGAGTATTGTGGCAAATATGCAGGCCGATAAAGTGATAGAAATCCTGATGAATAAAGAACTCTGACAGAAGCTATAATGAGAATAATACTTAATAACAGGGAAGAAGAGTTCAGTCCGGATTCATTGAGTGTGAGCCAGCTTCTGGAATTGCGGAAGCTGTCTTTCAGGATGAGAATCATTAAAGTCAATGGTCATCTGATAACCCGTGAGAAGTATGATTCAACAATAATAAACGATGGCGACAAGGTGCAGGTGATATATCTTATGAGCGGAGGATGAGAAAAATGTTTTAGATTTGTACCGGAATGTTAAGGTTTAAATTCACAGACAAAATCCCGGCTTCTTTCAGGAATAAATATCTCCTGACAATCCTTATTTTTCTCATCTGGATCATTCTTCTTGATTCAAATAATCTTATTTCAAGGTTTAAAGACATGAGCGAACTGCGCAGGCTTCAGGCCGACCGGGAATATTATCAGAATAAAATAGATGAAGAGAGCCGGAAGCTCCGTGAACTGAAAACCGATAACAATAATCTGGAAAAGTTTGCCAGGGAACAGTACCGGATGAAGAAACCGGATGAAGATCTGTACATTGTTATGACTCCCCGCGAAGACCGGAAAATCTCAAGGCGGGTCAACTAAGATCTCCTGTCCATACTCCGGAACCAGGTCAGAAGATCTTCCGGTGCAGAAAAAGCCACCTCATGACCGGAAGCTTTCAGCAAACCGCGTGCAGCAATTGTAACAGGCTGTTTTTCATAAAGCCCGACATGAACATGATTAAGGTATTTGACTATCCTGAACATGTTGAACCATCCGAAAAATCTCTTCATAAAAGACTTCTTTCCTGATGTATTGGAATTTATTTCTTCAATTTTATCTATCCATTCTGCCTCACTTATAAAAGATCCAGGCCCCTCAGGAAGTCTCAGAAAATGATCTGCCACGGCCTGTTTATCCGCCTTATACAGCTCCCCTACAGAACTGAACAATGATCCAAGCTCCCTGAAAGCATCAAAATTATATGTCAGATATTCATTATTTTGTTCCCTCATCAGCTTCATCATTGCAGCTCCTGTTCCAAACGGGACTCGGAATGATTCCCGCGCTGATGGATATACAGTGGTGGAATTAAGTGAGAAATAGCCACCTGCAGGAACAAGCTTCTGTATAAAATAAAAATCTTCTCCTGCCTGTCTTCTGTTCATTCCGCCAACCCGGACATACGTCAGCGCCTTTACGGCGATTGCAGAACCAACAGTATGGAATGCATAGGGGAATCCCGTATACTTTAATGCCCATAAATAATAACGGAGGTGCAATTCATATTGAATTATGTATCTGTTCAGATCAGGATTCAGTTTATCTCCTGAAGGATGTTCAAAGTATATTGAACATGCTTTGTTCTCATTTATGTAAAGCAGGTTTTCTGCTAATGCTTCAAAATAATTCTTTTCAACAGTGCAGTCAGCATCAAGACATACAATAACTCCCTCAGGTTTGTTTATTGAATTGAACCGTCTGACAGCCTCATCCATTCCGGTTTTACGTGCCATACCCACACCCCATCCCTGAATTAAAGGAATACCGGTATCAAATACCAATAGTTTGAAAAAGTGATCAGGATTTGTCTTTTCCCAGGCTTTTATGTTTTCAATGCATTTCCTGTTATTCAGAATCGCTTCATTTCCTGAATCAGGCTTCAGGTTTACAATTATTATAACTTCAACTCCGCAGTTTGGTGGAGTGCACAATACAAGTGAATCAAGAAGGGTAGTGATACCCGGCTCATTATATGCAGGTACAACTGCAATTATGCCTGTAAGATTATCAGTGGTCTCCCTGAACAGCTGAGGAAAGAGAGCTTTTTCTGCCAGCCAGGTCGCGGCAAAACCCATTGTATTTATTTCTTCTCCTTACCGGTCTTATATTTCTGGTTTATAGAATCAGTGACTCTCTTGGTGATATCAAGACCGGGATCGCCATAGAGCACTACACTGCCGAAAGATTTTCCCAGTATATATTGAAAATTAAATTCAGACTTGTTCTCTTCAAGGTAAGTGGTGATATAATCAATTATCTGCCTGTTCATTACCTGTTCTTCCTCCATCAGGTTCGACTGAAGGTTATCTCTTAATGTCATCAGATCCTGCTGCTGCTGAAGAAGTCCCTGTTCCATCTCTGCTGCCGTGGCTCTTGTAACAAGACCTTTTGTAACTTTTTCCTGGTAATCCTTTGCATCTTTCTCATACCTGGTTCCTTTTGAATTAAGTTCAGCTTCAGCTTTTTTCTGCTTGGCCATTAATTCTTCCCTTCGGTCAAAAAACATATCGAAATGCATTATAACAGAATCGATGTTAACGAATGCTATTCCTTCTGATGTGACCTCAACGGGAAGGGCATCCTGGTCAGCTTTTTCAGGTTTCCTGTTGCCGGTAAAATGAAGAATATAAAGGAGTGCTATAGCAAGGAACAGAACGGTAAAAAGAGCAATGGAAAGTTTCTTCATCACAAAGTAAATATTGGTTAAACATTAGTCCGCAAATATAAAAACAATTAAATAAAAGGGACTAATTAATGGAAGTAAATTATAATGATCTAAAATTCAGGGCACGGGATTGCTCTGATCCTTCTCTTGTTTGAGTTAAGGGAGAATGTAGAAAACTCGTATATTACAGATAGTTCATGAGCTCCGGCAGTTGCGCTTATAAGGTTTGAGACTGTAAAATCGTAACTGTATCCGAAGTGGACCTGGCTTGTTTTGATACCAATCAGACCGATGATTGCATCGCCTGCCTGGGATGTTACAAATGGAATACCTCTGTACCAAAGTCCGAAAATAAGGGGATCCTTGTAATAATATACCCCGACATCAGTCTGGTAAAATTTTGCCTGTTTCTGAAAATTAACAGCAACTGAAAGTACTTCCTGAAGCTTGACCTTCAGCCTTGTTTTTCTTAATATCTGGGTCCCTCCGAAGAGATTGAATTTCATTGGCACATGAGCTTCCTCCCCATAAAATGAGGTTTTTGGCACAAGAAGATGATCAAGTGTAAAGCCCGCCCAAATCCTGTCGTTATATACCATTGCCGAAGTTGTAAAATCGACATCCGCAACATTATCGAAAGGCGGAGGATAGACCGAAGGTGTTGTTCCGCTTCCGGTAAGCTGGCTGTTGAAGATAAGCTTATAAATATCAAGTCCGAGGTAGTAGAATTTGAACATCACGCCTGGCCTGATATGCCAATCCTTGTTAATATTGAAGTCGTAGGAATACAGCAACCCTATATTTGTAGTGCTTAATTCTCCGGATCCGGCTACATCGTATGTTGCAAGAACTCCGATACCTGAATTAAAATTAGGAAGTGCCTTATCAAAAGAAATGCTGTAGGTGTGGAAAACACCCGGAACAGCAGGCCATTGATTTCTGTAGTTCATTCCCAGCCGGTACTCCTCAGTTGCTCCGGCAAATGACGGGGCAAGATACAGAGGATTCGCATAAAACTGCGAAAAAGTGGGGTCCTGACACTGGCTATCTACAAAAATGACAAAAGACAGCAGAACAATATAACGGATCCTTTTAT
Source organism: uncultured Rikenellaceae bacterium (assembly GCA_964637415.1). Taxonomy (GTDB): domain Bacteria; phylum Bacteroidota; class Bacteroidia; order Bacteroidales; family VadinHA17; genus LD21. The sequence goes on from CAZWUB010000011.1 coordinate 7,005, forward strand.
GCAAATTGCAGAACTTAACTTTCAATTGCGAAATTACCTAAATCAATCAATCTTTGATTTTTCCGTTGTACGGATTTTATCACCAAAAGTTAAAGTTATTAACAAAAATTTTAAAGAAGAAAATAACCGATTCAGTTAAATGTTTGCATCCCATACATTTAACTAATTTGTACTGAAAAAAGATTCAGTATTGCAGGAGGGTGAGATCACCCATTTTTGTAAATGATTCTCCGTTTATATAATTACCCCTGACCTTCCATATATATACTCCCGACTGGCATAGCTGACCTTTATAATAGCCATCCCACCCGATATTAATATCAGTACTTTCAAAGATCAGCATACCACTTTTACTGAATATCCTCAGCTGATATTCGGATACTCCTGAGGAAACAGGATGAAAAACACTGGCTGCATCATCAACTGACGATGAATAATATCCTCCTGTCGGACCATTCAGATTAGGCAGGAATGCATTCGGAAAATCAATATAGTTACCCTGGCCGGTAAATGCATTTGATACTGTAAGTGTATCAAGGCATCCTTCTTCGGATGTTACTATCAGTCTGACATCATAATTTCCTGCCTGCCTGTAAATATGATCCGGTTCATAGAGTACTGAAGAATTACCATCTCCAAAATCCCATCTGTACTTAACAGCAAGTGTGGAATAATTGATAAAGGTGATCCTGTTTTCATCAATACCGGTATTTTTGTCAACTATTTCAAACCGGGCCAGGGGCTTGGGGTTAACTGTAATTATACTTGATGCAACAGATTCAGATCCATTGGAACTGATTACCCGCAGGGTGACTTTATATTCTCCTTCAACATCAAAGATCCAGACAGGATTTTTTTCATCCGAATAACCTCCGTCGCCAAACGACCATCTGCAATGTTCAAAGGATTCAACTCCGGCCCGGAATTCAACTTTCAAAGGGCAGCAACCCTCTGTGACCGATGAAATGATCAGATCAGGAATGTTTGCTGATACTCTTAGTTTTCCGCTGTCCGGATCGGGTCGGGTTATCATTATTTTTCCAGGAACAGCCCCTTTCACTTCAGATAATGATGGTATGTCAGGACCGGGTTCAATAATCTCTTTAGCTGTGCTGTCCGGAATATTTTCAACCTCTAGCTCCCCGTCAACCTGTGTGTTCGTACTGCTGACAATTATATAATCTGAATCAGGTTCACTGCTTTCATCTTTCAATGCTGTCTGTGCTGACTCCTGAACGACTTCTGTCTGAGAAACCTTTAGCTCCGCAGTGTCAGAAGTAAGATCATTCCCGTTTGCAAGAAAAATTATCAGAGCAGCGATACCGGTAGCAGCAACAGCACCTGCATACCATATGTTAAAGCGTAAGGCATTGAAACGCAGGAATTCTTTCCTTCCAAGCTTCCGGAGTAGTTCATCTCCCGATGCCTGAGAGGGATTAACCCCGGCATTTTCAAGCTTATCCCTGAAAAGCTCCCTGAGCAATTTATCTTCCTTCCTGGCCTTCACTTTGTTGCAACCTTACATGTCTACCGGTTGTCAGCCGGATAATTAACCTTTATTGTCCTTAATTTTTCAAGCTTGTCCCTTATTACCGCTTTTGCCCTGCTGTACTGCGATTTCGATGTATTCGTATCAATTTGAAGCAACTTTGCAATCTCTTTATGCTTATATCCTTCTATTGCATAAAGGTTGAATACCATCCTGTAACCGGCAGACAGCTCATTCATGACATTAAAGAGCTCATCAGATGTAAAATAATCTTCCTCAAAGCTTGAAACACCTGTCTCAAATGATGTAAACTCCTCAATATCTACATTATACCTGTATCTTAAGTTTTTGTGATAGTGAGTTATTGCCGTGTTAACCGCAACTTTTCTGAGCCAGCCTGTAAAAGAACCTGTTCCTGAAAAATCGTTTATATTGAAGAATATCTTCAAAAAACTGTCCTGAAGAATATCCTCTGCCTCAGCTTTATCAGACGCGTACCTCAGACAGATCCCCAGAAGGAATCCCGAATACCTTTCATAAAGCAGCTTTTGCGCCTTACGGTCGTGCCTTGCACAACCTTTGATTATCTGACGGTCGCTCAACATAAGCTGAGGACAATTTTAAGACACCCACGTAAGATAAATGGTTGCATTGCCTGGATAATTATTTCCAATCAAAAAAAATTGACTTTCCTTTGTAACAGTTTTCAATGACAAAGGTCATTAAAATTTAAATTGATACAAGCTTAATTCGCAGTGAAAAATGATAAATTTTCAACAATTTACCTGCCATGTTTAATAAATTCATCGCTTCAATACTCCCTTATCTTCCGAAAAATCTTATCTGGATATTTTCACGATCATACATTTCAGGTAAATCAGTTGACGATGCAATGAGGGTTTCAAAAGAGTTTAACAGCGAAAACATACTGGTTACACTGGATGTTCTCGGTGAGTTCATAAAAGATCTTAATGAAGCTGAAATTAACAAGCAGGAATACCTCGGACTCATTGATATTTCATATAAAAACGGCATTAAAGGTAATTTCTCCGCCAAGCCAACAAGCTTCGGATTGCTTATCGATAAGGAGGCATGTTACAGGCACATGAGAGAAATTGTTGCAAAAGCAGCATCATACAATGGATTTATCAGGATCGACATGGAAGATTCGCCATGTACAACCGCCGAGATTGAGCTTTTCCGCAGACTGAAAACAGAATTCCCCTTAAATGTCGGGCTTGTCTTGCAGGCTTACCTTAAGAGAACACTTGATGACCTGAAAGGACTTACCGATCTTAATTCAGAAGCAGCCCCTTTAAGTATCAGGTTATGTAAAGGCATCTATATTGAACCTGAAGCCATTTCTTTCAAGAAATACGATGAGATTAATCAGCATTTTCTCGAAGATCTCGAATATATTTTCAAAAACAGTATACATGTCGGTATAGCCACACATGATAGAAAGCTCATCGACGGTGCATATAAACTCCTTTCACAATACAAGGTACCGAAACATCTTTATGAATTTCAAATGCTTTACGGAGTTACGCCAAAACTGAGACAGAGCATTGTGAACAACGGTCATACAATGAGAGTATATGTTCCGTTCGGGGAAAAATGGTTCGGTTACTCAACCCGCCGCCTGAAAGAAAATCCTAAAATAGCTGGGCATATTATCAGGGCTTTGTTTGTTAAGGGCTGAGAGCGGTGAGCAAAGTAATCAGTAATCAGTGATCGGTAATCGGTGATCGGTAATCAGTAATCAGTGATCGGTAATCGGTAATCGGTAATAAATAGATAGTCTGTCGGTTAACCGAATACCGAATACCGAATACCGATCACCGAATACCGAATACCGAATACTGAATACAGCCAGCTGCCAACTTACATAAGATCACTTATTCCCATATGTATCCTGGTACTTCTTCCAGATCATCCTCAACTCCTGGTCCGTGAGGCTTGGCTGCAGAGCCGGCGGTTTATCGGGAAATCCGTTCATCAGGAGGTAAACTGCAGGAATTATCATAAACGGACTTAATCCCAGTATCCTGTCAGAGGGGATCTGTCCTTTTGAATAGGCTTCTGCACGCTGTTTCTGCCTGAGAAATTCGTAGTTTGATGCAGGATCCCCCAGCTTACCCTGTGTTATCTTCCCCTGATAAGCAGACAGCTCCAGGTTGTACATGGCATTCTCAATCTGAGGATCCGGTTTGGTTGCCGGATTAAGCAGATCTGATTTCAGGTTCCTGAACCTCGGAACAATAACTATTTCTCCTATTGCCAGTGTATCACTATGCATATATACCCCGGCTATAAATTCACTGCCCCGTAAAGTATCACTTATAAAAAACACTGCCGGCTTATAACCAAGCATGCTGAAGTTTACAGTATCAAGCCGGTTGACATAAAATGCAAATTTTCCTGCACTGTCACTTACCGATGCAAAGGATCTGTTTATAATTATCTGCGATCCGGCAAGCGGCATCTGAGTATTTGCATCCATGACGATTCCATGAAAAAGTAGTGCATTGCCGGGAATAAGCTTCTCCTGACCATAAGAAAATCTTATGATTATCAGGAAAAACAGCAAAGCGGAAAAAAAGTGTCTCATGACACAGTAAATTTACAATTTAATTATTAACTCGTCAAGTCGCCGTTTAGGCACATGATGATTATTTGCGGCATCTCTCCAGTATTTCACATCACCATCCCTGATCTCATCAATGATAACATTTTCAACAGGTTTTCCGAGAGCCAGTATAAGCAGAATTTCAAAATGTTCCGGAATGTTCATTTCATTCCGCAACTGTTCTTTTTTTATGGAGGCAATCATACACCCTCCGAGCCCGGCTTCTGCAGCTCCCAGCATAATGCTCTGAGCAGCTATTCCATGGTCAACTCCAAACACCTCCGAGATTGACTTATCACCCAGAATAACAATATAACCAGAAGGCCTTTCTCCTGGCCCTGGTCCATCCCAGTCCTTAAGATAGGCAGCCCAGATAACAGAAGGGAAAATCCTTTCACACTCCCCTGGTGTATTAAAGATCATAAATTTAAGGGGCTGTCTGTTGGCTCCGGAAGCCGATAACCTTGCAAGGTCAACGAAGCCCTCAAGTGTTTTGTAAGATATCGTGAAAGATTCGTCAAAACGTCTGTAAGAACGGTTTTTTCTGATCAGATCTTTTAGTGGCATGTTATAGATATTAATTAATAATTGTGCTGTCTGATCTGCGATCAGCAGTCAGAAAACAAAATTACTAAATAAAAATTTCACGGCTTTTTCAGGAAGTCAGAAATATCTTCTCCGGCATTTCAGGAAGTCAGAAATATCTTCTCCGGCATTTCAGGCAGAATTCCCTTTTCCT
>CAZWUB010000011.1:11961-15488 GCA_964637415.1 uncultured Rikenellaceae bacterium
TTTCAGGAAGTCAGAAATATCTTCTCCGGCATTTCAGGCAGAATTCCCTTTTCCTTTCCTGTCCTGAACAGTACGTTAATTGCATTCTTCCCTTCTGATCCAAGATCGAGCGAGAAATTATTTACATACATCTTAATATGGTCCTCAATTACCGTTTTTTTTACCTCTATGGCATTCGATTTTATGAAATCAAGAGACATTACCGGATCCCTGTAAGCATATTCAAGGCTACGCTTAACTATCCTGTTGACCTTATGGGCTGTATCGGGAGGTAATCTTCTGTTTACTGCAATGAGTCCGAGAGGTACAGGAAGCCCGGTCAGCTCCTCCCAGTATTTTCCCATATCTGCAACCATTATTAATCCTTTCTTCCGGTATGTAAACCGTGTTTCATGAATTATTAAACCGGCATCCGCTTCATCCTTAAGAATTACATCGACAATATCTGAAAAAAGGTATTCGGTTTTCCTGACTGCATCAGGAAAAGCAAGGCTGAAAAGAAGATTCGCAGTTGTAAATTTTCCCGGAATGGCTATACGTGAATCAATAATTTCTATGGGATCCAGCATCTTTTTACTTATCAGAAGCGGGCCGTTACCGAAACCGAGGGCGCTTCCTGAATCAAGTATCAGATAATTATTTGCTGTAAACGGATAAGCACCGGAACTGATCTTTGTTATATCGCTGCTCCCTTCAAATGCCCTCTTGTTAAGCTCTTCAACATCGGCAAGGAAATAATCAAACTTTAATCCCTCTGTATCAATCCTTCCATGAACCATAGCCTCAAAAATGAATGTATCATTCGGGCAGGGAGAGAATCCAAGTGTCAGCTTTAAATTGTCAGTCATGTCTTTTCAAGAATTTCTTTAAGTTTCAGGGACAGATTATCAAGAGCAGGCCGGATTTCCCATTTTTCCCTGTTACGGGGCTCCACAATGTTTGAAACAGCCCTCAGTGCTATAAAGGGCAAATCAGCCATCCTGCAAACATAGAAAAATGCAGCTCCTTCCATAGTCTCTATATCCGGATCAAATTTTGTTCTGAGTCTTTCAATTGTTACGGCAGTGCCTGATGCCGTATTTACAGTTATCGCATCAACTGTTTTAACGATACCTTCTGCCTTATCCACAAAACTGCTGCCGGCAATTATCCTGCCGTTAGTGAAGGGAAACCTGTAAGGATCCTCAATCCCGGCTTCCTCAAGTGTTCTGAAACCTTCTGCGGTCTCTATTCCTGTATCTGCAAAACAATCCGTGACAGGCATTACAACATCGCCGGGGTTAATATTTTTATTGTAACTGCCCGCCAGACCAATATTTATTGCAAGATCAGGCTTCCGGTTTGATATGATCCAACCGGACATTGCCCAGGTTGTTGCCACAGTACCAACTCCTGTTATAAGTACACTGAAAATGGCATCATCCAAATTGATAATGCGGTAAGCAGCATCTGCTTCAGCCTTCGTGGCGGCAACAATAAGTACTCTCTCAGGCATTTATATTATCTCTTTATTAAGTGTCTAAATATATTTAAAAAGATCAACTTTAAATATTATAATTGCATCTTAAATCCACTGCTAAATGATTTATCTTACCCGTCGCGAAAGATTCAGCGCTGCACACAGGATGTTCAGGCAGGACTACTCAGATGAGAAGAACATGGAGGTTTTTGGCAAATGCTCGAATCCCAAATGGCACGGACATAATTATGAGCTTTTTGTTACAGTTAAAGGTGAGCTGTCGGATAGCCGGGGTTTTGTAATGAATTTAACTACACTCAAGCAAATCATCCTTGACAGGGTGATACAAAAGCTCGATCATAAAAATATCAATCTGGAGGTCGACTTTATGGAAGGTAAGATTGCCACCACAGAAAATCTGGCAATTGCAGTCTGGGCAGAACTTAAGCCTTTTATTGAAAAAGAGGGAGCAGAGCTTCATTGTGTCAGAATAAGTGAAACAGAAAATAATTCAATTGAATACTATGGCGAATAATACAACTGAAACCACATCATGCAACAAGGGAGAAGAACCTGTCCGTAATGGTTATAACAAGATAGAATCGTGGGACGAAGAGAACATTAAAGAACTATCGGGGATTTATTACAGGGTACTTAAACTCCTTGGAGAGGATCCCGACCGCGAAGGATTGATAAAGACACCGGAAAGAGTTGCAAAAGCTCTGCATTTCCTTACAATGGGCTATTCGATGAATGCCTGCCAGATCATTAACTCGGCAAAGTTCAAAGAAGACTATAAGCAGATGGTACTTGTAAAGGATATCGATATTTATTCAATGTGTGAACATCACATGCTGCCATTTTTCGGCAAAGCCCATGTTGCATACATTCCTGATGGCTATATAACAGGACTTAGCAAGATAGCACGTGTTGTTGAAGTATTCAGCAGGAGGCTTCAGGTACAGGAAAGGCTGACTGTACAGATCCGCAATACAATTCAGGAGTGCCTCAATCCCATGGGAGTCGCTGTTGTAATAGAGGCACAGCACATGTGCATGCAGATAAGAGGTGTTCAGAAACAGAACTCGGTTACAACAACTTCAGCCTTTACAGGTATTTTCCTTTCGAATCTGAATACACGCGAAGAATTTATTCATCTTATAGGTTCCAGACTACACTGACAATAACATGAAAGCTTATGTATTTCCCGGACAGGGAGCTCAGTTCTCAGGTATGGGTAAGGACCTTTATGAAAGATCCGCCCTTGCAAAAGAATTATTTGAAACTGCAGATAGTATACTGGGATTCAGGATCACAGACCTGATGTTTAACGGATCCGATGAGGACCTGAGACAAACAAGGGTTACACAGCCTGCCATATTCCTGCATTCCGTCATCCTTGCTTCTGTCCTGGGCAATGATTTCAGACCAGATATGGTCGCAGGCCATTCACTTGGAGAATTCTCAGCACTTGTCGCAGGGAAAGCACTTTCATTCGAAGACGGGCTGGTTCTGGTATCCAAAAGAGCTATGGCTATGCAAAAAGCCTGTGAAATGAATCCTTCCACAATGGCCGCTGTGATCGGAATGGATGACAGAATAGTTGAAGAAGTGTGCAAAGAGATCAGAGAAACAGTCGTTCCGGCTAACTATAACAGTCCGGGACAGATAGTCATTTCAGGGTCAAATGAAGGTATTGATATGGCTATTGAGGCACTGAAATCAAAAGGAGCAAAAAGAGCAATAAAACTACAGGTGGGAGGCGCCTTTCATTCACCCCTTATGGAACCTGCCAGAGCAGAACTTGAAGAAGCAATCAGAGGAACAAAATTCAACGTTCCAGTCTGTCCGGTTTACCAGAATGCAGATGCCTCTCCCTCTGCAGATCCGGAAAAAATCAAAGCCAGTCTTGTGGCACAGCTGACATCACCAGTGAGATGGACCCAGAGTGTGATAAATATGATTGCTGACGGAGCAGATCATTTTACCGAGGTCGGCCCTGGAAGCGTTCTGCAGGGACTGATAAAAAAGATCAATAAAGATGTAATAACAGAAAGTGCAGCTTTCT
>CAZWUB010000011.1:15588-48012 GCA_964637415.1 uncultured Rikenellaceae bacterium
CTCCTTCCGTCAATCCTTATATTCAAAGGCTTCTCAAACCGTACATGCCTTACAAAACTGTCTTCATAAACAGCAACCATACGATTCAGGTAATCAACATCATAATAACCTTCATTTATAAAAGGATTGATTGTGAAATAGCCTACGCCAAATGATGTAAGGTTCTGGAAAAAATGAGTACCCTGACTGGGATCGATACGGTAGTTTTTCAATCCCGACTCAACAATCAGTCTTGCTGCAGAGATCTGAGCCCATTTTACCGGTATGCCCAGCCACGGATCAGTTGAGCCCCAGCGGCCGGGACCAATTAAAACATATCCTTTCCCCTCCTTTACGAAAGAAGAATTAATATTATCGATTGTGAGCGCAAGCTTTTGGTTCTGAGATGCATTAAATGACTCGGGTTTAACATAGACCAGGTCACAGATTCCTCTGAAAATCCCATGCCCGAGTGCTGACTCGGATAATAGAATTGTCTCCTCAGGTTCAACATTTTCAAGACTGATATTAAATGTTTCATCAGAATGTACAATCGGCCGTATCTGAAGAAAATTGAAGACCTTTGGTGTTCCGGCCGGGGTTTCCAGATTACATGCAAATTCAATCTCGATGGGATTATTCATCTCTCTCTGGCCCAGTTCCAGTAGGGTTGTAAGAATTTCGGCAAGAGGAAAGAGATTATGCTGTAAGATGCCGGCAAATGTAATAATCCGTTTACCCTGACCCATTATTCCATCCCTCAGTATATTGTTTGTATGATCATATGTGGAGGCAAGATATTTCATTGCATTGTCGTTGTCTGAATCCCTGATATCAATCGCGGGTATGTTTATGCCGTCATCTGTTGACGGGACGAAACTGTTTATATTCAGATCAAGGGCGCGGAACACTTTCTGGGTGTCGCGGAGGGCAGCTTCGGGTGAGGAAAGCTGAAGTATCTTTTTTGGCATTTTCGGGCAGAAGCGTAAAGATAATCCTCCTTCCACAATAAGCTTTCCAAGCCCGAAAGCAACATTTGCTATCCCGTCTTCTGCTTTTTCTGATCCGATGGGGTAATAATTTATCGACCTGGCAACACCGGAAAATGTGGGGTAGAAAATATCTCCATGTCTGCTTCCGCACACCTCCTGAAGTACAATACCCATCTTTTCTTCGTCAATGACATTGCTTGTTGCAGTCATATAGGCTTTGCTTATCCTGTAAAATACCGAGGCATAAACCTCTTTAATAGCATCAGCCAAAGCCTTAACCATTAATTTGTTATCCGAGAGCCTGGGTATCATGTATGTAGAATAAACTCCTGCAAATGGCTGATAATGTGAATCCTCCAGCTTGCTTGATGATCTGACAGCTATCGGATGATTACGTGATACAGCCAGGTAGGCATAAAAATCCTGATAAACATGACCCGGCAGCTCTGCATTCAGGAATTTCTCAAGTATTTCATTATCGGAAAAGTCGGACAGAGCAACCGAATAAAGGTTGTTCTGGTCCATGAATTCATCAAAAATGTCGGTACTTAAAACAACCGTACGCGGTATTGTAATGAGAACATCGGGGAATTTATTAAAAAGCTTATTATTCTTTATAATCCTGTTAATGAATGCAAGACCCCTTGCCTTACCGCCGATCGATCCTTCTCCTATGCGTGAGAATATCTGGTATTCATCAAAACTCGACTTATCGAACTTAGCTATAACACCTCTTCCCTTTCCCAGCCGGAAGCTCGATATTGCAACATAAAGAAACCTCCTCATCTCATCAACTGACGGAAAATCCTCCTTGCTGATATATTTAAACATCTGGGCAACCGGGAATAGCGCCCTTGCATTAAGCCATTTTGAAAAATGATTCCTTGTTGCATGATACTCAAGTACATTATCGGGGATAGTAAGCAGCTTCTGCTGAAGGCTCTGAAGATCTGTTGCAATGGCAATCGGCTCAAGAGTGGCAGGATTTCTGAATACAAATGGTCCGAAAGCAAGATTCTGGATTATGAAATTCCTAAGCTCGAGGGAAAGGGTTTTGGAATATTTGTATATGAACCCTGCTCCCATTTCCTCAGCTCTCTTTTTATGATCAAGATTCGAAGACTGAAGAAGGAAAGGAACATTGTCATCATCGGCCATAACAATATTGCATAGCTCAATACCTGCATTTTCATCCTGGACATTATCTCTTTTGTAGCTTATATCTGAAATAATCCCGAGAACATTGTATTTATATTTCCGGTAAAGATCAAGAGCATCATTGAAATTATTTGCAAGGAGGATCTTCGGCCTTCCTCTCATTTTCAGCATCCGTTGATGCTCATTCAATGCCTCCCTCTGGAAATCGAGTGATTGAAGAAGAACTATCCTGTAAATATTGGGCAGGTAAGAAGAAATATATCTTATTGAGTTTTCTACGAGGATTATAGCCTGGACACCGATACTTTCGATATCATGCTCGGCATTCATCTTATCCTCAATAAGTTTAATTATAGCCAGGATAAGTGCTGCATCGCCCAGCCAGCAGAAAACATAATCTATTGCACTCAGATCCTCACCTTCAAGCCTCAGGGAAACTTCCCTTGAAAAATAAGTTAGTACGACTATCGGGATACTCTCATATTCATTTTTGATCTTCTTGGCCAGAGCAAATACATCAGTTCCCTTAACACTAACCATTGATATAATGAGGTCGATATTGCCGCCTTTCAGGATTTTGAACGCATCCTCCGCATTATCTGTCTGAACGAAAACAGGAGGATATCGCAAATTAAGAGAGGCATACTCGTTAAATATCTGCTCATCTATTCTCCCATCCTCCTCAAGCATATAATTATCATAATTACTGCATATTACCAATACCCTGTGAATTCTTTTCTGCATGAGCAGATCAAAAGATGTATCAGTAAAATCATATTTCTGGAGGTCCAGTACTCCTTCGACAATTATCATATTACTGCTGCTGTTAGCTGTTCATTGTGATGACTGCTATTCCTTTTTTCCCATCCATGCGTACCATAAGCGGCTTCCGGAATCTGACATGTCTGAAGAATTTCCCCTGGTTTATCAATTCCTGGTCAATAAGCTTCTCCCAGTACATCTTTCCTTCATCAAGTCCTTCATTTACTGAAAAGTATCCGACATTCATAGCCGTTACATTATGAAAGAAATGAGATCCCAGAGACGCGTCAAGGTAGAAGTCACGCAGGCCGATCTCAACTATCACCTTTGCGTGTGAGATCTGAGGCCATACAACCGGTATCCCAAGGAATCTGTCCCTGGTACCCCACCGTCCCGGACCAATAAGAATATAATTCCGGTTTTCTCCGGTCATTATATCATTAATCCTTTCGATCTCCTCCGCCATTTCTATAGTCCTCAGATTATCAAACTTTTCAGGTTCAACATAAACAACATCTGTTATATTATTAATAATCCCATTACCCATACTTTTTTCGGCTTTCAGGATCAGATCATCGCTGTTGATACTGTCAGTATCAATATCATAACCGGCGGTACTTCCGGTAAGAGGCTTTATCTGTAAGAGGTAAAATGCAGCATTACCGTCCTGATCCTTTGTAAGATCTACTGCAAACTCTATCTCCGAAGGATTTCCGATAGCTTCTTCAACAACCTCAAGTATTGTTTTAAGGGTAGAGGCAAGAGGGACATAATCGAATTTCAGAATGTCGGCAAAATTGATCACTCTCGGACCCGGCATATCGAGCCCCGGAACAATAGTATCATTATCAATATTAAGCACAGAAGCTGTATGATTCAGTGTACCATGCGTTTCAGCTTCACTTATATCGAGACTGATCAATCCTGCTTTTTCGCCTTCCAGAAGATTGATCTCCTTCTTTTTCATATCGACGGCATAAAAGCTGACCTGTGAATTCTTATAAAGATCGTGGTGAGAAATTATATCCATATTGGGATACACGGGAGAGAACCTGTAAGCTTTTTCTCCTTCTGCCACGTAATGACCCATCCCGACAGCAACAACCGACACCCCGTCGTCCGGTTTCATGTGGGAAACAGGATAAAAATTATATGACTGAGCGGTACCGCTTATATGTGGATAAAAGACATCTCCAAATCTGTTACCGACCACTTCCTGAATAACGACGGCCATTTTTTCCAACTCGATCTTATAATTTATTGCTTCGAAATAAGTTCTTGCACTTTTCGAATAAATTGATGAGAAAACAAGTTTAATGGCTCCGGACAGCTGTTTCAGCCTCACTTCAAAATCAGGATGATTATTCGGAAGGATATAGGTATCGAAAATTCCTGAAAAAGGCTGGCTCAGTGAATCCTCGAACAGACTGGAAGACCTGACTGCCAGAGGCTTGTTAATATGTTTGAGGAATATTCTCAATTCCTTTTCAAGAGTATAGCTAAGGCTGCCCTCTATGAAAAGCTTTTGCAGAATCGGATAATCCTTGATCTCCTTTATCTTATCCCAGAAATGATTCCGCTCCATGAACATGTCAAATTCATCTGTACCGATTATTGCAGTTACCGGAGTTTTTATATTTATCCCGGGAAGGAGCCTGCCAAGTTCAAAACTGTAGATCAGGGTGTTTATAAAAGCCAGTCCCCTGCCCTTTCCTCCGAGTGATCCGCTTGACAGGCTCACTACGTTTGATTCATCGGCCAATGCAGATTCCTCAAAGTTTACAACCCTGCCCTTATTCTGCTCACGCCGCCTCTTTCTTATCAGGTCAAGCAGAAACTCCCTTAGTTCCCTGATGCTTTTAAAATCCGCAACCTTAATAGGATTGATCTGCCAGGCAATCTTCACTTCTCCCCGGGCCATAAGCCACTGGGAAAAGTGGTTCCCCAATGCATGATATTCAAGTGAATCTTCAGGAATCGTCTCCAGATATGCCTCAAATTCCTTCATAGATTTTGCCACGGCAATCTGGCGGCCTTTATCGTCCCTGTAAACAAAATGCCCGAAGCCCAGATAATAATTAATGAACGATTTAAGATCCTGCATCAATCCTTCCGAATTCTTGTTTATAAAATTCGATTTCAATGTAAAGGCATACCTTGCGTTTTCAGGATCAGATGACTGAATAACTGTCGGAATTTTCGGCAGTCTGGCTTTGATATGTTGAATGAGCTCATATCCTGCCGTATCGTGATATTTCCCGTTTTTCGGGAACCGAATATCAGAAATCACGCACAACAGATTATTCTCATATTTACTGAAAATTGTTATTGCATCCTCCCAGCTCAGGGCCAATAGTATCTTTGGCCTTGTTTTGAGCTTTAATACTTTATACAGTTCATCAGTTGAAACATCTTCAATAAGACTCCTTGTTTGTTCCATTACGAGGCTATAAAGCATCGGCAGATAACTGGAGTAGTATTCCGCCGAATCCTCCACGAGAAGGATGACACCCGTCAGCCCTCTTTTTGTATCGTTATCAACATTCACCCTGTCTTCGAGCAGATTTACCATGGCGAAGAATACTTTTGATTCTCCTGTCCAGACAAAATAATTATCTATCGGAACGCCTATCGATTTCTGCTTTCTTATATATGCCACATCTTCCGGATAGTTAAGAAGAAGGTAAACAGGCATATACGGATATTTATATTTAATACTCCTGCAAAGCTTTACCGGCATTTCCTTATCGAGGCCGACCATTATAATTACCATATCATAATGGCGTGCCCTGAGCCGGTTGAAAGCTTCTTCCTCTCCTGAAACCCCGGTCAGCCTCGGCAGGCTTGTCAGGCTCATCTGATGATATTCTCCGAGCATATGATCAGCAAAACGTCCTTCTCCCTCAATTGAATATGCATCATAAAGATTCGCCACCAGAAGTATCTCTTTCACCTTAAAGGGCTGAAGGTCGTGAAAAACATCCCGCTCTGCATTATGGCGTTCCAGGAACTTTTGTAATAACTGCCTGGATGACAGATCATGTATATCTTCAGTTTCATCTCCCGGAAGTGTCCGGCCAAGAATTATATCTCTGGCTTTGGTGCTGTTAATAAAACCTGTGATCAGGCTGGCGATGTTAAGGATGAGATCTCTTTCTTCTTTTAAAAAAGGACCTTCATATTCTTCCCTGAATTCCTCGGTATAGTAAACCTGAACAAGACCTTTCTCATCATCAATTGTATTGAATTCCTGTTCCATTTTCCACTGACTCTCCCTGAATCCGGGTGTCTCGAATTGTTTATCGCGGTATATTATCCTGGCTTCGGTATACTTCGGGTATTGCCAGGCTGCCGGCAGAAGCAGTACAATCTGCTGAAGCGTTTCTTCAACAGGTTTGCTTTCCTTGAGGATATAGGTGGTCTGGTTAATACAACCAAGCTCCTTCAGTCTTTCATGCTGTTCGTGGAGCAGGCGGTGGTATTCGGGACTTATCTGATTTTTGTCTTCCATGGGTCGGTATAAGGGAAATTCAACTTTAAAAGTACTAAAATTCCCAATAACCGCACCGTTAACGGTATGATGCTGTCAGCTATTTTACTTTCCAGGTCGATCCGCTGTGAAGCAGGTCGCTGACAGATTTAATTTTTGATTCTTTCCGGATATGATCTATCTGCTGAATAAGATCATCGTCATAGGTTTTACCTTCAACGGATCTGATTACTCCCAGGGCAACCGGGTATTGCGGATACCTCATGTTTGCAAGCATATAATGTATCCCGGGATTAGGTTCTTTTGAATCATGAACAAGAAGGTCGTTCCTCGTTATTCCGTTTTCACCGATAGTAACAACCTTAAGCTTTAAACCTTCAAGTATAAGGCCCTTTTCACTATTCTTTCCGAAGGTCATCGGTTCACCGTGCCTGAGTGTTATCGTCCTGTCGCCCCTGAAATCCCTGTGGGTTACTGTATCATGTATGCCGTCATTGAATATCACACAATTCTGAAGTACTTCAATCACCGAAGTGCCTTTATGCTTCGCAGCCTGAATATATATCTGTGTTGACAGTGTAACATTTGCATCAACAGTTCTGGCAAAAAACCTGCCTTTTGCTCCCACAACAAGTTCTCCGACTGAAAAAGGCTCTTCGATCGTCCCGAAAGGTGATGTTTTTGTAACAAGTCCTTTTTCTGAAGTGGGAGAATATTGCCCTTTTGTAAGACCATATATCTCATTGTTAAACAGAATTATGTTCACATCTATATTCCGGCGCACAGCATGAATGAAATGGTTACCGCCTATGGCCAGGGCATCACCATCGCCTGTAATCTGCCACACTGATAATTCCGGATTGGCTATCTTAACGCCTGTTGCTATCGCAGAGGCTCTGCCATGTATACCATGGAACCCGTAAGTATTCATATAATACGGGAATCTTGAGGAGCAACCTATTCCTGAAATAAAAGCATATTTCTCTTTGGGTATACCAAGTTCGGAAAGAGCTTTCTGTACAGCATTCAAAACGGCATGATCACCGCATCCGGGGCACCATCTTACTTCCTGATCACTTTTAAAATCCCTGGGCGTATATTGATATGTTTTAAGTTCTGTCATATTAATTACCCTTCAGTAGTTTAATGCATTTATCTTTTATTTCCATAGTTGTAAAAGGCATTCCCTTTACCTTATTTATCTGTTCATACCTGAACTCAGGGCATACTGAACGGAGATATGAGGCAAACTGTCCCAGGTTCAGTTCTGCAATGGCAATTTTTTTGAATCTGCTGAAAACATCTGAAGTATTTTTTGGCAAAGGATTGATATAATTGAAATTTGCAAAGCTCACCTTATATCCTTCAGCCTGTAATTCTTTTACAGCGGTTATAAGGTATCCACGAGATCCTCCCCAGCCTACAAGAAGAAGATCCCCGGAATCTTCACCTGAGACCCTTATGTCAGGAATTTTTTCAACAACCCTGGCCACTTTCCCGGCTCTGAAGTTCACCATTAATTCGTGATTATCGGGAAGATAAGAGACTGTTCCCTTCACGGTTTTTTCAAGTCCCCCTATCCTGTGCTCCAGTCCCGGTGTACCCGGTACAGCCCAGTAACGGGCAAGAGTATCGCAATCCCGTGTATAAGGATGAAAGGGTATCTCATTATTGTTGGCAAACCGGGGAGTAATGTCGGGGAGGTCCTTCATATCAGGTATTCTCCAGGGTTCTGAGCCATTTGCAAGATATCCGTCTGTAAGGAGGATAACAGGTGTCATATGTTCAACAGCTATCCTTGCTGCTCCGTAAGCATATTTAAAGCAATCGGCAGGAGTGCTTGCTGCCATAACAACAACCGGACTTTCTCCGTTACGGCCGTAAAGAGCCTGTAAGAGGTCGGCCTGTTCTGTTTTTGTAGGTAAACCTGTAGAGGGGCCACCCCTCTGTACGTTCACAATTACTATGGGAAGCTCTGCCATAACGGCGAGGCCAATGGCTTCGGATTTAAGTGCAAGCCCGGGGCCTGATGTGGAAGTTATTGCAAGGTAACCTGCAAAGCTGGCTCCGAGAGCGGAACAGATCCCGGCTATCTCATCCTCAGCCTGGAAACTTTTTACTCCCAGGTCTTTGCGTGCAGCCAGTTCTTCAAGAATACCCGTAGCAGGTGTTATGGGGTATGATCCTATGAAAACATTCAGCCCTGCTTTTTCTGCAGCAGCCAGAAAACCCCATGCTGTTGCCGTATTTCCATTAATATTCCTGTATGTTCCGGGTGCTATCTGGGCTGGCTGGATCTTTATGACCGGAGCCAGAGCTTCAATGGTTTCGGCATAGTAATAACCGGCTCTTAATGCAACTTTATTTGCCTCGGCAATTTCCGGTTTCTGGGCAAACTTTTTTTCGAAAAACTGTTCAGTGTACTTCAATTTCCTGTCAAAAAGCCAGTAAACCATTCCCAGAGCAAACATGTTCTTTGTTCTCAGAACGGATTTTGGATCAAGCCCGTATGTTTTCAGCGCCTCTTTTACCATTGAACTTATCGGGGCCGCAATTATATTATAAGTTTCAAGCTTCTCTTCTGCAATGGGATCACTTATATAACCGGCCTTTTCAAGGTTCTTTCCTGTGAAATTATCCTTGTCGTAGATGATGGTCCCGCCAGGCTTTACCAGACCCGCATTTGCCTTGATAGCTGCAGGATTCATGGCTACAAGCACATCAGCGAAATCGCCCGGAGTATCAATTTCCGAGTGCCCGAGATGGACCTGGAACCCTGAAACGCCTCCCACGGTACCCTGTGGTGCCCTGATCTCGGCAGGATAATCAGGAAAGGTCGTTAGATCGTTACCAAAAAGAGCAGCCGTATCGGAAAACAGTGTTCCTGTAAGCTGCATCCCGTCACCGGAATCACCGGAAAAACGGATAACCACTTCTTCTTTCGAAACAACTCTTGTATTCTTACCCATGACACCCTCAGGTTTTTATTGCCAGATATCTGCTTTTTTAAGGTTTATATCACCCTCGAAGAACATCTTTGCTATCTTTTCAAAATATGTTGTATAATCGGATACATAAAACCGGTCTTCAGCTTTTCCGGAATCGTTGAGAAGGTTGTTCTTTTCGAGCAGATCGCGGAGAATAACAGAAACAAGCCTTCCCGAATCTATCACCTCGATATTAAAGTTAAAGATCTTGCTGATCTGATTCCTGATTATGGGATAATGTGTGCAACCAAGTATCAGTGCCTCGATATTCTGAAGCGAAGCATCCGACAGGTATGCACGGAGGATTGCATTGCTGATATCGTCAAAAATAAATCCCTCTTCGATCATGGGAACAAGAAGCGGTGTTGCAAGGGATACCACACTTGTCTCCGGTGATTTAATCCTGATCTTGTTTTCGTAGGTCCCTGAACTTATTGTTCTCTTGGTACCTATAACACCGACCCTCGAATAATTCCTGGTACCCAGATAATCAACAACAGGATCAATAACATCCATGAGTATTGTCCTTGTGCCGAACTCTTCCATAAGGATGTCATAGGCTGATGCTGATGCTGAATTACAAGCCACCAGTACTACTTTTGCACCCTGGTCGAGCAGGAACTCCGTAATCTTCCGGGAATAGTTTTGTATCGATTCAGCCGATTTATCACCATAAGGCAGATGGGCCGTATCACCGAAATAAATAAGGCTCTCACCCGGGAGAACCTGCTTTATGGCCTGTGCAACTGTAAGACCTCCGACTCCTGAATCAAAAAGACCAATTGGCTGCTTTTTCACAATACTTTATATTAAAAAAATGACCATCCGCCTCCTGGCAGATGGCCACCGATTATGTATAGCGCTTTACTTAATCCCCAGCTTGGTTTTGGCAAGCGCCAGAATATTTGTGCTTTTGGTCTCATCAAAATAGAGAAGTGAACCTTTTGCTATATCAAAAACATACAGGAAACCATTCTCCTTACCTACATCCTTGATTGCTTTGTCAACCTTATTATATATGGGCTGAAATAATTCTACCTGTTTGTTCTGCAGCTGTTCCTGTGCATTAACCTGGAACTCCTGGATTCTTCTGTTCAGGTCAACAAGTTCCTGCTCCTTGGATTGTCTTACTATTTCAGTATAATTCTTGCTTTCCTTATTAAAAGCATCACTTTTATTATTGAGCTCAACCGACATAATTTCAAGGTTGTTTACAAGCTCCTGCCGGAATTTTTCCAGGTTGGCATTTGCAGTGTCAAACTCAGGTAAAGCTCTGATAAGTTCATCGCTGTTAATATGACCGAACTTCAAATTCTGGGCCTGCCCTGCAGATACCATAAAGAGAACAAGAGCAGCTATTCCTATTAATCTTTTCATTACAAGTTGTTTATTAATTTTAAATTTATGCAAAAGTAGTTATTTAATTCTTAAAACCTAATTTTTCGAGAACCTGATCACTGATATCAAATTTCGGATTTGCAAAGAGAATATTGCCGCCTGCTGCAGAGTCGAAGATCACTGCATAACTTCCTTCAACAGCAATATCCTTGATTGCCTTAAGTATCTCATCCTGTATAGGTTTAACAAGCTCTTCCCTTTTTTTGAAAAGCTCACCTTCCATCCCGAAATACTTATTCTGAAGGTCTTTCATCTCCTTCTCTTTGGCAATTATTGCCTCTTCTCTCTTAATTTTCATGTCCTGCGAAAGAAGCGGTGCCTCATTCTGATATGATTTATACATCTGCTCGACTATGGCATAACCGTCGGCAACTTCTTTTTCCCATTGTTTTGAGAGGTTATCGAGCTGTTCCTGTGCCGTTGTAAAAGCAGGGATATTCTTTCTGATATACTCGGTATCAACAAAAGCGTATTTCTGTGCTACAGCAATTGCTGAAGACAGAACAAGTAAACCTATTATAAAAGTAATTTTTTTCATGACTCTGATTTTTTTAAGCTGTTAAAACTGCTGACCTATTACAAAATGAAATTGTGATTTATTTGCGTTATTATATCTTGACGGATCAGGCACATCATCAAAACCATAACCCCAGTCTATTCCAAGAAGACCGAACATCGGAAGATTAGCCCTGAGGCCAATACCCGCTGATCTGTTCATCCGGAAAGGATTATATTCCTTAAGTTTGTTCCATGCTCTTCCTGATTCAAGAAATGCCAGTCCGTATATTGTTGCCTGCTGATTAAGAGAGATCGGGTAACGTACTTCGAAAGTCATTTTTGTATATACGTTCCCTGACGGAGCACCATTTGCTGCAGTAGGTGTCAGTGATCCGTTCGTATATCCCCTCAGGGCTATTATCTCCCTCCCGTAGAAACTGTAACCTGTCATTCCATCTCCTCCAACATAGAAGTTTTCAAATGGTGAAGGACCAATGTCCCTGTTATAATGACCAAGATAGCCGAATGCAAAGCGTGCGCTTAGTACCAGCTTGTCATCCTTTGTAAGAGGAAAGTAGTTTTCCGATTTGAATACCCATTTGTGGAATTCTATCCATTTGTATTTCTCTTCATCAGGTGCATCCGACATATCCTTTCCCGAAATATATGTATAAGGAGGAGTAGCCTGCAGCGAAAGGGTGTAGGATGAACCCTTCCTCGGGTATATTATATTAGGACCTACAGAAAACCTCTGAAGCTTGGCCATAAGGCTTATAAGCGACGATTCACCATTCTCGAAGAGGAACTGATAATAGCTGTAATTGTTAAGATTGTACTTCTGATAGCTTAATTCTCCGTACAATGAAAAATAATCATCCGGCCATGCAAGCCGTCTGCCCAGTCCGATCGATGCACCATCAATAAGCATCGACTGACGGCCATCCTCCCCTTTCTTCTTTCCGTTAGTCATGAGAGACCTGTAAAGGGAAACCGAGAAAGAATTTGCCCTCTTGCCGCCAAGCCACGGTTCCATAAAAGATACTGTATATGACTGGTAAATTCTTCCGTTTGATTGTGCCCTTATGCTGAGTGACTGCCCGTCACCCGAAGGATAAGGCCTCCAGTCTTTCAGGTTGAAGAAGTTCCGCATCGCAAAATTATTGAACCTCACACCTATTGTTCCTACGAGCATCCCTGCACCCCATCCTCCTGATATCTCAAACTGATCGTTTGCTTTTTCTTCAAGCTGATATAAAAGGTCAACCGTTCCATTGACAGGGTCGGGCATAGGAGCAGGATTAATCTTTTCAGGATCAAAATGGCCAAGAACGCCCAGTTGCCGTATTGATCTAAGGATCAAATCCTTGCTGAAGAGATCACCGGGAAGTGTATATAGTTCCCGGCGTGCCACATGTTCATTGGTCCTTGTATTCCCTGATATTATAACGTTATTTACATAAGCCTGATCACCTTCATATATCCTGACCTCCAGGTCAACTGAATCGCCATCAACCTTTGATTCGACTGGTGTGAGCTGCGAGAACAGGTAACCGTAATCGAGGTAAAGGTTGCTCACGGCATCTTCAGCACCACTAAGACCTTTCAGCCTGTCAAGAATAAGTGACTGATTATAAACCGAACCTTTCTCAACATTGAAAACCCTGTTAAGATCCTCTTTCCTGTAAACACTGTTCCCTACCCATTCCACATTCCTGAGAAAGTACTGATTACCTTCATCAATCCTGATCACCAGTCCCACACGGTCTTCAGAGATATCATACAAAGAATCGGAAAGTATTGTAAAATCCTTAAATCCGTTATCATTATAAAAGGTGATAAGCTTTTCCTTATCTTCTTCATACTTCTCACCAATGTACTTTGAAGGCTTGAAGAAATTAATATTCTTCTGCTTGGTCCCTTTCATCTGCCGCCGAAGCTTTTTATCTTCAAAGCTCTCATTCCCGATAAATGTCAGATCACCGATCTTAACTCTTTCCTTTTTATCAATATTGATACTCAATATTATATTATTGGGCTGATCGGGATCATCCTTCTGAACAAAATCAACAGAGGTGTTGAAGAATCCCTTTTCTATATAATGGTCCCTTATTATTTTCCTTGTATTGTCCAGGATATAGGAAGTGATCTGTGATCCGACAGGCAGATTGATTTTTTCAGTAATATCCTGACTTTCAGATTGTCTTATGCCGTAGAATTTAATTGATGAAATACGGGGGCGTTCCTGCAGAAGAATATCAAGGAATACTGTATCTGCTTTCGTCGACTGAACAGATAATCTCACATCCGAGAACAATCCCTGTGACCATAATTTCTGAACAGCATTTTTGACAGCCTCACCCGGTATTGTGATTGTCTGTCCCTTTCTGAGACCTGACAGACCTACGATTGCATTAATGTCAAGGTATCTTACGCCGGATACAGAAACACCTCCGATCACAAATTCGTCTTCACTCGTATAATCAAATATTTCCTGTTTTTCCTGGGCATATATTGCCATGTTGAACACTGCCAGAACAAGTACCGTAAAAATCCAGTTAAGTCCCTTGAATTTCATCCTTTTGTTATTTTTCCAAAATCTGTTCACTCGTTTTTCCAAATCGTCTTTCTCTGTTCTGGAAGTCAACTATTGCACTATAAAGATCTTCCTTACCAAAATCAGGCCAAAGTATATCAGTGAAATAAAATTCCGTATAAGCCAGTTGCCAGAGGAGGAAATTACTTATCCTTAATTCCCCGCTCGTCCTTATCATCATGTCAGGATCGGGAATACCCCGTGTTGTAAGTCTTTTTTCAAGCTCCTCTTCAGAAATTGCTTCGGGTATAAGCACTCCGGCTTTTACATCACTGGCTATTTTTCTTGCCGCCTCTGTTATTTCCCACCGGGAACTGTAACTGAGGGCAAGGATGAGTGTCAGGCCTGTCGATCCTGAAGTCAGATTGATCGTATCAAACAATTTTGATCTTACATTATCTGTCAGTCTTTCAAATTCACCTATTGCAATCAGCTTTATATTATTCTTTAAAAGATTATCTTTCTCGTCATTTAGTGATTGCACCATAAGACCCATAAGAGCAGATACCTCTTCGTCGGGCCTGCACCAGTTTTCTGTTGAGAAAGCATAAAGGGTAAGATATCCGATACCAAGCTCAGCTGCAGCCTCTACGACATTTCTTACCGGCTCCACGCCTTTCTGGTGGCCGAATACCCTTTCATGCCCGTGCAATGCAGCCCACCTTCCGTTTCCATCCATAATGATTGCAATATGGACAGGCAGTTTACTCATATTGATCTTATCCCTCAGTGACATTATCTAACGTTTGCTTTTCTGATCCATATCAGCGTATGCCGGACATCCTGCCAGTTTATTATAAATTTTCCAGGTAAGAACAATTCCGGCAAATGAATACCAGTCATTATTATGGATCAAACCCCGATCTTCTTCGGTTACCATATCATTTAGGCCGTCAAAGTTATCATAAAAAGTTTTACGAAAGCCATATTCAGCTTCCAGACCCATATTTTTATAAATATTGACTTTGAAACCGAGGGAAAATGGGATAACCGGTTCTATTGAATTTGTAACTGTATTTATGAAAACCACACCGGCACCGGCAGCAAAATAGGGTGAGAAGTCCCAAAGCTTACCCTGTGTGGAATAAGGAAGGAAATTAAATTCAAACTGTGCAGCAAGCTCTGCCACCGATCCTGTAAATGAACTGTTCCTTGTAGTCTGGAAAGCATTATTAAAGTCAAGATCGTTGGCTCTGAGGCCGCCATAAAAGATACTCCCCCTGATAGCCTGGCGCGGGTGGAAATTATATCTGTAAAGTATCCCGGCTGCAGGGAGTGGTGAATACATCAGCCTTCCCGGGTTAATATCTCCCAGGTAGGTTGAAATACCGCCGAAAACCCCGTAATCGGAATTACGTTGTCCTCCGGCAGAAATAAAAATACTGAAAAACAAGAAGATCCAAGGTAATCGTTTCATCAAAAATGATCCCGCTTATTATTATCTGAATGAAGGCAATCCGCGTGGCCCGGTCTTCAGCTTATACGTGATTGTAAAGTTCAAAAAATAATAAACGTCATTTGCCTTGGAAAATTGTGAAGTATAACCGTCGATATAATCTGTAAAGGCATATCTGCCTCCAAGTTCGAGTCCGAAATTAAAATTGGGTGAATAGACAAGGGTTGCACCCACTCCCCCGGGAATGACCAGATCAAAACCGCTGTCGGGATATCCCTCCAACGCCTGTTTTTCAACAAGTGCATCATTTCCCTTTACATTATATGATATTCCCCCGACACCTGCAAAACCATAAAAATCGAGAGATTTTAAAAGTGACCAGATAAACCGGCCCCTGCGTTTTACAAATAAATAACTGCTTTCAGCCCTGTTTTTTATAAAATAATACTCGCCGATTATCGCAGGTTCAAAAAACGTGGTTGAAGCTTCATAAGGCCTGTTTTCATTTGATCCCCTTTCGTCAGTAGCATGGAAAAGACCGTAAGTCATGCTGCCCCTGAGATTAAATTCCCTTCCGATCCGGTACTTAATGTTTGCATTAACGTCATATCGTGTCTGAAGGTAACTCATATCCCTGAACCCGAGTAAATTCTTTGTCCTGGAATACCCTCCGATATCACCGAAGAAAAATGATGGCCCTGCTGCGGCAGTAAGTTCCCATCGTCTCATTTTCCATAACTGGGCGCTGGAAAACGGGATTGCAAAACAAAAGATCATTAAAATCAAAATGGCTCGCTTCATGATGACAGCTTTTTATTGCAGATACAAATATAGTAATCTAAATTTAATAATTCATAAACTTTATGTATCCTTTGTAATCCCGAATAGCTCGGGATGAGTCCTTTGTAGTTAAATATTTTTTGAACCACAAAGGATCACAAAGGCAATCACAAAGTAACACAAAGGAATACAATAAATTATAAATATTTATAAATTGATCAGACTAAATTTTAGAAAATTTAAAATTATGCTATGAAATGGCCTTCCTGTCTGAATATTATTAACCTCATAATGTTGATAAACAGAAATACCCATCAGTTTAATAATTCAGTTGCGCTTATCGGCCCCCCACATCAGTCTGTTTCTCAGAGTACTGTAAAAATCCCGCCCTTTCAGCATAACAGTTCTGAGTTTATGGGGGCACTGGATTATCCTTATCTCTTCATTGACCGGGATATTCCTGAACCTGAAGTCACATGTTGCAAGGCACTCTTCTGTCCGGCCTTCCATAACCATCTTCAGTTCATTTTTCCCCGAGAGTACTATCGGCCTTATTGTCAGATTATGTGGTGAGATTGGTGAAATAACTATACTCTCATCTGTTGGCGACAAAATGGGCCCCCCGGCACTCAGGTTATATGCAGTTGAACCTGTGGCTGTTGAAACGATAAGACCATCGGCCCAATAGGTATTGAGGAAAACTCCGTTCACATAAACATGGATTATAACCATGCTCAGAAATGTTTTCTGGATAGTGATCTCATTAAGAGCCGTCGACGCCTCCTCTCCGAATAATCCTTCCGGCCGCGTTATCTCCAGCATTGTCCTTTCAATTATCTCATATTCACCATTACAGAGCTGGTCAACCGAATTGCCTATCTCTTCATTTGGAATATTCGCAAGAAAACCCATCCTGCCCGTGTTAACACCTGCCACAGGTATCCCGGAATCCTTCACCTTAAGAACTGTTTCAAGAAATGTACCATCTCCTCCAACACTCATGATCATATCGGGAAGATCGGACAAGGACTCAATATCTGTAAAAGGCTTAATTGAACTATCCCCCCAGTTCATCCTTATATCTCCGGGTTTCTGGAATATACTTATTTCAATCCCGCGCCTGCAGAATTCACTAACAAGCCTCTGCACCCCATCTCTTGTTCTGGTATTATTGTCTTTACTGTATATTGCTATCCTTTTCAGCATGATTTCTACATATTCAAATATTTCATCAGAAGATCAAAGCGCTCGGAATAAAAGCGATCGAGAGAATCGTTTGTTGTGATCCAGGTCTTTACATCATAATTATACCTTTCGAATGTACGGATAACAGCAAGCAGATCAGTTTCATTTACTTTAAGAGTGACCTCAAGCCTCGTGGAATCGGCAGGTGAGGTAATATACATACTTAACACCCTTATATTGTTGCTTTCAATTATCTGGGCAATCTGAGAAAGAGAATAGTCCCTTTCAACCATTTCAAGAACAATTATTCCTCCCGGCTGATCCATTGATGAAATTCCTGCTATATGTCTGATAAGATCACTTGTCGTGATCACACCCATATAGTGGTTGCTGTGATTCAGCACCGGAACAACTGTAAGCTTCAGCCTCGCAGCCAGTCCTATCACTTCAAACAGATGCTGATCATCCCTGGCATAAGGCTTAAGCAAAGTAAGTTCATGATTACCTATTGGTTCGTCAGGCTGGTTCATGTCATAAATATCACTGTCCGATATAAGTCCCAGAAAATCCAGGTTATTTACAATCGGTAAATGAGATATCCTGTAGATCTCCATCAGGTTTAAAGCTGTCTGCCCCGTATCGGACGTTTTAAGCGACGGAATGATATCAGATATCAGATCAAGAGCGACCATCGGGTATAATTTTTGTGTAAAGTAATGAAAAAAAAGCCAGTTGTATTACTTTTGCCCTGCGAATAACATATACGTATTAAGTTACAGATTTATTTTATGACAAAACTGAGTGTTAACATAAATAAGATTGCAACCCTCCGTAATGCAAGAGGTGGGAATATTCCAAATGTTGTAAATGCAGCTATAAACTGTCAGCTTTTTGGTGCCGACGGAATAACAGTACACCCCAGACCTGACGAAAGACACATCCGTTACAGAGATGTAATTGAAATAAGGCCAATAATAAAAACCGAATTTAATATTGAGGGAAATCCCACCGACAGCTTTATTAACCTTGTCATGTCTGTTAAACCCGACCAGGTAACCCTTGTCCCCGACAAACACGATGCCCTGACCTCAAATGCCGGCTGGGATACACTTAGAAACAGGGGCTTCCTTACTGATGTTGTCAGTGCATTCAAAAAAGAAGGGATAAGAACATCATTATTTATAGATACTGACCCCGTTAATATAGAAAATGCCGTTTTTACCGGCACCGACAGGATAGAGCTCTATACCGAACCTTACGCTTCCGGCTTTGCAGAAAACGCTGCTGAAGCAGTCAGACCTTTCGTTCTGGCAGCTGAAATTGCAAGAAATGCCGGACTTGGTATTAATGCCGGTCATGACCTGAATCTTGATAATCTTAATTACTTCCATAAGAACATTCCCTGGATCCTGGAGGTTTCAATAGGCCATGCTCTGATTGCCGATGCCCTTTATCTCGGCCTTGAGAATACTATCCAGATGTACAAAAGGCAACTGGCAGACTGAAAGATCTGATGAAACCCACATGTTATTGCTAACATAAACACATATAAAAATATTTTTCACAACATGTGGGTTCCATCATACCTTTAAAATCAAAATTATATTATGATGAAATTGTTTTGCAGGAAATACGGTGAAGGTCCTCCTCTCATGATTCTTCATGGCCTGTACGGATCATCCGACAACTGGGTAACAATCGCAAAAGCAGTCAGCAGAAAATTTACAGTATACCTTCCTGATCTGAGGAACCACGGTTTGTCACCCCATAGCGATCTGCATACTTATGAGGCTCTCAGTTCGGATATCCATGAACTTGCCGGGGAGCTCGGACTGGAGAAATTTTTTCTGACCGGCCACAGCATGGGAGGTAAGGCTGCTGCATTCTTTGCTGTCAGATGGCCGGGAAAAATTCAGGGCCTGGTATTAGCCGATATTTCTCCTTTTGCCGCCCGGGACATCAGAACACCGGAATATAACCAGCACCTTTCCATTCTTAAAACAATAATTGATACCGATATTTCATCGGCAGTATCCCGAAGTGATGTTGAAATGCTCCTGAGGGAAAAGATAACTTCCGAAAGGACCAGGGGAATGATAATGAAAAACCTTCAGCGGAAACCTGATAATAAATTCTCCTGGAAGATCAATGCCCCTGCCCTTTTAAAAAACCTTGAAAAAATTATGAGCGGATTGCCCAGACCATCTGATAATTATCAGGGGGTTACCGGGTTCCCTGTTCTATTGCTGAAAGGGGAAAACTCGGGGTATTTACCCGACAGCGACCGGAGCGATATCCTGAAGATTTTTCCGGCAGCGGAGTTTCAGATAATCAGGGATGCCGGACACTGGATACATTCCGACAATCCCGAAGCTGTGATAAAAGCACTCGTTGATTTTGGGGATCACTGAGGAAGGTGAAGGGGGCAGGGTGCAAAGCTCAGACCGCACGACCGTAAGCCTTCGCTTAAGCTACGGCTTACAAAGCACGACCGCATGACTAAAGGGGTTCCAGAGTTTCAGGGTTCCAGGGTTTCAGGGTTTGATCTAAAGATGCTTCTCGAGAAGTGAAATTATCACCCCGATACCAACTTCATTCTCACCTCCCCGGGGGATAATAATATCAGCATAGCGTTTTGAAGGTTCTATAAACTGAAGATGTGATGGCTTTACAGTGTCGTGATACCTCTCCAGTACCATCTCTACCGATCTGCCTCGTTCTATTGTGTCCCTCCGGATCACCCTGCCCAGCCTGTCGTCGGCGTCTGCATCCACATAAACCTTGATATCCAGCATATTCCGAAGTCCGGGATCAGTAAGTATCAGTATACCCTCTACCAGGATAACCCTGGCCGGTTTCACAGTGATTGTCTCTTCCGATCTCAGGCAGGTTAGGTAGGAATAAACCGGCATTTGTACCGCCCCCCCTCTTTTGAGTTCATTAAGATGTTCAACAAGAAGTGTAAATTCAACGGAATCAGGATGGTCGAAATTGATCTTCTGCCTCTCTTCAACGGGTATGTGGCCATTATCCCTGTAATATGCATCCTGGGGAATTACTATTACCTCTCCGTTAGGGAATTCCTTAATTAATTTATTGACAACGGTCGTTTTTCCTGAACCGGTCCCTCCTGCTATTCCAACAATGAGCATTTATTCGTAGATTTGTGATGCAAAAGTAAAAAAAAGTGCCTAAAGTGCCTAAAGTGCCTAAAGTGAGCTAAAGTGCCTAAAGTTATATGAGTTTCGGAACTTTGAACCTATGAACTTTATGAACTTTATGAACTTTATGAACTTTATGAACTCTATGAACTTTATGAACTTTATGAACTTTAGGCACTATTAAACTCCTAACTCAATGGCGGAACTCTATCCTCTTAAATTTGAACCAATCTTAAAAGAGAAAATCTGGGGAGGGACCTCCCTTGTCAATCGCTATAACAAAAATGGCAATCCTGACCTGAAATATGGCGAAAGCTGGGAAATATCTGCCGTGTCGGGAAATCTTTCAGTTGTGAGCAATGGTTTTCTTGCAGGTAACAATATTGAAGAACTGATAGAGGTATACATGGGTGATATAACAGGCGATGCGATCTTTGACAGGTTTGGAATTGAATTCCCGCTTCTCATAAAGATCATTGAAGCAAAAACTGACCTTTCAATACAGGTTCATCCGGGAAATGAACTTGCAAAAAAGAGGCATAATGCTTATGGCAAGACTGAGATGTGGTATATCCTTGAGAGCGAGAGGGATGCAAAAATCTATTCAGGCTTCAGGGAACCTGTCACAAAGGAAATTTATCTCAAATCGGTTGAAAGCGGCGAACTTGCCGGATTGTTAAATGCAGATATTTCTGCTGCGGGTGATGTATTCTTTTCTCCCGCAGGAAGGATACATGCGATAGGTGCAGGCAATGTCCTTGTTGAGATCCAGCAGACCTCTGATATAACCTACAGGATCTTTGACTGGAACAGGCCCGGCCCTGACGGTAAACCCCGGAAACTTCATACAGATCTGGCTGTCGATGCAATCGATTATAATTCAGCAGGCAGTAATAAGATCACTAAGGAACCTGTTCCGAACAAAACCGAAAACCTTGTGAAATGCGAATTCTTTATCACAAACAGAATTAACTTCAGCGAGAATATAAGCAAAGATTACAACCTTATAGATTCCTTTGTAATATATATCTGTACAGAAGGTGAATTTCTGATCCGCTGGGAAGGTAATTCGGAACCTGTTCTGAGAGGTGAAACTGTTTTGCTCCCCGCCATGATAAAGGATGTTGTCCTGGAACCATCACCGAAGGCTTCGCTGCTTGAGATCTTCATTTCGGAAGAATACGATAGGTATAAAATAAAATAATCAATCAAAATGAAAACATATTCAAATCTGTCTGTTGCCATAATAATTATCCTGATAATTGCAGCATGCACCGGGAGAGGCTCCGGAAAAATAACAGCCGGGAATGATACAATTACCGTCCCTGATACCGGTTATACAGGTATCAAACAATATATGAGCAATAATAAAATTATCAAAGAGGTAACATTCAAAAATGGTGTACGGGAAGGATTAATGAAGTCATTCTATGCCGGAGGTCAGGTTTACCAGACCTTCTGGTATGAGAACGGGTTCAGGGAGGATACAGGAAGGTATTTTTACGTGGAGGGTCAGCTTTTCAGGTCTACTCCTTATAAGCATGATACAATTGATGGTATCCAGGTACAGTATTACAGAACCGGCAGGGTAAAGGCAAAGATTGGTTATGTCAAAGGATTACGGACACCTTATCTTGAAGAATTCACAACCGACGGCAAACTGGTAAAAGGGTATCCTGAAATAACTGTAACAGTAAATGACGAATACAAATCGACAGGGAGATACAGGATATCACTCGCATTATCGGATAAAAGCACGAAAGTAAAATTTTTCCAGGGGGAATTTACAGATAACCGTTTCGATACTGCTTCTGTAAAACAGCTTAATACTGTAGATGGAAGAGCACGGATCGACCTCAGGAAAACCGGTACAGCCACGGAAGATCATGTTGGGGTTATCGCGGCTGTTCTTACTCCGTTTGGAAACAGGAATCTTATTTACAAAAGGATTGACCTTCCTTATAATGATCTCAAATAACTGACGGATATGATTATCCATACCGCCCGGTTTGTTAAAAGCAGCACAAATTTAAGCCAGTGCCCCGAAAATAATTTGCCTGAACTTGCATTTATCGGACGGTCAAATGTCGGCAAATCGTCTCTTATCAATATGCTTACCGGATTCAATAAACTTGCAAAGACATCCGGCGATCCGGGTAAAACCAAAACAATAAATCATTTTATAATCAATGACAAGTGGTACCTTGCTGATCTTCCCGGTTATGGTTATGCAAAGGTAGCGGTAAAACAGAGAGAAAACTGGACCTTAGCTTCAAGAGAATATATTATGAAGAGAGAGAACCTTCTCTGCCTGTTTGTTCTTGTCGATGCCAGGCATAAGCCTCAGAGATCTGACATAGAGTTTATGGAGTTCCTGGGAATGAACAATATCCCCTTCGCCAGGGTGTTTACAAAGAGTGATAAGATGAGCCGGGACAAACTGGCCATGTCGGTGCGGCAATATGATACCATAATGCTCATGAACTGGGAATCACTGCCTGTAACATTCATCACTTCAACAGTAACAAAGGCAGGCAGAATGGACATTCTGGACTTCATCGAAGAAACTATGAACAATTTTTCAAAACAGGAATGATTTTATCAGGATTAATTAATTTTGCATGCAATTATCCTAATAAATAATCAACACAATAAAAATGTACGGTTATGCACCGATGAAACTCTTTTCCTGCAGGTCGTCACGCCATCTTGCAGAAAAGATTGCCGGGGAACTCGGACTTGAGCTTGGAAAAAGTTCAGTGACAGATTTCAGTGATGGTGAGTTCCAACCATGTTTTGATGAGTCAGTAAGAGGTGATATGGTTTTTATTGTTCAGTCAACCAATCCTCCTGCCGATAATCTCTTTGAACTTCTGCTGATGATCGATGCAGCCAAAAGAGCTTCAGCATATAAAGTAATTGCAGTAATCCCATACTATGGATTTGCCCGTCAGGACAGGAAGGACCGTCCGAGAGTATCAATAGGATCGAAGCTTTCTGCTGACCTTCTCAGCGCCGCGGGAGTGGACAGAGTGATAACAATGGATCTGCACGCCGACCAGATCCAGGGCTTTTTCAATGTTCCTGTCGACCACTTGTTCGGTTCCGCAATATTTGCACCATATATTCAGAATCTTAATCTCGACAACCTTGCGATTTCAGCTCCCGACATGGGAGGATCCAAAAGAGCAAATGCTTACTCCCGCCATCTGCAGTCGGAAATGGTACTTTGTTATAAACTCCGGAAAAAACCTAATGTTATTGAAGAAATGTCGGTTATCGGAGAAGTTGAAGGAAGAAATATTGTGATAATCGATGATATGGTTGACACCGCCGGTACAATCGTCCTGGCTGCAAATATGATGAAAGAAAGAGGTGCAAAAAGCGTCAGAGCTTTCTGTACTCATCCCATTCTTTCCGGAAATGCTGTGGAAAGAATAAATAATTCGGCAATTGAGGAACTTGTCGTCACCGATTCTGTACCCGTAACAATCAATTCCGAAAAGATAAAAGTACATTCAATAGCCGGAATATTCGCCAATACTATCCGTGCCGTAAATACAAATCAGTCTATAAGCACTCATTTTGTATTCTGATTACTTTGTCATATATTTGCACTCCGATTTTTAAAAGTGTCAAACGTGTAATGGGAAGTTGCAGCAACTGTAACTTTGAGTAGCACAATAACAAAAAGAAAATGAAGACTATAGAGATTAAAGGATCTTTCAGGAATGAGGTAGGGAAAAAATCTACAAGAGAGATCAGAAAAACCGGTAATGTACCCTGCATTATTTACGGAAAAGAAAATAACATAAACTTCAGTACCCAGGAAAGCAGCTTCAAAAATCTTGTCTATACACATGAAGCTCATCTTGTTAATCTGGATATTGAAGGGAAGATCTTTAATGCAGTCCTGCACGACATGCAATTTCACCCTGTTACAGATAAGATATTACATGCCGACTTTGTACAGGTATTCGATAACAAACCGGTAACAATGGACGTACCTGTAGTAATAACAGGGGATTCTGTCGGAGTTAAGGCAGGAGGAAAGCTCAGCATTAAAAAACGAACTCTCAAAATAAAAGCACTTGCAGCTGATCTTCCGGATCATCTGGAAGTTGATGTTACTGATCTGAAGATCCATCATTCTGTTAAAGTAGGCGACATTGCTTTCGAAAAAATAGAATTACTGGATCCAAAGATTGCAACTATTGTAACAGTCTCCACCTCACGGGTTGTCATGAAGACAGAAGAAGAGCTGGCAGCTGAAGCTGCTGCTGCAGGTGCAGCAGAAGGCGCTGTAGCCGCTGCAGAAACACCTGCTGACGATAAAGGTAAAGAGAAGGGTAAGGAGAAAGAAAAGAAAGCTTAATTCACTTTATCAATAAACAGGCATCTTGAAATATCTGATAGCTGGCCTGGGAAATATAGGTGATGAATATGCCGGCACACGGCATAACATCGGATTCATGGTATTGGATGCTATGGCAGTGGCATCCAATTCGTGTTTTACCGACAGACGGTACGGCCACATATGCTCCGTAAAATTCAAGGGCAGGGAATTCATCCTGCTGAAACCTTCAACTTACATGAACCTCAGCGGTAATGCAGTAAGATACTGGCTGAATAAGGAAAAAATTGAAGCAGACAAACTCCTTGTTATAGTTGATGACCTTGCCCTTCCACTTGGAAGCATAAGGATGAGACCAGGAGGAAGCGACGGCGGACATAACGGCCTGGCACATATCAGTTCGGTGCTTGGAACAGATCAGTATGCAAGAATTAGGGTAGGTATCGGAAATGGCTTCCGGAAAGGCTCGCAGGTGAAATTTGTCCTCGGCAGCTGGAGCCCGGAAGAAAAGAAGTTCCTGGAAAAAAGGATAGAACTCGTTATCGAAATGATAAGATCATTCGGAACAATAGGTACCGAACTCACAATGACAACTTTCAACAAAGCAGGAAAGATCACGCCCGGAAAGAATAATAAGGAAAATAATGAGGGAGATAAGCTCCCCTGAGTAAAAATCATTTTTATGTCAGGAAAAACGCCCGTCAGAATAGATAAGTTCCTGTGGGCAGTGAGATTGTTCAAGACAAGAACCCTCGCTGCCAATGCCTGCAAAATGGGAAGGATCCTCATAAATGGCAATAACATAAAATCATCAGCAAAACTGAATGGAGATGAGACACTTACTGTTCGCAAGCCTCCTGCAATATATACATACAAGATCAAGGACCTTACCGAAAATCGCGTCGGTGCAAAACTCGTGGTGAACTTCCTCGAAGATATCACCCCTGAGGAAGAAAAGCTAAAACTCGATTTAAGTCATTCAGCTCCTGTTGCCTACAGGGAAAAAGGAACAGGCCGCCCTACCAAAAAAGAGAGAAGAATAATTGACAGGTGGAAAGATGTCTTTTTTTTTTAACTTGCACGTATTCATTATCAGTTTTCTTTTTGTTTTATTAAGCAGGTGACACATCTTTTACAACAGGGATGGGAAGGGAAAATATAGAGCAATATTCCAGGGGCTATGCCTTACTGAAGGCTTTTGCAGGTTTCTGGCATAATAACTTCTTTTACAGGAGGGTGATAGTTGTCGGACGTGAAAATATCAATCCTGATCACCATCTTATTTTTGCCCCTAACCATCAGAATGCACTGATGGACGCACTTGCAGTACTGTTCACACATAAAGGCCAGCCTGTATTTCTTGCAAGAGCCGATATTTTCAAAAGGAAAAGTATCGCTTCCTTGCTATATTTTCTGAAAATATTACCGGTTTACAGGATAAGGGACGGATTCAGCACTCTGAAGGGTAATGATGATATTTTTGATAAAACAGTCGATGTACTCCGTAATAAAAAGGGTCTTGTAATACTCCCCGAAGGTGATCATGCAGGTTTCAGAAGACTCAGACAACTCAAGAAAGGAATATGCAGGGTAGCCTTCCATGCCGATGAAGCATCGGGCTTCGAATTGAAGATCAAAATAATCCCTGTAGGACTGGAATTTACCAACTACCAGAGATACAGACAGGTTCTTACTGTAGTTTATGGAAAGCCTGTGGAAGTAGCTGAATATCATGAGCTCTACAAAAAATCACCCGAAATAGCCCTTAATGAACTCAGGAACAGGCTCGCCCGTGAAATTAAAAGTCTGATGGTCCATATAGAATCCGAAGAAGACTATGAGGCAATAGATGAACTCAGGAGCCTTGTCAACGGCCAGTACAGCGATAATGTGAAATTCCCGAAACTGTTCAGGGACAGGATACTGATCGATAAGCTCAACCGCCTTAAAAATGTTAACTCAGAACTTCATAAGAAGATCTGCTCACTCACCCTGAAAGTAAAACGGAAAGCAAGAGAACTAAAAACCGATTACCTGCTTCTCCGTAAGAAAAAACACCCTGCCGGATGTCTGATACTAGGGGTGTTGGGATTAATAATCACATTCCCTCTCTTTATGTATGGAAATATTTTTACCCTTACATTCCTGGGAATACCAAACACTCAGATCCCGAAAATACGCGACCTGCAATTCCATTCATCAATAAGGTACGGCATTTCCCTGGTACTGGCTCTGGTATTCACTCCGTTATTACTGGCAATTTGCCTGCTTATCTTCAAACCCTGGTGGCTTGCATTAACTGTCTTCCTGGCTCTTCCTGTTTCAGGTCTGTTTGCTGTAAATTACGGATTGTACCTTAAACGAATTATAGGCGGATTCAGAATACGAAAATACATGAAGAATAAAAATCCTGATTACCTTAACCTTAAGGCAAATCATGATGAATTAATTAACCTTGTCACCAACCTTGTATGATGGGAAATAAACAGATCTTCTCAGGTAAAACTGCATGGATAACCGGTGCATCATCAGGAATAGGAGAAGCACTTGTTTATGCATTTATCAGAAGAGGAGCACGTGTAATCATTTCATCAAATGATATTGCGGGACTTGAAAGAGTCAGATCAGCATGCAAAGAAATATCTTCCGAAATTATTCCGGCGCCTTTCGACCTTGCAAATACATCAAATATCAATTCTCTTGTTGACAATCACTTAAGCAAAACCGGAAGGATAGACTATCTTTTAAATATCGGGGGTATAAGCCAGAGAGCCTCTGTTGAAGATACTCCGATGTGGCTCGACAGGAAAATCTTTGAGATCAACTATTTCGGAACAATAGCTATCACAAAAGCCATCCTGCCCTACATGATCCGGCAAAAATCGGGGCACATTGCAGCTACAAGCAGCATATCCGGCCGATTCGGATTCCCGCTTCGTTCTGCCTACTCAGCTTCAAAGCAGGCATTACATGGCTTTTTTGAAACTCTTTATCTTGAAAACAAACATAACAATATCCGGACTTCAGTCATAATACCGGGAAGGGTCAGAACAGGGATATCACTTCATGCTCTTGACAGCGAAGGAAAAGAACACGGTAAAATGGATGAAGGGCAGTCAAAGGGCATAACTCCCGACAAAGCCGCTGAAACAATTATCAGAGGGATATTAAGAAATAAAAGAGAGATCCTCGTGGGAGGAAGCGAGCTTTCAATGCTGTATATCAGAAGAATGTGGCCATGGCTCTTTTTCAGGATAGGAGATAAGATCAAATCGACATAAATAATAACAAATAATATGAATGGATTTAAAATTACAGGTATCCAGCAGATAGGTATAGGTGTAGTTAACCTTGAAGAAGCCTGGGACTGGTATATCGACAGGTTCGGAATGGATTGCAGGATCTTTGAAGAGGAGGCTGAAGCCAATCTTATGCTGCCCTATACCGGCAACCAGCCAAGAAAAAGACACGCGGTACTTGCCGTAAACCTGCAGGGTGGCAGCGGATTTGAGATCTGGCAATACAAGGGACGTGAACCCCTTATTAAAAAAGATGAAATACGACTGGGAGATACAGGAATACTCGTGTGTAAGATAAAAGCCAGGAACGTCAGTGCAGCTTATACCCTGCTCAAAGGAAAAGGATCTGTTCTTCTTAATGAACCTTCAGATGATCCTGCAGGTAATAAGACATTCTTTATGAAGGATCCTTTCGGAAACCTTTTCCAGCTTACAGAAGGAAAGGACTGGTTCATGAATGAAGGAAAGATCACAGGAGGCCCGTTCGGGGCCATAATCGGTGTTACTGATATTGAGAAAGCCAGAACTCTTTATTCGGATATACTTGGTTATAACGAAGTCGTTTATGACGTTACAGGTGTATTTAATGATCTCGCAGGATTGCCCGGAGGTAATGAAAATGTCAGAAGAGTTCTTCTTAAAAGTTCAGAACCATTTTCCGGTCCGTTCAGCAGGATGTTCGGTCAGAGTATTGTGGAACTTATATGTACACCCGGAAAAAAGGGAAATAAAACCTATGAAGGCCGCCTTTGGGGCGATCCGGGGTTTATTCATCTGTGTTTCGATATCATCGGTATGGATGATCTGAAAAAAAGATGTGAGGAAAAAGGATTTCCCTTCACCGTCGACAGTAAGGCAAGTCACCAGGGGAACAGTTTTGATATGGGTGAAGCAGCCGGACATTTTTCATATATAGAAGATCCCGATGGCACACTTGTTGAATTTGTTGAAACACATAAGATGCCGGTACTGAAAAAATTCGGCTGGTATCTGGATCTGAGGAAACGTAAACCGGAGCCTCTCCCCGACTGGATACTCAAGATGCTCAGGTTCTCGAGGGTGAGCAGGAAGAAATGAGGGGGAGATGAGGTGACGAGCATAGAATCCCCTGGGAGCATAGCCGTCAAACTAAAGAGTATTGGGGACAAAAGTTTCCCCTCCTTTTTTTTAAGGAGGGGAAACTTATTTGTATATAAACCAGACTTTTACCTTATTCTTTCGTTCCTAAAATATTCCTTGGATTGACGGTTATGAGGCAAGGAGTTGGTAATTCAGGTACTGAGCTTAGATTCCCGCTGCTTCCTGAACATTCCTGAAAACACGCATAATATTACCGCTCCATATCTTTCCGATATCTTCCTTTGAATAACCGCGACGCAACAATT
The DNA here is from genome assembly GCA_964637415.1 of uncultured Rikenellaceae bacterium. Classification (GTDB taxonomy): domain Bacteria; phylum Bacteroidota; class Bacteroidia; order Bacteroidales; family VadinHA17; genus LD21. Next base: position 45,006 of record CAZWUB010000011.1, read on the forward strand.
CGATTGTAATATTCTTCATTTCTGCTACCGATCTGCAACCATCAACACCTCCTCCACCGTCAAAATCAGTACCGATACCAACATGATCCACTCCTATGACCTGAACAACATGGTCAATATGATCGACGACGTCAGCTACTGTTGCCAGTTTTCTGTACTTGTTATAAATTTCCCTTCGTTCATCACGGTACGCTTTTTTCTGGTCATCTGTTAAATCAGCAAGATCATTATATTTTACTTTCAACTCTTCGAGCCTGGCATCCAGTTCCGGATTCGGCTCAGGTGTCTTTATATAGTTGCTCAGTATGCATATCTGTATGACCCCGCCGTTTGATTTGAGAGCATGAAGCATATCATCAGTCAGGTTACGCGGGCTGGAACATAATGCCCTGGAAGATGAGTGAGAAGCAATTACCGGAGCCCTGGATAATCTTATAACATCATAGAATGCCTCATCGGATATATGTGATACATCTACCATCATACCGATGCGGTTCATTTCACTTACTACTTCTTCTCCAAAATCCGAAAGTCCTCCATGTTCGGATCCTTTTGGATCGGTCGAGGAATCGCAGATATCATTATTACTCGAATGGCAAAGTGTTATATATCTTGCTCCCAGATCATAATATTCTCTGACCCTGGATATATCCTTTCCAACCGGATATCCATTTTCCAGTCCGATAAAAGAAGCAATTTTCCCGTCTTTCTTTAACCTGTAAGCATCATCGGGTGATAATGCCAGTTCCGACATCGAAGAATTTTTACTGACATTCTTATGGATCGCATCGAATATTTCAAGAGCCTGGCGGTGAACATTATTATATGCCGTATCATTTCTGGGACCCTGTCCGATAAAAACTGCAAAAAATTCTGCATCGAGGCCGCCTTCAACCATTCTCGGAAAATCAACGCATCCCACCTCGTGTCTGACACCAAGATCGAATCCGCTACTGACAAGGCTCATCGGAGTATCACAATGAGTATCTACTGTCAGATAATCTTCATGGATTTTATCTGCCTTCCGTGCCAGTTTTTCCTCAGTGCTGCTGCAGGCTGATACTATTAACAGTACAACCAGGACGACCGTTAATTTCCTCATAGATACCGCGGGTATAATACATGCAAGTTAATAAAATCACTTTCCGCAAATTTATAAAGAACGTTAATTAACACTAATTAACATTCGCAACAATCATCTCCTCCCATATCCTTAAAAAAAGCCCCGGTTTTAATGCCGGGGCAGCCATGAAAAGAATTAAAAAAATTGCTTTTTGGACAGTAAAAAGCTTTTATCTTAAAAATGTAAAAATATATCTATTCATGATATAAACAACTATCTTAAGGCATTTTTCTTACAGCCTGTGAACTTAAGGTACAATAACTATACCCTTACTGCACTCTCTGTTACCGGAGGGATCCTGTCGGCACTGGCCTGGACCAGCTGGTGTCCGGGACTCATTTTACTCATTTCTTTTGTGCCTTACTTACTCATCGGCCACCACCTGTACCTCAATCAGCAGAAATACAGTCTTACGACATATTTTACAGCTGTCCTCCCCGGATTTGTAATATTCTGCATCATCACACTTGCCTGGGTAAGAGCAGCCAACATCGCGGCAGCCATTGCTGTGATCATGGAAATGTCTTTCCTGATGTCGTTTATCTTATGGCTGGCTCATATAGTCAGGGTAAAGGCAGGTAACTTTGCAGGAATAGCTGCCTTCATATCTTTTTGGCTGACATTTGAATACCTGTCAAATCACTCGGTATATCTGTCACCCTGGGTAAACCTTGGCAACGGACTTTCAAAAGATATCCGCTTTATTCAATGGTATGAAGTAACAGGTGTGGCCGGAGGAACGCTATGGATACTCTTATCAAACCTCTTCCTTACACTTTTCCTGATCTCTCTATCAGATAAAAGAAACAAAAGCAGGATTTACCTGCTTATCTGGCTTGCGATCATTACTATACCGCCGGTCCTGTCACTATCAAGATTTTATACAATTGATCAGCCCGGGTCACGTCAGGCTGAGGTTGTAATAGTTCAACCCAACATCGATCCCTTTACCGAAAAATATACAATACCTTTCAAGGAGCAGTTAAACAGCGCTCTTGAAATGGCCGGCAGGTCTGTCACTGAAAAAACCTCCTGGCTCCTGCTGCCTGAAACAATTGTTGATGATCCTGTGAATGAAGATAATCCCGGCACCAATGAGTACATAACCATACTCAGGGAATTTGCAGATAGTTATCCGGGTCTGAATATTGTCTCCGGACTTGTCAGCTTACGTGCTTATCCTCAGTCAGATGAGCCCCCGACAAAATCTGCAAGAATTATAGATGATTCCGGTATTTACTACGATCACTACAATTCGGCATTCAGAACTGATACCGGTAATAACCCCGGTATTTATCATAAATCAAAGCTCGTTCCCGGTATCGAAATGCAGTTCTCTCCTGCGATCAGGAAGCTTGCCGAAAAAATTCTTCCCGATATGGGCGGCACAATATGGGGCTACGGGATACAGGAGGACAGAACCTGTTTTACTCATTCAGTGACCGGACAGGCTATAGCTCCGGTTATTTGTTATGAATCGGTATTCGGCAATTTTGTTGCAGGGTTTGTCAGAAACGGCGCTGAAGCCCTTTTCATAATTACAAATGACGGCTGGTGGAAAAATACAAATGGTTACCTGCATCATTTGTCTTATGCATCATTAAGGGCAATTGAAACAAGAAGACCTGTAGCAAGATGTGCAAATACCGGAATTTCATGCTTCATTGATATAAAAGGAAAAAGGATAACTGAAACTGAATGGCTGACAGAAGATATCCTGAAAGGGACAATAAGATATGGAAAAGGCGAAACGTTTTATGTCCGTTACGGAGATTACATATCAGTTGCAGCTGCTTTTGCATGCATCTTGATCCTGCTATATTTGCTTATTTCTATATTGCCGGGGTACAGAAATTACAATAAAAATAAAGAATAAAAACGTAT
>CAZWUB010000012.1:0-19275 GCA_964637415.1 uncultured Rikenellaceae bacterium
CAGGGCTCAGGGCAGAGGGCGGAGTGCACAGGGCACAGGGCACAGGGCACAGGGCACAGGGCGGAGGGCGGAGGGCTGAGGGCAGGAAGGAGGAGTGAGGGGTGAGGAGTGAGGAGTGAGGGAGAGGGAGTGAATCACAGAAATGATCTGAAAGAAGAATGGATACGAAACAATATTATAAAAAAGAAAGGAAGGAAGTTGCCGGGTTCATGAGACGGCTTTACAGGTATGGTCTTACAACAACCTCAGGCGGAAATATAAGCAGGAGAATAAACGACAAATTAATTGCTATTACTCCGTCTGCTACAGATAAAGGTACAATGAAATGGAAAGAGGTGGGAATTATGTCCGTTTCAGGAGAGAACCTGACACCTGAATTGAAACCTTCAATTGAACATGCACTACATTTGAATGTTTATAATGCAAACAAAGATGTTAATGCAATAGTGCATGCCCATCCGGTGTTTTCTTCATCATTTACAGCAATGAAAGCTGAGATAAATACCAGCCTTACCGCTGAAGCCAGAGCTATATGCGGCAAGCCTGTGCTTGTACCTTATGAACTTATGGGAACCAAAGAACTGGCCGGTGTTGTTGCAAAATACTCGGAAGAATCGGATGTTATGCTTCTTGAAAATCATGGCATAATAACAACTGGGAAAAACCTGCTCCAGGCCTTTGATAAACTTGAAGTACTTGAAAATGCAGCAAAAATGACCCTTATTGTTGAAATGGCAGGAAAGAAAAGTCCTCTCGGGAAATCAAGAATTCTTCAGATTGACAAATTATTCAGATGATAAAGGGTGTGCTTTTTGACATGGATGGCGTACTTGCCGATTCAGAACAGTTTATCTGCAAAGCTGCAATAATGATGTTTGAAGAACTGGGAGTTACAGTTGAACCGGATGATTTTAAACCTTTTGTCGGTACAGGTGAAAACAGTTATATAGGTGGCGTTGCAGGGAAATATGGAGTTGCAGTAGATATTGGCAAAGTAAAGGCAAGGACTTATGAAATTTATCAGAAAATAATCAAAGGAAATCTGAAACCCCTTCCCGGTGCAGCTGAAATGGTCAGCAAATGCCGTAACCTGGGACTGAAACTTGCCCTTGCAACAAGCGCCGACAGGATCAAGATGGAAGCAAACCTGAATGAAATAGGAATACCTGCATCGTCATTTGATGCAACTATAACAGGTCTTGATGTGATAAATAAGAAACCTTATCCGGATATTTACATTAAGGCAGCTGAAAAGCTGGGACTGAATACTGCCGAATGTCTTGTTGTTGAAGATGCCATAAGCGGGATCACGGCAGCACGGAGAGCAGGATGCAGATGCCTTGCCGTATCAACCTCTTTTGCACCTGAGATGTTAACTGAAGCCGACTGGATATGTGATTCGCTCGGAAATGCACCCGATGAAGCCCTGAAATGGTAAAACAAGAAAATTAATATATAAAAGTGAAGAATTATTTCCTTACCAGCTTACCATGGCATGATGAGCTGAGAAAGCAACTGACCGGAGCGAAGATACCTGAATTCAGGGAAGCCAACGGCCATATCCATACACCTTATTCATTCAGTGCATTTGACAGTCTTGATACTGTCTTCAGGATGGCCCGTGAAGAAGAAATTGCTGCTATTGGCATTAATGATTTCTTCGTGACCGACGGATATGAGGCTTTTCATGACGGATGTGTTAAAAATAATGTTTTCCCTCTTTTTAATATCGAATTCATCGGACTGCTTAAAGAAGAACAAAAAGCCGGGATCAGAATCAATGATCCCAATAATCCCGGCAGGATTTATTTCAGCGGAAAAGGACTTGATTATCCCTTTTCTGTAAGCCTGAGGATTAAATGGACGCTTAACCGGCTTATCCGCCAGAGCCAGATCCAGATAAAAGCTATGATAACAAGGCTTAATCACCTGATCTACCCTGTAAATCCATCACTTCAGTTAAGCTATGAAGGTATAAAAAAGAGATTTGCCAAAGATCTCGTGAGGGAGCGTCACCTGGCAAAAGCCGTCAGGTTCCTTGCAGTTGAGAATTATGATACTGCCGAAAGCCAGATACATTTCATTGAATCACTTTATGGCGGGAAAAAATCGAAAGCAACGATGAGTGACCCTGCAGCCTTAGAGAATGAGATCAGGTCAAACCTGCTTAAGGCAGGCGGTCCGGCTTTTGTTCCGGAGGACGAAAGCTCATTCCCTGAACTTAAAAATCTGATAACAATAATTAAAAGGGCCGGCGGAATTCCATGTTACCCGGTATTGCTGGATGATCCTTCAGGAAAACTGACAGAATTTGAAGCTGACCGTGAAAAACTTCACGAAACACTTTCTTCAATGGGAATCGGGTGTATAGAACTTATTCCTGGAAGAAATGATATTTCAGTTCTCAAACCTTTTTGTGAATTCTTCAGCGAAAAAGGTTTTATAGTAACATTCGGTACAGAGCATAATACACCTGAAATGATGCCACTGACAATTACTGCCCGCGGAAAAGCACCGCTTGACTTATCGCTTAAAAAAATTGCCTGGGAAGGAATTTGTGTAATTGCAGCGCATCAATATCTCAGAGCCCACGACAGACAGGGCTATTTACTGGACGACGGATCTGTGAGCCTCGGCCAGAAAAAAGATCTGACCCGCCTGGGCAGTCTTGTAATTGAGTACTTTTTAAACAGGAAATAACATGAACCAGGAAATCAAAGACCTTATTGATATCTCTCATTTCTACGGATCTGATAAAGAATATGTTATAGCCGGAGGCGGAAATACTTCATATAAAGATGATAACATTATCAGGGTAAAGGCAAGCGGTCAGCCTCTTTCAGAACTGACTGAAGACGGACTCGTAACCCTCAGCAGGGAAAAACTCCATGAAATATCACGTAAAACATACCCTGAAGATCCTGTTAAAAGAGAAGATCAGGTAAAGAAGGATCTTTTTAACAGCATTATTGATACCACATCCGGCAAAAGACCTTCAGTAGAAACATCGCTGCACGAGATGATCCGGTACAGATATATAGTGCACCTCCATCCCACGCTGATCAACGGTATACTCTGCAGCAGAAATGCCAGAAGCATTACTACAAAACTTTTTGGTGACAAGGTGCTGTTTGTTCCGTATACCGACCCGGGTTATACACTTTTTAAGAAACTGGAGGCTGATGTTAATATTTACCGGAAGGATCATCAGACCGACCCTCAGATTATTTTCCTTGAAAACCATGGAGTATTTGTCGGTGCCGATACTGTTGATGAGGTAAAGGAAATCTACAAATACTTAACAGAAACAATTGAAGGCCTTATCCCCCGGCTGACAAATATTGAGCCCTTACCCTATGATCCGGTAATGAATAAGGTATTGCCGGTTTTCCGCATGGCGCTGTCGGAAGAAAAACCCAAAATAATCAGGCATCGGCATAATTCATTGATATCGAAGTATTATACATCACAACAGGAGTTCAATAAAATCTCTCTGCCTCTTACACCCGATATGATCGTTTATTGTAAGACCAGATATCTCTATATTGAACATTCATCAAGCGCTGAGAGGATAATTGATTCATTCAAAAGTCAGCTGCCACGTTTCAAAAATGAATACGGATTTTTTCCAAAAGTGATCGTAATTAAAAATATGGGGGTTTTTGCCCTTGATGATAGCTTTTCTGCTGCAGAAGCTGTCCTTGATGTTTATGAAGATCTCGTCCGGATAAGTTACTATGCGTCACAGGCAGGTGGAATAAAATTCCTCTCTCCTGAGCAGATCGCATTTATTGATCAGTGGGAAGTTGAAAATTACAGAAGAAAAATAGCTTCGTCGGGATCATCTGTTAATAAGCTGTCACACAGAACTGCAATTGTAACGGGTGGAGCACAGGGATTCGGTGCAGGTATAGCAGAATCGCTATATAATCTGAACATGAATGTTGTTGTTGCTGATCTGAATGAAGAAACAGGTGCAGACTTTGTATTCCGGTTGTCCAAAAGAAAATCTTCGGGCAGGATCATTTTTAAGAAAACTGATGTTTCTGATCCTGTGTCGGTCAAGGAGCTTGTCGCCAATACAGTCAGCGAATTCGGTGGTCTCGATTTAATGATAAGCAATGCAGGCATACTAAAGGCCGGAGGCCTGGATGAAATCGAACCAGAAGCATTCGCCAGAACAACAAATATAAATTACAACGGATTCTTTTACTGTGCAAAATATGCTTCAGAGGTGATGAAGATCCAGAATACGGAGAAGCCCGGATATTTTACAGATATTATCCAGATCAACTCCAAATCAGGTCTCAGGGGAAGTAACCGGAACTTCACTTATGCAGGTGCCAAGTTTGGAGGGATAGGCCTTACCCAGTCATTTGCACTTGAACTGGCTCCATTCAGGATAAAGGTAAACGCGATCTGCCCCGGTAATTTCTATGAAGGGCCCCTGTGGTCCGATCCTGTGAACGGACTGTTTGTCCAGTACCTTAAAACAGGCAAAGTACCAGGAGCAAGAACGATTGATGATGTAAGAAAATTTTATGAAGATCAGGTACCTCTGAAACGCGGTTGCAAACTTGAAGATCTTGTTAAAGCGCTCCTTTATATTGTGGACCAGGAATATGAAACAGGTCAGGCTGTACCGGTAACAGGGGGGCAGGTGATGCTTGGGTGAGGAGTGAGGAGTGAGTGGATGAGAGAGGGAGATGAGGAGATGGGGAGATGAGGAGATGGGGAGATGAGGAGATGGGGAGATGAGGTGAACTACGTATTAAAATACGTATTAAAATATGTATTAAAATATGTATTAAAATACGTAGATATATAAATTGTGAAGGATATAGGATCATGTGCTGATCGGGGTGGAAAATTAAGAAAAACCGGATATAAGGCAGTGTTAAAAGGTGAAATGATAATGGTTAAGATATGAAAACAAAAGCAGTAAGGATTTACGGTAAAAAAGATCTCCGGCTGGAAGAATTTGAACTGCCGGAAATAAAGGACAATGAGATACTGGCACAGGTCATTTCAGACAGTATCTGCATGTCGTCACACAAAGCTGCCCTTCAGGGGGCTGAACATAAACGCGTTCCCGATGATATTCACATAAATCCCACAATTATCGGCCATGAATTTGCCGGAATTATTCTCGAAGTGGGCAAAAAATGGCAGAATAAGTTTGCCAAAGGTCAGAAATTCTCAATTCAGCCTGCTATGAGCCATACCGGTACACTTAATGCACCGGGTTATTCCTACCGCTACATTGGAGGTGATGCCACACATATAATAATTCCGGATATTGTAATGGAAGCCGATTGCCTTCTTCCTTATGATGGAGAAGCTTTCTTCCCTGCTTCCCTGTCGGAGCCGATGTCATGTATCGTGGGTGCCTTTCATGCCAGCTATCATATACCTCCGGGGACATATAATCATGAAATGGGGATTAAAAGAGGCGGAAAAATGGCAATCCTTGCCGGTGTAGGACCAATGGGGCTTGGAGCCATCGACTACGCTTTACACCAGGAGCGTAAACCATCATTGCTTGTTGTTACAGATATAGATGATTCCCGCCTGGCCAGGGCAGCCTGCCTTTTTACTCCGGAACACGCAGCAAAAGAGGGAGTTAAACTGATTTATGTAAATACTTCGAAGAAAGAGAACCCGGCCGGCTATCTGAAGGATCTTTCAGGCGGTACCGGATTTGATGATGTAATAGTTTTTGCACCTGTCAGACAGGTTATTGAACAGGGCGATGCAATACTCGGATTTGACGGATGCCTTAACTTTTTTGCCGGACCAACAAATCCTGACTTTAAGGCAGAATTCAATTTTTATAATGTTCACTATGCTTTCACACATATTGTCGGAACATCGGGAGGGAACACAGACGACATGCGTGAATCACTTAAAATGATGGGAGAAGGTAAGATTAATCCTGCCGTGATGATTACTCATATCGGTGGACTGGATGCAGTGATTGATACTACACTGAATCTTCCCGGTATCCCGGGTGGCAAAAAACTTATTTATACAAATATTTCAATGCCCCTGGTCTCACTGTATAAACTTGCTGAAAAAGGAGAAAAGGAGAATAATAAACTATATAAGGAATTGCACGAAATCGTTTCAAAAAACGATTATATCTGGTCACTCGAAGCTGAAAAATACCTTCTTGCCAATGCAAACCCGATCTGAACCAGATCTTCTGTAAAATCCTTTGTAACTCTCTTTACCCTCTGTGTAACTCTGTGAAAACTCTGTGTAACTCTGTGTAAGTTCTTCATTTCCTTTGGCTACACAAAGGCACGCTGAACAAAATAATATTATCCTTTTTTACCATACTTCTCCGCAAATTCCGCCGAAATATAATTCTCATAACTCAGGCAGACATCTGTTGCAAAGCTAACCCCGGACGTAATTACCTTTCTCCACTTCTCCTCTCCCATCACCTCCGGTTCTTCATTTGTAATACCATTTTTATATATTGCCGCAATCATCCCTGCATTAAAGTTATCTCCTGCCCCGATAGTACTGACCGGAGTGATCTTATTCACCGGAAACTGACCTGAAAACGAAGGTGTCCTGACATAAACGCCATCAGAACTTGCCGTATAGACCATACAATTGCAATATTTTCTGACAACCTCCCATGCACTGTCCGGTGAAGCTGCCCTGAAAATATTTCTGAAATCTTCATCCGATCCTCTTATTATTCCTGCCATTTTCATGTTCTCAATTATCAGAGGTTTTAATTCATCCAGTTCTGAGGCATGGGCTGATCTGAAATTGGGATCATAAATTACAATCCCTCCGTTTTCTTTTGCCTGAGTAATGAACTGAACGAACTTGCTTCTGATTTCATTTGTGATAGCATAGATAGATCCGCAAAGTATGATATCACCTTTCCTTACCGGAGGAAATCCCATTTCGAGTCTCCGTTCCGGATAATTCTTATAGAAAGTATAGCTGGCATCATTCTTTTCATTCAGGACAGCAATAGCAAGTGCTGTCTTACCGTCCTTGTAATGGTCTGTATAACTGGTGCCAACTCCGTTATCGTGCAGAAATTTATCTATAATCCTGCCGATATCATCATCTGCATACTCACTTATAAGGGATACAGGAAGTCCTATCCGGCCAAGGGAAACGGTGCTGTTGAGCATGGCGCCACCGGGTTTACCTGCCTGAGGCTGACCGTCTTTAAAAATAATATCATAGAGTGTTTCACCGATCGCATAAATATTTCTCATAATTCTGATGCTTTAAGAAGATCATTATATTTGTTCCGGCTAAATTAAAAAATATTTGCAATGAAGGCAATGATGCTTACAGGTATAAGGCAGATGGAGATGTTTGATGTTCCGGATCCGGTGATCACCAGACCTGACGAAGTGAAGATCAGGATGCTTGCGCTGGGAGTGTGCGGATCTGACATTCACTATTATACTCAGGGCAGGATAGGATCGCAGGAAGTAAAATTTCCTTTTACCGTAGGACATGAAGGCGCTGGAATTGTTGCAGAAACAGGATCTGAAGTAAAAAAAGTTAAGCCCGGGGACAAGGTTGCCATCGAGCCTTCTCTTCCCTGTGGTAAATGCGACCAGTGCCTTACAGGAAGATCACACACATGCCGCAGGATAAGATTCCTTGGATGCCCCGGGCAGGCTGAAGGAGCCTTGTCGGAATATATTGTAATGCCCGAGGCAAATTGCCTTAAACTGCCAGTAAATCTCAATGCAGATCACGGATCGATTTCAGAACCTCTGGCTATCGGAATATATTCAGTAAAGAAATCAGGTGGTGTCAGGGGATTAAAAATCGGTATTCTTGGTTTCGGCCCTATAGGTATGAGTGTAATGCTGGCGGCAAAAGCCGATGGAGCAGGAAAAATTTACGTAACAGATAAGATCGGCGAACGTCTGTCAATTGCTGCTAAGGAAAATGCAGATTATACCGGAAATCCACTCACTGACAACATTGTTGAGAACATCAGGAGCCAGGAATCTGATGGTATTGATGTTGTTTTTGAATGCTGTGGCCAGCAGGAAGCTCTTGACCAGGCGGTAGATCTGTTAAAGCCCGGAGGAAAGATAATAATTGCCGGAATACCCGAATTCGATAACTGGTCCCTGAATGTCGAAAATACAAGAAGACGCGAACTGATGATACAGTTCATCAGGAGGCAGGTCGACTGCACTGAGACAGCAATTGAAATGATGCATACAGGCCTGATAGATGTCAGTAATATGACAACCCACCGTTTTCCTTTTTCAGGGACTAAAGAAGCCTTTGATCTTGTGGCATCATACCGTGATGGTGTGATGAAAGCTATGATAGACTTCTAGTCCAGCAATGCCCTGTACCTTAAAAGAGCTTCAATAAAATAGTAATCCGCGTACGTCAGCGGAACATCAACTTCACTTTTTCCCGGAAGAGATCCGACGCTGTGCATAAGAATAAAATTTCCATTCGCACCTGTTTTAGCCCTGTAGGCCGGAGATGCCAGTGCCCGCAGCTGAGTTTCTGCAATGCCGAGGTACCTGGATGAAGCCGGCTCATTTACCATCCCGCTCAGTTCAATCAGAGCTGAAGCCATTATTGCTCCTGCTGAAGCATCCCTTTTTGCATCCGGTATTTCCGGGGCATCAAAATCCCAGTAAGGTATTTTGTCTTCAGGTAAATTCGGATGATTGATCAGAAATTCTGCTATGTTAACAGCGTGATCAAGATACCTTTGCAGCCCGGTTTCCCGGTACATGACAACATATCCGTAAAGACCCCAGCTCTGACCTCTCGACCATGCCGATTCATCAGCATATCCCTGGGCCGTCTGCTTTGTCTCTACCCTTCCTGTTATTGTATCATACGACACAACATGATATGTACTGAAATCCGGTCTGTAGTGGTTCTTCATTGTAGTATCCGAATGAGTGGTGCATATTTTATAATATGTTGAATCGCCGGTTATCTTAAATGCCCACATAAGAAATTCGAGATTCATCATATTGTCGATTATTACAGGACACTGCCAGCCTCTCCTGCTGTTCCAGCTCTGTATGCATCCGATATTTGGATGATACCTTGTGATCAGTGATTCAGCTCCCGTTCTGAGTACATCACTGTAGCTTTCATTGCTTGTTAGTCTCAGACCGTTTCCAAAACTACAGTATAGCATAAAACCAAGATCGTGTGTCCCGGTGTTGTTCTTCTCCTTTTCAATCCTTGCTGTCATCTCCTCAGCTGCTGTCCTGAATTTAACGTCCTGTGAATATTCATACAGGTACCAGAGACTGCCCGGAAAGAACCCGCTTGTCCACCAGTTTGATTTCGCAGTAACAAGAGCCCCTGTAGTATCAATTGTCCTGGGAAGCAGATCAGGCTTTCCTTTCATAACATCGTACATCAGTGAGTATTGTTTCAACGAAAAAGCCAGTGATTCATCAATAAGCTTATCAATTGTCTTGGGTTTATTACACGATGAAAATGCAATAATGATTACTGAAATCAGAATAATAGTTTTTTTCATCACAGGATATTTTTAAGTTTATTTTGGGATCCGGTTGTTAAGGCAAATATCATTATTTATTCCTGAAAAATATTACATTCGGCAGAAATTTGGTTATCTTTATTTCAAACAAAACTAATAATCTCCTGAAATGGCAGTAATAAAGGAAAAACAAACCTTACCTGAAAAGATGTCCCCGGTATTTGAAAGGAGGATCGCTCATCTTGAGAATCTTATGACAGTTGTTTGTGATTTTACAAACGGTCCGGCAGATGAACCCGACAAACCTCACAGTCATCCGCACGAACAGATTACTTATGTTGCCGAAGGCGATCTTTATTTGTTCCTTGGAGAAGAAAAACATCATCTCACAACCGGCGATATATTTACAGTTCCTCCGGAATTACCACACTGCATCCAGACAATAAGCCCGCGGGTAAGGCTCATTGACTCTTTTAGTCCCATAAGGAAGGATTTCCTTAAATAATAAGGTCCTTCCCCTGAGGAAATATCAACAAAGAAATCAAGTGTTAAAATTTATTAAATTCTACTGACATGATACAGCATGATCAGAAAACATATTGATTTATACTCTATTTTAGGCATTATTAAATATTTCAGGAAAAATTAAAAATCTATAGGAATGAACACCAGACTTAAGTTTGATCCCGGGAAATTAAAGGGTAAGCCGGGAGAATTAAGAGATAAGCTCACGAAACTAAAATTAAATCCAAAGATCATCTTCATAATTACCGGAATAGTTGCAACTATCTGGTTTCTGGTCAGGGTACTACCCAAACCATCAAGGGCAGCATATCCCTGCATGAAAATTGCTGCACCCTTTATGTCAGGGTTGGTTCTCTATCTTTTATCAGTTTTGGGAATTACAATAGCAGGCCGGAAAACCGGAAACAGGATTCTAAATTCAAGATATTTTGCCACATTAATGCTTGTAATGGGTTTTGTTGTCGTTATGGCTGTAACTCCTTCACAAAACACAACGGCGATCCAGCAAAAACAACCAGTCAAAACAGGTCCGGATGACGGACCTAATAAACCGATTGGAAAAGGAACAGGCATTTATCCGGGCAGAGTTGTCTGGATATGGGACCCGAAAGCTACAAATGCCGATTGTGTGAACAGCTTTGAGTTTTGCCGGCCGGAAAATACAAATCAGGGTGTCGTGAACAGGATGGTAGTTGACGGTATAAAGAAGCTCAGCGGGAAAACAAATTTATATGAGGCATGGGATGCCATTTTCAGGTCTTTCAACAAAAAGAAAAGTAATTCAGACAAGGGCTATACCCAGGGAGAAAAGATATTCATCAAGATCAATCAGGGTACTGCAAATGCAAAGCTGAGGCCTCATGATATTGAAAACGGATTTTACATTCCTTCAAGAATGACTGAAAGTGAACAGGCGAAAAAAGGCTTTGCAGGAACCTGCGAGACTTATCCCAATGTAACTCTTGAAATACTCCGCGAGCTTGTCAATGTAATGGGAATAGAACAGAAAAACATTGCAATCGGAGATCCGATAAGCCATATATTCGGTCATAATTATGAGGCCTGGTCAACTGAATTTCCAGATATTGTTTATGTTGACAGGGTTTCAGAAAAACATGGAAGAACTCTTATCAGACCAACAAAAAATGATCTTATCTTCTATTCTGATAAATCCCAGTCTGATAAGTTGTATGATATTATAGAGTCTGCAGATTATCTCATTAATGTGGCAAGTCTCAAACCGCACGGACGTGCAGGCATATCGCTGACTGCAAAGAACCATTTTGGCTCTCATGGAAGACCATCTGCAGCACACCTCCATTATTCGCTTATATCACCTGTGTCCCTGGGTAACGCATCAAACAAAGGTTATGGAAAGTACAGGGTGATGGTTGACATAATGGGCAGTCGTTATCTTGGAGGGAACACCCTTCTGTTTGTTGTTGACGGATTATATGGAGGAGGCTCAAACGAAACAAAGGTGCCGGTTAAATATTTCATGCCGCCCTTTAATAACGACTGGTCAAATTCTGTTTTCATGTCTCAGGATCAGGTCGCCCTTGAATCTGTATGTTATGATTTCCTGAGATCAGAATGGAACGGAACATACAAACACAGCCAGGCAAACAATGAATATGAGGATATTCCAAATGTTAACGGAGTAGATGATTATCTTCATCAGGCAGCTGATCCTTCCAACTGGCCTGCAAAAATAAAATACGATCCTGATAACAGCGGAAAGCCGTTGGAAAGCCTGGGCATACACGAACACTGGAATGACCCTGTTAACAAGCAATATTCCCGCAATCTTGGTCTTTCATCAGGGATAGAGCTTATTTCAATTCCTGATAATCTCGTAAAAACATCCGGAACAGCTTCAACTACCGGGTCTTCAATTCAAACAACCGTGACAAGTGACAGGAACGCTGAGGCCGGGAAGACCGTTACCGCTGAAAATAAGCCGACCTCGGACAGGCAAAAACAGGAAAATCAGATAACCGCAGGTAAGGATGTCGTTATAAAACAATTTGATGAAGGATTCAAAGCAAGGAATTTTTATTCGGTAGTCATCGACGATGATAATGTTAAATGGTTCCTGACCGATGCGGGTATTGTAAGCTTTAACGGAACAAAATGGCAGTTGCACAACAAAAACCGGAAGGTTCCTGCAACAGGATTAAAGGATGTTGCTTATGATGAATCAGAATATGGCCGGGAGTTATGGCTGGCAACCTCACAGGGAGCAACTGTTGCCACTATTCCTGTTGATGCAAGGTCAGGTGCAACGACTTATTATAAGGGGAATTCGACAATACTTGGCGACACTGTTGTTGCTGTAGCTGTCGGCAAAGGAGCCCTTAGATGGTTCGGAACTACAAGAGGAGTTTCGGCCTTCCTGAATAAGAAATGGCTAACATATTCATATCAGAGACAATACCCCGAATCCCTATTTAAAGATTTTCCTATTACCGCGATGGCAACAACACCGGGAGGTGATTCATTATATGTCGCAACTGACGGAGCCGGTGTTGCGAGAGTCTTCAAGGATGATGTGGATGCCATTTCAGGTGCATCCGAATATGCTATCTGGGGACCTATTGAAATGCCATCGGACAAGGTTTACAGTATCTGTATCACCCCTGATGGGACACAATGGTTCGGAACCGACCTGGGAATAGCCAGACATATAGGAAGTAACACCCTGGAAAACTGGACCATATTCACTACAGACAACGGACTCGTTGACAATTTTGTTCAGGCAATTGCTGATGATAAGAACGGTGCCCTCTGGTTTGGTACCAAAGGCGGCATTTCTGTTCTCAAAGGTGAGGAATGGAAATCATTTACTGAGAATGACGGACTTGTCAGTAATAACATACAGTGTATTGCAACAGATAAAACAGGAACTGTATGGGTCGGGACCGATAAAGGTGTAATTACATTTAATAATGGAACAATTATAAATTACAGATAGGATGCCTTATATCAAAAGAATACATTTAATCTTATGGCCAGTTATAAAACTTATCTTAAATTGTGCTGAAATATTTTAAACCTTAATAAATAATGTCCAATTAACCAACTAAATTCTAAACCCTTATGAGAAAAATTGCAATTATGTCTGTACTCCTGCTGTTTGCGGGTTTACAGGTTTTGTTTGCACAGAAAAACGTGACCGGGACCGTTATCAGCTCGACTGATAACCTGCCGATGCCCGGGGTATCTGTTATTGTAAGAGGAACAACAACAGGAATAACAACGGGATCTGATGGAACATATACAATTCAGGTCCCGAATAACCAGGCTGTTCTTCAGTTTTCTTTTGTCGGCTTTGCTAGTCAGGAAGTTACAGTAGGTGATCAGAGTGTCGTCAATATCACTCTTACCGAGAGTATTCTGCAGATGGACGAAGTCGTTGTAACGGCTCTGGGCATAAAAAGACAGACCAAAGCCCTGAGTTATTCTGCCGCTGAAGTCAGAGGCGATGATGTTCAGAAAGTTCCTGAGATCAACCTCATGAATTCACTTCAGGGTAAAATTGCCGGTGTTGACATAAACGTTGCAGGAACAGGTGCCGCCGGATCATCAAGAGTTACTATCAGGGGAAACACTTCAATAAGCCGTGATAATAATCCCTTGTATGTAATTGACGGAGTCCCAATCACAAGAGCCTCATCAAGCTATGGAGGAAGGGATCTCGGTGATGCACTTACAACAATTAATCCCAATGATATTGAGACAATGAGTATTCTGAAGGGCGCTGCCGCAACTGCACTTTATGGCTCAAGGGCATCAAATGGTGTAATCCTTATAACAACCAAGAGCGGCACCGGAACAAGAGGCATAGGGATAAGCTATAATGGCTCATTTGGTTTTGAAAACCTTGTTGATCCAATCCGTAACCGCCAGACATTATATGGTAATTCAGGAATGAACGGCGACAACAGTGATACATATCCCTCTACATGGAACCAGGAGGTTCACCGTCAGTGGGGTCCGCGGTATGACGGAAGGAATCTCGGGATAAATTTTAACGATAATCCTGACATACCGATGGTATTCGCATACAAAGAGAATCACTGGAAAGAATTTATGCGCACGGGCTCCACTATTACAAATGATATATCCTTTACGGGAGGTGGACAAAATCAGAGATTCCGTGCTTCCATTTCAGATATGAGATATATATCGCCTGTTCCGAATTCAGATATGAACCGCCAGACTGCAAATTTCTCCTTAAACAGTAAATTCGGTAAGAGAATAACCCTTGAAGCAAGAACTAACTATTCAACATCAAAAAGCAAGAACAGGCCAAATCCTTCAAGGTATGTTCAGATGCTTTCACTTATACCCAATTCATGGGATATTACATGGCTGAAAGGCGAAACAGACAAATGGGGTGCAAAACCCGACGGATGGATGCTCCCTTTCAGTACGAATGATTATTATCAGAACCCCTACTGGTCAGCCTATCAGGATTTTCAGAATGACGAAAGGGACCGTATCACAGCCAATGCCAATCTGCGTTATGACATAACCGACTGGTTGTTCCTTAATGGCCGGATAGGTACCGAGAAGAGTATTCTTAAAGTAACAAATATCGATGCTTACGGGTTCCTCCGCGGTAATGTTGCCGGAACTGGAGCTGTTACTGAATATACAACCAATGAAAACCAGCTGAATGCCGAATATTCACTGAACTTCAACAAAGCCTTTGGCAGTTTTAATGTTATTGCCATGTTAGGAGGAAGCGCAACAAGAAGCAAATATAATCGCGATGGCATAAACGGCGACCAGCTTCTGATTCCCTTCTACCATGTAATAACCAATGCTGGCCAGCTATATACTGATGTAGGGAACAGTAAATCAGGAATCAATTCTTTGTACGGAAGCGCCGAAGCTTCATACAAAGACCTTGTATATCTGACTGTTACCGGCAGAAATGACTGGTTCTCCACACTCGCTCCTGAAAACAACAGCATCTTTTACCCCAGTGTCGGGATCAGTTATCTTCTCCATAATCAGATTACCTTACCGGAATGGTGGTCTTTCGCTAAAATAAGAGCATCCTATGCAGAAGTTGGTGGTGGTTCAAGTGCATATGCAACCAAGATAGGTTATAATTTTGATGCAACGGGATATATGAACACTCCTCTGGTCAGTCTGCCTAACGGAATCGCAAATCCCAATCTGCTTCCTTATGAAACAAGTGAATGGGAAGTAGGAACCGATTTCCGTTTCTTTCAGAACAGGATCGGAATTGATTATGCATACTATAGCAAGGAAACAACAAATGACATAGTAGGCGTTACTCTTCCCCAGTCTTCAGGCTACACGAGTGCAACTGTTAACCTCGGGGCCATTTCGAATAAAGGGCACGAAATTATGTTAACTCTTGTACCTATAAGCGGAAAGGTTAGCCTTGAATTCAACATTGCATATTCATATAACATGGGTAAGATACTCGATCTCGGTGGTGTTTCTGAAGTAAGTGCAGGCAATGTGTCCATCGGTGGAGGCATTGATGTGAAACAGATAGTAGGTGAACGGCCATATGCTTTGTTCGGCTATACACAGAAGAAAATTGACGGGAAACCGGTATGGGAAAAGTGGACATTCAACTATGCAGGGCAAGCACATCAGTCATGGCGTCCGGCGCGTGATCCGCAGAAAACCCTTCTTGGCTACGGAACACATCCGAATTCAGCAAGCCTTACAGCCACTCTTAAATGGAAAGGTTTATCCCTTTCAGCCGTAGTCGACGGAAAATGGGGTGCCACAGTTGCTTTTCAGGCTGAACAGGAAATGGTTGAAAGAGGAATGGCCACATCAACCCTTCCAGGCAGAGATGGTTCTCTCTTCCTTGAAGGTGTCTATAATTCAGGAACATCTGCCGAACCGGTATGGTCTGATGTCTCAACTGCTACGGGATATACTATTAATGCCAATCCGGCAAACAACCTTCCGAATCCCATTACGGTTGCAGGAAACGAAATCCCCTATCACGTAAAACACTTCGAAAACTATTACAGGGAAGGATTTACCAAACGTGTCTGTGAAATGGTGGTATTTGATGCAGATTATGCAAAATTCCGTCAGTTTACTCTGGGTTATAATATACCCAAAACTCTTTATAAGACCTTGCCCGTACAGAACCTGAATGTTTCAATTGTCGGACGTAATCTGTTCGATATAGTAAACCATCTGCCCAACGGAGACCCTGCCACAGGAGGAGCAACAGGTATAAATTACCGTGCACTGCCTTCAACCAGGTCATTTACTTTAAATATCAATGCTAATTTCTAAAATGATATCCGATGAAAAGTAATATATTCTTTAGATTTTTATTCGCTGTATTAATTCTGCTTGGCGGATATGCATGCGACACTGACAACCTGATTGATCTGGATGATCCCAAATATATGCTGACACCTGACAATGCCGACATGTCAATGTTATTTACAAATATCCTTGTCAGTCATGGACGTGGTTCAACAGGTGGTAATCCTGCCAGACTCGAAGGCGGTTATTGCAAGTATTATGCAACCTACTCAAACCTGATGCTCTTCGGAGGTCTGTATCAGTTCGACCAGGGATTGAACGACAGCCCCTGGGGAGTCTATACAAGTGCTCTCAAGATGTCGATAGCCCTTGAAGATTTCCTCGTAAAAAAAGATGATCCCAATCAGATTAATAACCTTGCAATGACGAGGATAATGAAAATTGCTGTCATTCAACGACTCACAGATTTTTATGGTGATGTTCCTATATCTCAAGCAGGTCAGGCTTACATCAGCGATAATATGAAACCGGGTTATGACAAGCAGTCCGACATATATAATTATATGCTTCAAACCCTGGATCAGGCTCTGACATCTTTTTCAACTGAAGCAACGCCTGTTTCTCTGACCTGGAAGGGTAATGCAGATCCAAAAAAAGCCCGTGACATTATCTATAACGGAAATATAGACAAGTGGAAGAAATACGGGTATTCACTTATGCTGAGGATAGCAATGAGGGCCTCGGATGCTGATGCTGCAATGGCAAAAACATATGCTGAAAAAGCTATAGCAGGAGGTGTAATAACTGACAATGCAGATAACTGGACACTTCAGACAAAAGACGGGATGAACAGTGAAAAGAGCCCCTATAGTTCATTCTTTGAAGGTTCACCATCAGGTGATCCGGAACGTTATATGAAGCTTGGCGAATATTTCGTTGATTTCCTCAAAGCCAAAGCCGATCCGCGCAGGAAAGTAATTTTCGGCGGACGTCTGAATAATACAATTACTGCTGTTACAGCATCAAACATGCAGACTTACTGGAGAGATGAATCCAAATGGGACTGGGATCTGACCCAGGCCAAAGGTATGGTTCATGGTACAAATGCAAATCCCTCACCCACTCTGGCTGCATATCACTGGACCTATACAAGCCCCAATCCTTTCCTGTTCACAATGGACCAGCCATTGTCAATTCTCACAGCTTCAGAAATGCTTTATCTGATTGCCGAAGCTTCTCTGAACAACTGGACAACAGGCACTACAGCCACCGATGCCTATGAGGCTGCGATTACAGCCAGTATGAAACATCTCAGCTCATTCTCAGGTCTTTTGTCAACACAGGAAATTGAGGAATCTGAGATAACGGATTATATAACTGCAAATCCTCTTGGAACGGGGAATGATGCAAGGCAGAGGCTTGCTGAGGAAATGTGGGTTTCAATGTATATGAATCCCACAGAAGCCTGGTCAAATGTCCGCAGAATGAACCTTAATCTTCCGTCAAATTCAGCAACAGCCCAGATGCCTACCAGATATGCTTACCCTGAAAACGAAAGGTCGAACAATCTGGATAAACTCAATGAGGCTATTACAGCCCAGGGCTGGTCAACATCCATGACAAGGGAAGAAGAGATAGCAAAAAAATTATGGTGGGATACAAAATGATCCAAAATTCAGGTTCCGGGAATTAAAATTCAAGGTTCCGGATTACAAATACCAATGTCCGGGACCTTGAATAATCACTTAAAATCCTGAATTGTAAATTCTGAATTGTTATCTGGCAGAAATAATTTAATTTTATTACTTACCCGAAAAGACCGAAACTATATGATTAAAAAGACTCTTGTATTGTTAGTATTTATTCTGTCAACAATCATGACTTATGGTCAGAGTGTTGCAGCTTCTCCTGAATACATTAAAGCTGTAACGGCTGACTGGAAAGGCGAAAGATTCCCTGACGGAAGACCTAAAGTATCCGATGCAATGCTCGAAAGATTAAAGAATATATCTATCGAGGAAGCATGGGGAGTGCTCCGGAATAAGGGCTATCAAAACCAGTTCGAAAGTGACTGGCAGATAATGCATCCCGACAAGCCAATGACCGGACGTGTTGTAACTGCTCAATATATGCCATTGCGGGCTGATCTTGAAAAATACATCAGGGCTATCGGTAAGGCAGAAGGCCGTACACAACAGGGAGGAACAAACTCATGGCCGATAGATATCCTTGTGGAAGGTGATGTTTATGTTGCTGACAGCTATGGAAAGATAGTCGACGGTACTCTTATTGGAGATAACCTTGGTAATTCAATTTATTCAAAAACAAAAAGAGGCGTTATTTTTAACGGCTCGGTCAGAGACCAGGAAGGCCTTGAAGAAATAAAAGGATTCAATGCCTGGATCAAAGGACAGGATCCGTCGTATATCATGCAGATGAGCCTTGTTTCTATCAATGCCCCCATTAGGATAGGAAGGGCTATTGTCTTTCCGGGAGATGTAGTTCTTGCTAAAAAATTCGGAGTCATTTTCATTCCGGCATATCTTGTTGACGAACTCGTAATTACAGCGGAGGTTACAGCACTCAGGGATGAGTTCGGGCATCTTAGACTCAAAGAAGGAACTTATAAACCCGGACAAATTGACAGCCGGTGGACTGAAGATATCAGGAAGGATTTCATGAACTGGCTTAATAATTACCCCGGCAAACTCCCTATGACAAAAGCCGAACTTGATAACTATTTCAAGGACAGGAACTGGTGATTGGCGAAGGGCAGAGAGCGAAGGGCTCAAGGCTCAGAGCGAAGGGCTCAGGGCGGAGAGCGGAGAGCGGAGGGCGGAGAGCGATGAGAGATGAGCAGATAGAGATTAACCATTTTAAATAAAATTAAAACCAAAAATAGATGAAACAGATAATTGCAAAAATTAAAGAAGAAAACAAAAAGCTGGAAATGGCTGAAGCTAAGGCCATCCAGGCGGAAA
>CAZWUB010000012.1:19375-42714 GCA_964637415.1 uncultured Rikenellaceae bacterium
AAAGAAGAAAACAAAAAGCTGGAAATGGCTGAAGCTAAGGCCATCCAGGCGGAAATTGATAATCCGGCAACAAGTAACAGCCGGCGTAATTTCCTGAAAAAAACCGCTCTCGGAGGTATTGCTCTGGGAGGATTAATGTCCCTTTCAATAGAGGACACAATAGCTCAGACCACACAAAAGGTTAGCAGGTCATCAAGTCCTTCGGATCTTAAAATAACCGATATGAGGTATGCAACGATAATGAACAAGCATATCATCAGAATTGATACAAACCAGGGCATTTACGGTCTGGGTGAGGTCAGGGACGGAGCTGACGTCAGGTATGCCCTCTTCCTGAAAAGCAGGATACTGGGACTTAATCCCTGTAATGTTGAAATGATATTCAAGATCATCAGGCAGTACGGATACCATGGTCGCCAGGGCGGAGGTGTTTGTGCTGTTGAAATGGCCCTCTGGGATCTTACAGGCAAGGCTTATAATGTTCCGGCATGGCAGCTTCTCGGCGGCCGATATCGCGATAAAGTTAGGCTTTACGCTGACACCCCCGGAGCCGATGATCCTGTAAGATTCGCTGAAACTATGAAAAAAAGAGTCCAGGAGCAGGGATTTACATGGCTCAAAATGGACCTGGGTATTCATGTAGTAGCAAAAATGCCGGATGCGATTGTAAATTCAAAATTCTGGGATGGAGCAGCCGGGCAATACGATCTGAGAACTTATATGGGATACGGGAATACCCTTCATCCGTTCACTCAGGTTCAGATAACTGATAAAGGGCTTGCCGGACTTGCTGACTATGTTGAGAAAGTAAGGGATGGTGTTGGTTATGAAATACCTTTATGCGCGGACCATTTCGGCCATTTTGATGTTAACAATTCAATCCGTTTCGGAAGAGCAATGGAGAAATACAGACTCGCCTGGCTAGAGGATATGGTACCATGGTTTGATGTTGTAAATAACAAAAAACTATCCGACGCACTTGAGACTCCCATTATAACAGGAGAGGATATCTATGCCCTCAGGGACGGATTCAAACCTCTGATAGATGCAAGAGCAGTTGATATCATCCATCCCGACCTCGGAACCTCCGGTGGTCTTCTCGAAACCAAGAGAATAGGCGATTACGCCGAAGAGAATTATATTGCAATGGCAATGCATATGGCCGGATCTCCGGTTTGCCTGATGGCAAATGTCCATTGTGCTGCTGCAACACAAAATTTTCTCTCACTCGAGCATCACAGTCCGGATGTTCCTTATTACAACAATCTTGTAAAGATGACAGGATCAAAACCGATGGTCGAAAACGGATTTGCAAATGTACCGCTCGATGCACCCGGACTTGGAATTGAACTCAACGAGGAAGAATGCAAAAAACATATGCGTAAGGATTCGGGATGGTTTGAACCCACTACCGAATGGGATCAGAAAAGATCTCATGACAGATTGTGGAGCTGATAAGATCACTTAATTAAGTGGTATACTTTAGATATTAATTAACCGCAAAGGGCGCAAAGAATTAATTAGCAATTTTTTAACTTTGCGTTCTTTGCGCCTGCCTGCCGTCAGGCAGGTAATCCTTTGTGTACTTTGCGGTTAAATATTTTATAATGCCATCTCATATTAACCCTGTAATTAGTAACCTATGAAAAGAATTCTGATACTTCTGGTAGCTTTATCAATTTCTGCCGGCAATATTTTCTGCCAGATATCAATGGATTTAACGCCTGAGCAGAAGCTGAAGCTGCTGAAAGAAAAGGTCGCTGACAACCTGCATAATAACATCCTCTCCTACTGGTCGGCAAAAATGCCTGATGTTGTAAACGGAGGTTTTTACGGACGGATTGACAGGAATAACAAGGTGATTCCGGATGCTGCAAAAGGAGGCATACTCAATGCAAGGATATTATGGACTTACTCTGCAGCATACAGGGTAACCAAAAATCCTGAATATCTGAAACTTGCAACCCGGGCTAAAGATTATATACTTGCTAATTTCATCGACAGGGAATTTGGAGGAGCATTCATGATGCTGAATGCCAAAGGAGAGCCTCAGGATACAAGGAAGCATACATATACGCAGGCATTTTTTATTTACGGATTATCGGAATATGCAAGGGCAACAGGAGACAAAGAGGCCCTTAAAGCTGCAAAAGGTATTTTTAAGCTTTTTGAAAAGAATGTCCTTGACAAGGAATTCAACGGATACTATGAAGTATTCAGTCGCGACTGGCAGCGTTCCCGCGACAGGCTCATCGGTGAACGGACACCGGCTGATGAGAAAACAATGAATACATCACTTCACATAATGGAAGCTTATGCAAATCTTTACCGTGTCTGGCCATCAAAACGTATGGCTGAAAGACTTGAGAACATGGTAAACATCTTTCTTGATCACATAATTGACAAAAACAGCCATCACCTTATCTGCTTTCTTGACAGGAAATGGAACGGCACTTCGCAAATTGATTCCTATGGTCATGATATTGAATCATCATGGCTGCTTTATGAAGCTGCACATCTGCTAAAAAACCCCGAACTTCTTAATAGAGTTAAGGAAGTAAGTGTAAAGATCGCTGATGCAGCATCAGAAGGACTTCTTGCAGACGGCGGAATGCTTACCGAAAAAGACAGAGAAACAGGCCATTCAAGACTTACAAGAAGCTGGTGGGAACAGGCAGAATCAGTAGTGGGTTATACAAATGCCTATGAACTTACAGGTAATGAGGATTATCTTAACAAAGCAATACATGCATGGAACTTTATTGATATCTATATGATCGATAAAGAAAACGGAAGCTGGTTCACTTCTGTTACACCCGAGGGTATCGGTGGCGGAGACAAGGCAGGAAACTGGATATGCCCCTATCACAACGGACGGATGTGCCTCGAGATTATTGAAAGGGTGACAGAATAGTCCGAAGTCGGAAGTCCGGAGTCGGAAGTCGGAAGTCCGGGGTTTGGAGTCCGGGGTTTGGAGTCCGGACAATAAAAAGACAATTTTACCTTAATTCCTACTTCCGTCTTCGGTCTTCGGCCTTCGGACTTACGTCTTCGGTCTTCGGACTTCCTTCCTCCTTTACCGGCTTCCCCCTCCACCAGTTAGCCAGAATCGACCCGGTAACATTCATAAGTGGTCCGAAGATTGCAGGGGCAAGACCAACAGTCGCAGCTTTTCCCATCTGTATTGCCAGACCTGATGCAAGTCCTCCATTTTGCATACCAACCTCAAATGCAATAGTCCGGCGATCCCTCTCAGGCATCCCGACCAGCCAGGAAAGAGAATATCCAAGGGTATACCCTGTAAGATTATGAAGAAGGCTTGTAATAATAAGAAGTCCGCCAACAGTAAGCAGATTATCGCGACCTGAAGCTGTAATAACTGTTACAATAGCTGCAATTCCTACCATCGATACCATTGAAAGGACTTTTTCCATTATTTTGTTATCCCCTCTTGTGTATCTGGCAATAATTGTGGCACCAATCATTGGCAGGAAGAAAAACCATCCCATTGATTTGGCAAACTGTACAAGAAATTCCGAAAATCCGACATTCTTAACTTTTATAAATACAAGGGTTGTTAGAATTACAACTACAGTATAGGATATGAGCTGAACCACTTTTGATTTAATACCAGCTCCTTTTTTCACAAAAAGATTGAAGATGAAACCGGCCACAATAGGAAGTATTATCATATTCAGAATATCAAGCATCATACTCCAGAAGCTTACTTCAATGAACTGTCCTCCCAGCCATTTCATAAGGGTAGGTGTAACAAAGGGAGCCAGCATTGTTGATATAGCTCCAACTGTTACTGCGAGGGCAAGATTAGCTTTGGCCAGAAATGACATTACATTTGATGCCAGACCGCTTGGTACAGTACCTATAAGAATAATTCCGGCAGCAATTTCCGGAGGGAATGAAAATATCCTGGCTATTGAGAAACCTACAAGAGGCATAATAATATAATGTGATACCACACCGACAAGAACACCCTTTGGCATTTTTATAACCCCTGCAAAATCGGCAAAGCTCATCTGTGATCCCATTCCAAACATTATTATCTGAAGCAGCGGTACAATCAGACTTTTAAATTGAAAATTACCTATTGAAATAAAATATTGAGGGTAAAACATCGAAGCCGTAACAGCAGTAAATATCCAGAGTGTATAAGAAAATCCCTTCAGCTTCTGATAACCCCTTACACCAGTTGCAAGACCGATGAAGCCTGCAATCATCAGAATTCCGGTTAATGTTATATAGCTTTTTATTGCAGCGATCAGTGCGCCTATAAAGAGGATTGCCGCCAGGATAAGAATGTAGTTGGAAATATTCCTTTTCATGTGTTATTAGTTTATATTCTTAAGATTGCATAGCTTTCCCCGCTTAACTTTAAAGTGATTATCATAGCGGGAACAGCATTTTTAAAAGCATCTAAATATAGATAATTGGTTCAAATAGTCTTGTGATTATTAACTTTTTTTAGAATAAATTTCTTTATGCAATGTTCATTTCAAGTTGTTTTGATTACCTTAGATTTTAATTATCATATTTTTAAAACCGACAAATAAATATGAACCGTATTCTTGTTGTAGGAAGTTCTAATACCGATATGGTCATTAAAACTGACAAGCTGCCGGAGCCCGGGGAAACAGTTCTCGGAGGCACTTTCTTCATGAATCCCGGTGGTAAAGGAGCCAACCAGGCTGTTGCTTCTGCACGACTGGGCGGAAAAGTAACATTTATCACAAAAATTGGTGATGATCTTTTCGGAAGCCAGACAATAGGTGTACTGAAAAAAGAAGGAATCGACACACGTAATATCGTGAAAGATGAAGCACTTCCGTCAGGAATTGCACTGATAACAGTGAACTCTGCAGGCGAAAATAACATTGTTGTTGCACCAGGTTCAAACGGTAATATCGTGGCCGAAGATATTCCTTCCGATCTATTATCATCGGGTAAATTTGCAATTCTCCTTCTTCAGCTTGAAATCCCGGTAATGACTGTAGAATATGTCGCCCTGACTGCCGCCGAACATGGTATTAAAGTCATACTTAACCCTGCACCTGCACAAAAACTGCATGATTATCTCCTCCGGCATATATGGCTCATCACACCTGATGAAAACGAGGCAGGTATTCTAACAGGTGTGAAAATCACAAACGAATCTTCTGCAGAGAAGGCAGCAACAGAATTACAACGGAAAGGTGTTAAAAATGTTATCATCACACTTGGTGCACAGGGAGCATATGTTAAATCGGATGAGTTTACAGGAATAGTGCCGGGGATCAAGGTCAATGCAATTGATTCAACTGCTGCGGGAGATGTTTTCAATGGTGCTCTTGCTGTCGCCTTTTCTGAAGGGAAAAGAATAAAAGATGCCGTTGTTTTCGCAAATAAAGCTGCAGCTGTCTCTGTTACCCGTCTCGGGGCACAAGCCTCCGCTCCGTACAAAAAGGAGCTATGACCCGGGATATTAAAGATTTGAATTAAGAATGAAGAACATTCGAATTTAGAATTAAGAAGTTCTTAATACCCTATCTGTCTGTCAGAGTGTCCTTGCTCTTATTCTTACTTTATTCTTACTTCGCTATTCGAATGTTCAAATGTTCTTACTTAAAAATAATTCTTATTTCGCTATTCGAATGTTCAAATGTTCTTACTTAAAAAATAGATAAATGAACCGATTAATTATTATCACTTCGCTTTTTGCAGTAATTTCAATTCTCACAGCCTGTTCTGATTCGAATGACGGCTTCCGGAGTATAAAATCTGATATACTGAAAGATAAAATTGCCGGAGGCTGGGCAGGGAAAATGGTCGGGGTTACATACGGAGCTCCGACTGAGTTCAGAGCACAGGGCAGGACCTATGAGGATTCAATAAAATGGGAACCATCTGATATAAGGGGCAGTATGTGGCAGGATGATATTTACGTTCAGCTTACATTCCTGATGGCAATGGATAAATACGGGATCGATGCACCTTCAAAAAAATATCAGGAGTTATTTGCAAAGGCAGGATACCATCTGTGGCATGCAAACATGCAGGCCAGAAAGAACTTTTATGACAGCATCTTTGCCCCTCTATCAGGAAGCCCTGAATACAATATTCATGCTGATGATATTGATTTCCAGATTGAAGCCGATTATATAGGGTTCATGTGTCCTGGTATGCCGAATACAGCACTTGAGATTGCCGATAAGATAGGCAGGATAATGAATTACGGTGATGGTATTTACGGGGGCATTTTTGTGGCTGCCCTGTATGCAGAGGCATTTTTTGAAACAGATATTCCACTCATAATTGAAAAAGCCCTGCTCTCAATACCCTCAGGCAGCGATTACAATAAGATAATCAGAGACGTGATAAAACTCCATAAAAACTACCCGGACGACTGGAGGGCTGCGTGGAAAGAGCTTGAAGCCAAGTGGGGAGATGTAGATATTTGCGGTGCAGGATCAACTTTCAATATTGATGCAAAACTTAACGGTGCATATATTGTTATGGGCCTCTTATATGGAGAAGGAGATCCGATGAAAACGCTTGAGATATCTACCCGATGTGGTCAGGATTCAGACTGCAACCCTTCAAATGCACTGGCAGTAATAGGTGTGATAAGAGGATTCAGCGGATTACCCTCAGAAATGCAGGACGGTGTTAATGCTATGGGAGATTCGACTTTCATACATACTTCATATTCCTTCAATACAGCAGTGGAAAGTACTTATAATTATGCTCTTGAACTAATTCAAAAAGACGGAGGAACAATAAGCGGAAATAAGATACGTATTAAATCACAGGAACCTGCTGAACCTCCTCTCGAGGTTGCTTTTCCTGATATTGTTTTCGACAGGAATATTTCAGTTTTTGAAGAAAACAGCTGGAAGAAAAAGGGCAAATGGCAGATAAGGGAGGTTTCCTCCCGGGACGGCAGCAAAACAAATCAATCAATTTTTTCAGACATGCCCGGCGATGAACTTGAACTGAAATTCAATGGAACCGGAATAGCACTTTACGGGAACTGGTTCAAAGACGGAGGTAAGGCTGATGTATATATTGATGGTACTCTTCACAGATCAATCGATACATACTATTATTTTGCCGGCCAGCAACATACAGAATGTATCTGGCATGCACTGGATCTTCAGCCGGGCGAACACACTATGAAGATTGTTGTAAAAGGTGAAAAACGTCCCGAATCAGAGGCCGCAAGGGTATATATCACATCTGCAAAGATCTTCAGGACAGAGAAGAAAAAGAATGAGCTCACTCAAAACTTCTAATATATGTTTATTCCACAATCCTATTCACTTGCAGTAATACTCTGCATAATAACGATGCTCTGCTGGGGTTCCTGGGGAAATACCCAGAAACTTGCCGGAAAATCCTGGCGATTTGAACTCTTTTACTGGGATTATGTGCTGGGGATTCTGATATTTTCTCTGCTTCTGGGGTTTACTCTGGGGAGCATCGGAGAAGATGGCCGGAGCTTTATTGAAGATATTGGCCAGGCCAAACCGGGGAATATTTTCAATGCCATTCTGGGCGGCATAATTTTTAATGCGTCGAACATCCTCCTTGTAGCTGCTATGGCAATTGCCGGAATGGCAGTTGCATTCCCTGTGGGGGTCGGCATAGCTCTCGCCCTCGGAGTGATAATTAACTATGTTTTTACTCCGAAAGGAGATCCGGTTATACTTTTTACCGGACTCGCTCTTATTGTGGCTGCAATAATTATTGATGCCGTTGCATATAAAAAGCACAGTACTTCAATGCAAAGAGTATCTCAAAAAGGCATCCTCCTGTCAGTTGCAGCAGGCGTCCTGATGTCACTGTTCTACCGCTTCGTGGCAAGTTCAATGGTCACGGATTTTGCCACTCCTGAAGCCGGTAAGCTTACTCCATATTCAGCACTTCTGTTTTTCGCCCTGGGAGTTGTCATAAGCAACCTGCTCTTTAATTACATCATGATGAAGAAACCGATAGAAGGCAATCCTCTTACTTTCAGCGATTACAAAAAAGGAACCCTTAAAGTTCATCTTACAGGTATTCTCGGGGGATTGATCTGGAACCTTGGTATGGCAATGAGTATACTCGCTTCCGATAAAGCCGGGTTTGCTATCTCCTACGGTTTAGGTCAGGGAGCAACCCTTGTTGCTGCTTTATGGGGAGTATTTATATGGAAGGAATTCAAAGGTGCCAATAAAACTGTCAATACACTTATTTTACTCATGTTCCTGGCATATCTTGCCGGTCTTGCACTACTTGTTTATGCCGGAACCCGATAAAAAATAATTTATGAAGAAATCAGGAATCAGTTCCCTGCTACTTATTGCAGGGATAGCATCTTCCATCTGCTGGAGTTGCTCGAATACCCGGAAAGTGGAAATTACAGGTGAGATGAAAGTCTGGCATAAGATTACCCTTACATTTGAAGGACCTCTTACAAGTGAATATGACACTATAAATCCCTTTACCAGCTACAGGTTGGATGTTGAATTTACAAACGGAGAAAAGAGTCTCCTTGTGCCAGGTTATTTTGCAACTGACGGTAATGCAGCTCAAACTTCAGCAAAATCAGGAAATAAATGGCGTGCCCATTTTTGTCCGCCCTCTGAGGGAAAATGGGATTATTCAGCAAGATTTCTTAAGGGTAATAATATTGCGGTGGCAGAAGACATTACCAATGGAGAAAAATGCTACTTTGATGGCATGACAGGATCATTTATTATTGAAAAATCAGATAAGCAATCACCTGACTTCAGGGCAAAAGGAAGGCTTCAATATACAGGAACCCATTTCCTGAATTATACCGGTACAGGTGAACCCTTCCTGAAAGCAGGTGCCGACTCACCTGAAAACTTCCTCGGGTATAAAGAATTTGACGGCACCTATTATGGAGGTAATAATCAGTCAAGAAGCGGTGAAGCCGTCCCGAACAGCGGACTACATTTTTATGCACCTCACATCAGAGACTGGCATGAAGGTGATCCCCAATGGAAGAATGGCAAGGGAAAAGGAATGATCGGTGCATTAAACTACCTGTCATCCAAAGGCATGAATAGCTTCTATTTCCTCACACTCAACATACTTGGTGACGGTGACGATGTATGGCCTTATACCGACCGGAATGAAAGATACCGCTTCGACTGCAGTAAGCTGGACCAGTGGGAAATTGTGTTTGAACATGCCGACAAACTTGGCATTATGAAGCATTTTGTTCTCCAGGAGACTGAGAATGAATGCCTGTTGGATTGCGGTTATCTTGATGTTCAGCGTAAATTATACCTGAGAGAACTGACGGCGCGCTTCTCACATAATCTTGGAATCACCTGGAATTTGGGTGAAGAACATCATGCTACTGATTGGTCGCCTTACGGCCAGACATACCAGGATACAAAAAAAATGGCTGATTATCTGAGGGAAACAGATCCGTATGACAATTTCATTGTTATACATACCCATTCTGCTCCACAGCAGAGAATAAAGGATATGACAGCTTACCTGGGATTCAAAAATGTTGAAGGTCCGTCAATCCAGTGCGGTAATGTGAATGAAATACATGAGGATGCAAAATACTGGATCACTAAATCAGCTGAATCCGGTCATCCATGGGTGGTTTGCATTGATGAGATAGGCCAGCACTGGAAAGGCGCTCTGCCTGATGAATTTGACCCTGCTCATGATACAATAAGGTATAAGACACTCTGGGGCAATCTGATGGCAGGAGGAGCCGGTGTCGAATGGTATTTCGGTTATAAGTATCCTCATTCCGATCTGAGCTGTGAAGACTGGAGGAGCCGGGATAAGCTTTGGGACCAGACAAAAACTGCAATCGATTTCTTCCACCAGTATCTGCCGTTCCCCGAAATGAGAAACAGGGATGAGATCACCAAAGCCAAAGATGATTATTGTCTGGCAAAAGATGGAGAAATTTACGTCATTTATCTGCCTGAAGGCGGTTCAACTGAGATCCTCCTCTCCCCCGGAAGTTATGGTGTAAAATGGTTCAATCCACGCACAGGAGGAGATTTTAAATCAGGAACAATTGAAAAAGTGATGGGTATAGGATTTGCAACTATAGGATATCCGCCGGAAGATCCGGGCAAGGACTGGGTATGTCTTATAAAAAAACAATTATAGCAGATTACATCTTCCTTCCAGCGGAGATCTGATTGTCTGAGATAAAGTAACCCATCATATTTGTCAGGTGGTGACCAAAAGTAACTTCCTCCTGATATAATATTTTCATTTGATAATCTTTATAACCAGAGATCTATTAAAACCGGGCAAATTTATCTTAAGATCTTTCTGCCGGACATTTATCCATTTATCCTGCCATGGATCATAAATTGAAATTTTCTGTACCCGCTTATCACATCCAAGCTTTTTCAGATCGAGCTTAGTACCATGAATCAATAAAGGAGGATTTCCATCCCTGAGTTCCGACTCCCAGTTATTCCTTTTATCGCGGAGCCACATAAGGATAGTTTCCTTTCCGGTTAACTGGTAGATCCTTAAAATATCATTATCCCAGAAATTATTACCTGAGTCACAACCAGTAAGTAAAAACAGAACCAGAAGGATCTGAATAGGAAAGGTAATTATATTCATAGTGAATCACTACTTGCTATTTCGGCCATTAATCTCTATTTACAATATTTACCGGTGTCCCTTCCAGGTACATTTTAATGTTTTCCATGGCTATTTCAATTAATCGTTTTCTGGCTTCAAAGGTGGCCCAGGCCACATGAGGTGTTATGATGCAGTTTTTTGCAGACAGCAGTGGATTGTCGGAGGGCGGAGGCTCGACAGATAGTACGTCGAGGGCAGCACCGGCTATTCTTCCCTCATTAAGGGCATCGGCAAGATCTCCCTCAACTACCAGCGGACCACGGGCAGTATTTACAAGCAGTGCCGAAGACTTCATTAGCCTGAGCATCTCAGCATTAATCATCCCTTTTGTTTCCGGGGTAAGCGGACAATGGAGAGTTACAATATCGCTGTGAATAAAAAGTTCATTCAACGGGACGCTCTCATAATCAGACGCCGAAGATGGATCACTTACAATTACTCTCATTCCGAAAGCTTCAGCAATAGTTGCAACAGCCTTTCCGATCCTTCCAAAACCCACAATTCCAATCGTTAATCCGGCAAGCTCAGTCAAAGGTTTATCCCAATAGCAAAAATCTATACTGCGGCTCCATCTTCCTTTGCGGACGCCATCGGAGAGCAACCCGACACCGTTGAAAAATTCAAGAACCAATGCAAAGACATGTTGTGCTACCGACATTGTACCATATGCAGGTACATTAGTAACAATTATCCCTTTTTGCTTTGCCGCTTCAGTATCAACAACATTATAACCGGTAGCCAGCACTCCGATATACTTCAGATCCGGCAGTTGATATAGTTCCTCTGCCATAAGAAGAGTTTTATTTGTGAGCAGGATTTGAGCACCTGAAGCCCTTTCAATAGTATCAGACGGAGCTGTTCTGTCATATATTTTAACTTCGCCCATATCCTTCAGGTCATCCCATGAAAGATCCCCGGGATTAAGGGCAAAACCATCAAGTACAACTATCTTCATTTAGAATTTTTTTAAAGAAACAGGGACCGATAAATCTTAAAAGAGAATTGCTTAGAATTGGTTGATATTTTTTAAACGTCATTAATTTTCAAGATCAAGTGCATTATCAATCAAAAACGATCGTATCTGATCTTCAGAGGGAGGATCAATTATATATTCCACAGGTTCCGAATAATTAATATCCTTATGGAAGGCTAATTGTTCACGAAAAAGCTTTTCTGAATAAAACTGACCAAAATGTTTCATCGCTTCCAAACTGATTTCCCTAATTGAAAAATGGTCCTTAATAATAAAATACAAATCAACATAGTCTTTCCACTTAGCCCTGCGTCCCAGTGCATAAGCTTTCATAGACGAAAGAGAAAGAAGGGAAGGAATTGACAAGTATTGGTCTGGCAACAGTGGATGATATATTTCGAAAGGATATTCAAAGAAAGTGACCTTAATATCATTTATCATAAAATGTATCTGATCGCTATCCTCTGAGATCTTTATTACTTTAAAAGGTATCTGTAATAATTTTTTCCGGATATCCTTTTTATTTAAGCCTGCTTTACAAAAAAGATCAAAATCAATTGATCTCCTGTGGCCAATATGTAAAGCTATCGCAGTTCCGCCAACAAGATAGAATTTCCTTCTGAATAGTTTTAAGTACGGCAACAATTCATTCTGTTTTGCCGTGAGTGTTTCCCAGTGCATATCTGTTGAATAGTTTTGTAAAAAAATTTAATGTAAGCTCATGATAATTGCCTTTTCTCCTCTCGCTTAAGTTAATTGAGTTAAAAAAGATATCCCCGACTTTTTTGATCCCATATAGGGAAAACAATCCTTTCACAGCTTCTAAATCACCATAATTCAGAATAAACTCCACCAGAACGTCCTCACTGATCTCTTCCTTTTTATCTTCAGGAATATACCAGAAAAGGGAACTATGCTTTCGTATAAATTCTTTAACCTCCGGACTGTTCATGCTTTAGTAATAATTCAGCTTATAATATACCTGTTTTTTTCAATACTGCAAAGCACGATCCTGTAAATACTGATTCTATTTCAGACCATCCACCACCAGAGATGGTCCCCGC
Organism: uncultured Rikenellaceae bacterium; assembly: GCA_964637415.1. Classification (GTDB taxonomy): domain Bacteria; phylum Bacteroidota; class Bacteroidia; order Bacteroidales; family VadinHA17; genus LD21. Next base: position 32,051 of record CAZWUB010000012.1, read on the forward strand.
ATTGGCCCATTCAGCTGTTTCAACAGGGATCCATTCAATTTCAAAAGTAACCTGATTGCCGGTCAGGTCAAGGTTCACCTTGCCACTTCCGGTAAAATAAATTACATAAATCTCGCCCTGGCGTGCAGCCAGATATGCCAGATTAGCGGTATCTGCTTTAATCAGGTCCATTCGGGGTACTATATCCCACAGCTTCACCTTTTCTTCTATTTTTCTGACAGTTTTAATACAATTTATTGAAGTCTGGCTGAGTCCCAGTCCTGAAGGAGGCCTGTGAAATCTGCTGGAAGCAAAACCTCCAAGGACATTCCGGCAGAATGTCTGAACAGCATGTTCGGTAGTTATCCCCCTGTCGAGCCAGCTTCCTCTGTCACTTCCATAGATCTTTGTACTGTTAACCGGGCGGGGATTATCTTTTATATAATTAAAAACATATTGTGCATTATCCCAGTTCTGCTGTCCGGGAAGCTGACTGTTCTGAGAAATATCAATAAAATTGTATCGTTCAGGATGGTCAATAGTCCGCTTGTGAGTAGCTGATTTAACATCCCAGTTATCCCACATCTGGGTAATGTATATCTCTTTATCTTTTGAATACTCTTTTATGAACCCGACCCAGAAGGTTGCCCAGGCTTCAACTCCGCTTGTTTCATTATCGATGCAGTACAGAACATTTCCATATTTCAGCGAAATTGAAAGAAGTTTTTCTACAAATGCTTTCTGGTATTTGAGCAGAGTTTGGTTATTATCAAGTTCCGGAACAGTGAAGAAAAATGGCTGTTTGTTTTGTCCCGGATGAAGGGGGTAAACAGAATCAAGCTTAGCTTCCGTATAGGTATAGTTAATATTGTTCTTTGGATTATACGGATCCGTAAGCCATTGATCACGGGAATGGTCAAAACGGTCCCATATTTCTATCTGAACAATGATCTCTCTTTCCTCAGCCAGGCTGAGCAGATTTTCAAAACTTTCCCAGTAATCTTTATTCCACTTATTCAGATCATATTTGCCTTCCTTAGTAAGGGCAAAAGCCCTTTTGTTACCGGGGTCACGGTCGCTCATAGTATTTCTGACACAATTACCGCCAATCATACTCAGGCTGTCGAGATGTGATGCCAGATTATGGTTCTGGAAAAGATTGTCATTATCAGTTGCACCGAGAAGCAGAACCGGCCTTCCGTTATACTGCCAGTAACGGAGATTTTCTTCCCATGGCTTGATATTCTGTTTGACTTTTGTGTTATCTGACAAACATGAGATTGTCAGAATTGCAGTAAATAAGACTGTTAATTTATTCATGTAAGTCATTTAAGGTAAAACATCCATATAAGGAATATTCATCTTATAACAATAAAAACACTTAATCTTAATAATTCATGTAAATGATTACCCGATTTTTTATAAATTGAAAATTATAAATTCTATGGAAGAAAACAAAATTTAATGAATCTATGAAGCTTGAAGTTTTAACACCGGTCCTCTTATCATCACTCGCTGTTATTGCCTGCAGCAAGGAGAAGGAGGACAAGCCAAATGTAATACTTATAATGGCTGACGATATGGGATATGAATGTCTGAGCTGTTACGGAAGTTTGTCATATAAGACCCCGGTACTGGATTCCCTGGCTTCCAAAGGTATTCTTTTCGGACAGTGTCATTCACAGCCTTTAAGTACACCATCTAGGGTGAAACTTATGACCGGACTTTACAATTACCGGAATTACGATTATTTCGGACACATGAATAATGACCAGTATACATTCGGTTCTGTTATGAAAGAGGCTGGTTATTCTACATGTATAGCAGGGAAATGGCAACTTAACGGTTTATCATATAAAGACAGTATCCCTTACTGGAATGACAATACCCGGGCACAGAAATTCGGATTCGATGAGTATTGTCTGTGGCAGTATACCAGAACACGAAATGAAGGAGAAAGATATTCAAAACCGCTGATTGAGAAGAATGGAGCCATTCCTGAGACAACAGATGATGATTACGGACCCGATATGTTTCTGGATTTTATCCTCGATTTTATTGAAAGAAAAAAACATGAACCATTCTTCGTGTACTACCCTATGGTCCTGGTACATGATCCTTTTGTACCCACGCCTGATTCAAAGGACTGGCAAAACAGGGATGGCCGTTACAGGGAAGATACCACCTATTTTAAAGATATGGTTGAATATACAGATAAAATCGCAGGTAAAATTGCCACAAAACTTAAAGATACCGGACTTGATAACAATACAATTCTGATCTTCACCGGAGATAACGGTACAAACAGGTCTGTTTTCACCAGGACAACCAAAGGTATCATTAAAGGAGATAAAGGTAATACAACTGATGGCGGCACACATATTCCACTAATAGTGTACTGGCCGGAAAAAATAAAAAAGGGCACAGAATATAACGGATTGATTGAATTCAGCGATTTCTTCCCTACACTTGCGGAGGTGGCCGGCAAAGAAGTTAATTGTGATGGAAGAAGTTTTTATCCCTTGCTGACAGGTCAGAATTATGAAACCAGGAAAACCCTTTCGGTACATTATAACCCCAGATGGAGCAAAGATGTGAACCAGTTCAGGAACCAGTTTGTCAGGACAATCGATTATAAACTATACATCGACGGAAGATTTTTTGACCTTTCAAAAGACCTGAAGGAACAAAATCCATTAACAACTGATTCGCTTTCGGAAAAAGAAAGAGAAGCATTTCTTTTTCTTAAAAACGAACTTGATAAACATCCGGTGTGGGTCAGTAATTAATTTAATAACCGCTTAATTTTTCAAACAGAAATGATATGAAAAAACCGTCAAGAGTTAAGGAAATTATTCTGATGATATTCTGTATTATTTTCAGCATTATATTTTCCGGTTGCAATCCGGAACAAAAGTTCCATACCGGCAACATTACCAGTCTCAAAAAATATAATGTTATCTGGGATTCTCCTGGCATGGATCATTACGCTTCTATTCCGGTTGGAAATGGTGATATAGGATTAAATGTATGGGTTGAAGAGAATGGAGATATCTGCTTTTTCATCGGGAAAACAGATTCGTGGGATGAGAACGGAAGATTGCTGAAAGTCGGCAAAGTGAGGATTAAATGCGATCCGGCAATTTTAACCGGCAATGATGGTTTCAGACAGGAACTGGATCTTTATTCAGGTACTTTCAGGGTAAGTAATCACAGAAGATATGAAAATAATATTATCAATACGGAAATTCAGTTATGGGCAGATGCAAATAATCCTGTTATTCAAATAGCTCATAAAAGTTCAATCCCGGTAAAGCTTACAGCCATCATCGAACCATGGCGCATCATTCCGGATACGCTGCCGGAACTGAATACAAGTGACCTGCTCGAGGACAGGTCAAAACCCGGAAATCTTCATGAGCCGGTAATTGTGGAGCCCGACATAATCCTTAAAGGATCCGATAAGTATATAGGATGGTACCATCACAATAACAGATCAGCCGGTTTTGACCTTACAAATAAATTGCAGGGATTATCTGAATATTTTAAAACAGATCCGCTTTTAAACAGAACCTTTGGGGCTCTGATAACAGGAACAGGAAGCATAAAATTGGATGAAATGACCCTCCGGACAAGTCAGTCTGAAGAAGGAAACATTAATATTTTTGTAACAACTGCCCATCCTGCAGAACCCGATGAATGGCTCGCAGAAATTGAGGAGCTTGCCGAAGACATTGAATCGGTTCCTTATACAGAAAGAAGAAAATCGCATGAAAACTGGTGGGCCGGGTTCTGGGACCGGAGCTGGATTAATGCGACACTCAGTAGTAAATCAGGTAATGAGGAAGGAAACGAAGCATTTATTGTATCCAGGGCATATGCATTACAGCGTTTCATTGATGCATCAGCAGGACGTGGAAGATATCCGATAAAATTCAACGGTTCAATTTTTACCGTACCTGCTGAAGGTATGCCCGGAAATGCCGATTACAGGAGATGGGGTCCGGGTTACTGGTGGCAGAACACAAGGCTTCCATATCTGAGCATGTGCAGTGCCGGTGATTATGATCTTATGCAATCCTTTTTCAGAATGTATGCAGATGACATCTATGACCTAAGCCGTTTCAGAACAAAGAAATATTTCGGCTTTGACGGTGCATATTTCCCTGAATGCATGTATTTCTGGGGATCAGTCTTCACTGCAAGCTACGGCTGGACACCTTTCGAGGAACGCGAAGATAAACTTCAGGAAAGCGGATGGCACAAATGGGAATGGGTGGCAGGTCCGGAACTTGTATTTATGATGCTTGACTATTATGATCATACTCAGGATAATGAATTCCTGAAAAACAAAATAATCCCTCTTGCAAATGATGTGATCAGATTTTTTGATAATTATTACAGTACCGACGAGAATGGAAAGCTGCTGATGCATCCCTCAATGGCCTGTGAGACATGGTGGGACTGCACCAATCCGATGCCTGAACTTGCGGCTCTTCACAGCATCACACTGCGATTGATACAGTTGCCGGAATCTCTAACAAGCGATTCAGACCGTCAATACTGGAAATCATTCAACACTAAACTCCCTGAGATACCTCTGCGGGAAACACAATCCGGAAAGGCATTGGCTCCTGCAGCCAGATTTGAATCAAAGAACAATATCGAAAATCCCGAATTATATGCAGTTTTCCCATTCAGGCTTTACGGAATTGGAATGCCAAATCCCGAATGGGGAATAAATGCACTGAAACATCGCTGGGACAGCGGTGACTACGGCTGGCGCCAGGATGATATCTTCATGACTTATCTTGGCCTGACTGAACAGGCAAAGAAGAACCTGGTAAACAGGGCCGGAAATCATGATAAGAATTTCCGTTTCCCTGCATTCTGGGGTCCAAACTACGATTGGACTCCGGATCAGGACCATGGCGGAGTATTAATGAAAACATTTCAGTCAATGTTGTTGCAGTCAGATCCCTATTCACAAAAAATATATCTTCTTCCGGCATGGCCTTCAGATTGGAACGCCGAATTCAAATTGCACGCTCCGTACAAAACAGTTATTTTGGGAAAAATCGTTGAAGGGAAGATAAAATACCTTAATGTAACGCCTGCTGCCAGAAAAAAGGATTTAATTATATTGAAAAGTAAGTAACATCGCTATACTGATCGATCCTGCTTAGGATTCATTTCACGATGAATTCCACTCTTCTTACCGAAAAGCTGTCATTTCCTGAGAATAACAGGAAACAGGTCATTCCATCTTCACTCATCCATTTTACAGGAAATGAAGCTGTTTCTCCGGGACCAGTATCCCAATCTCTGGTATAATAAACCGTATACCAGGGACCCCATGGTTCTTTCGATTCATAGATTCCAAATCCTCCCTGAAAACGGGGTCCCTGAAGATGTTTGCTGTCAGGGTGCACCTGGCACCAGAGATATCGTTTCAGACCATGATTATATGTTACACCCGATCGGTAACACATTGCAGGATGTTTAAAAACTGCTCCTCTTTCGTCAATATCTTTTGTCCAAACCGGATTTCCATTTAAATCGACCGATTCTAAAAATTCATACTCATTACGGTCTGAGATCCTATTCTTGTTAACCCGTGCCATCACCATTCTGTCTGAAGGCTTATAGGCACTTTTTTCATCAAACGAGTACATATAAACATATCTGTCTCTGGCACCCTGATAATTCTTTCCGAAATTCAGAAATGTCGGGCATCCGAAACCTTCAGTAAACTTCCAGTCACTGTATTCCCATGTTTTACCATGATCGGATGACCATGCCAGTTGAGATTCCTCACCATGCTTATTGGCATTTCTCAGCCACATGTAAAGGATCCCTTTTACCATGAGCATGCCACTTGCTTTTTTGCCATTTTGACCATCGCCGGTATGTTCTCCGGTTGCTGAACGGATATTAATACCCTTAAAGTCATCAGGACTTCCAACAATCTTTACCAGGCCAAGACTTAGTTTCTTTTCCACTTTCGGTTCGAACCCCCAGCCATCACCATATGCGGAATACTGATTATCATCATCACCCCAGGTAACTGGCCAGTTATCGCTTCCGGAAGCTTTCCGGATAATTGATGAAACAGGAGCAAACTTTACATCCCCGATGAGGTCGCTTTCAGAATAAGGAGCTTCGATATATGCATCCATTAACATATTCACAAGGTGATTAACGACTCCATAGAAATGTCCTTCTCCCTTTTCAGGATCATACATATTTTCTCCGTTCCTGACCACTATGATATTCATTGATGGTATTACTATTAAAGTCTGGTTACCTGCTCCGGAACCAAGGAAGAGGTCCCTGGGTGCCCGGGGCCAGATACCGTCGAAATTATTGTACCATGCCAGTCCGCATGCAGGAGAAGGCATTTTTTCATCTCTGGGAGGTAGCGGTGTTCCTGCATATGCTGTTACACGCCCGATCCATTCAGAACTTATCAGCTGTTTGCCATCCCAGTTGCCTTTATTGAGCATCAGGCGTCCGATCCTTGCAACAGCACGAGGGGTGAAACTACCACCACCCCAGTTGGCAACCAGCTCAAGATCATCAACTTTAAATGTTTTTCCATATCCGATCTGCCATTCATCATCCCTTATACCTATAGGCTGATAAATCCTTTCACGAAGTAATGTCCGGATCTCTTTATAAGGTGTTCCCTTGTAACTCGCGGTAACTGCATACGCCAGCAGAGCCATACCGGGATTTGAATACTGGTATGAGGTCCCTGGTGTGAAGATAACCGGAGCATAATCCCTTGACATGGTGAACGGATCAGGATCCTGGCGCCAGAAATTCCCCTTCCATCCGGGGATGTCCATGTGCTTGTCTTTTATTACAATTCCTTTGGCTTCAGCCTCTTTACGATCCTTTTCCGAAACTTCCGAATCCTCAATCCCGGAACTGTGTGTTGCAAGATGGCGGATGGTTATTTTTGATTTATCCGGATGATTCTTCCACTCTGGTATAAATTTGCACACAGGATCATCGATATTCATTCTTCCATCGTCAAGTGCAAGCAGTAGTGACATTCCGCCTACAAGTGCCTTGGCTAACGAAGCAGTATAATGCTTCCTGCTTTCGTCCCATTCAGGTGCATACCATTCCAGTACGATACTGTCATTTCTGATGACTAATATTGATCTGGTATTATATTTTGCCAGGGTGTCCCTCATTGCATGGAGCTTTCCTGAAGAAAATCCCATTTCTTCAGGCGGAGCATTTTCCCAGTTGAATCCCTGTCCTGCGGCAACAGGAAGAAGAATTGTAATCAGAACTGTAAATATTATTATATTCTTATTCATGTCTTTTATCATTACCATGTATACAAGATTCAGGGTTTCTGAGACAAAACCCTGACCGTATTAAATGAATCATTGTTTTTTCCTCTCCCGCCTCCGGTAAAAACCATGGTTACATGCGGGTCAATCTTATCGCTTTTATCATCCCAGCACTGTTCTTTTTTAAATCAAGAAGCTTAAGGTTGATGATTTCAGGTCCGCTGCTCAATTCAACTGTTCCCATATCCATCCAGGCCCAGGTTCTTTCAACTGATTCACTGCGCTTTACATAATCCCTTTCAGGCAGTATCTCAGATTCAAAAGGCTCATCTATGGTGAATAATACCGAACCCGAACTACTTGTCAGTTGTAATCTGCTTCCGGTCTCAGAAGCCGGACAACCGTATTGCATTTCAACCTTATATTTCCCGGTTGATTTAATATCAAGCTTCCAGTAAATGGAATCGTTCTCCTGTATCCAGTTTTCAGTATGTGACTGGTTGGGATGAATGCTTGAATATTTAATTTGACCTGAGAGAGATGCATCCTGAACCGGTAGTGTAAAACTTCTTTCCTCCGGGAAACCTGCCTGAATGGTAGTAACAGGCTGATAGCCGGACACAAGTTCCTCGTTAAGATTAACCAGTTCTGACAGTAGCTGTGCTGTAATTTCAGGTTCTTTCCCTGAAATATCTGATTTTTGCTCCGGATCACTTTTCAGATCATACAAAAGAGTATCTTTTCTTGTAAGAACAAGCCTGTAACGGTCATTCCGCACAGAGCTGTTGCAGTTCTCAAGTACCTGATTGCCCTGCCGTGAAAAAATGTATCTGTCAAAAGGTTTCTTTTTACCCTTTACAATACCTGAGAGATCAATCCCGTCAAGAGGTTTTACCGGGTCGTACTCTATTTTACAAAGAGCAAGAAGTGTAGGCATTATATCAATATCCTGAGCCAGCTGTTCTGTTATTCCCGGCTTGATATTTTCCGGCCATTTAATGTAAAACGGCACCCTCACCCCTCCCTCATCAACAGATCCTTTACGACCTTTCATTCCTCCGTTGTACCTTTCTGTATTTGGACCATTATCGGAAAAGAAGATAACTATTGTATTTTCTGAAAGTTCAAGTTCTTCAATCTTATTAAGTATCCTGCCAATATTTTCGTCCATATTTTCTACCATCCCGAATACTGAGGAGAGTGTTGAATCGAGGCCTGCTGAATTATATTTGCTGAAATATTTTTCCGGAACCTGGAATGGTGAATGGGGTACATTATATGAAACATAACACAGGAATTGATTCTCTTTGTTCCTCTCGATAAAACCAAGAGCCTGGTCTGTAAAATAGTCGGTAGTGTAGCCTTCAGACTTCACTTCATCGTCGTTTTTCATAAAGAAAGCATCATAGTAATATCCCAGGTGCCCCACCGGGAATCCGACATATTCATCAAAACCCTGACGGTTTGGATGCTGAAGGTAATACCGGCCGTTGTGCCATTTACCGAAGCATCCTGTTGCAAAGCCGTTATCTTTCAATACCTCAGCAACAGTGATCTCATCGCTTCTCATATTTTCATATCCACGGGTAACTGAAGATACGCCGGTTCTCAGAAAATAGCGTCCGGTAAGCATCTCTGCTCTGGTAGGGGCGCTCAGCGGACAGACATAGAATCTGTCAAAACTGAGGCTTTCTGTTTTAAGCCGGTTAAGTACCGGAGTCTGAATAATGTCATTCCCGTTGGCATTGATATCTCCCCAGCCCATATCGTCAGCCAGAATTATTACAATATTTGGTTTAATTGTAGATGTCGGTCCTTCACAGCCTGCCAGCACTGATGCGAAGCCTGTTAACAGAACCGGAAATAATCCTTTTTTATCGGTCATTTTTATTAGTTTTTGTCTATTAAAAACTTACACAGAGGAAATCCGGAGGATTCACAGAGGGCCACAAAGATTTTTCTCTGTGTCTCACTGTGAACCTTTCACCCACCGAAGCTTCAGCGAAGGTGGGCTCTGTGGAACTCTGTGAGCCTCTGTGGAACTCTGTGTAACTTTCTTCATTTCAATGTATAATCAGGATTCGGGACAGGCATATTTGCATTCACATTCTTTCTCCAGACAATAAGCAATTTATGCAAATCCAATGTTTTCTGTTTCATTTTTTCAGAAATATCCGTTGACTCTGATATATCCTCCTTCAGATCATATAACTCCAGTTTACCGGTTTCATAGCTCTCAACCAGTTTATAATCACCAATCCGTAGGGCACCAGCTGGTCTTCCAAGCTGATTTGAAAAATGGGGATAATGCCAGAATAAAGGTCTCTCCTCCCCTGATATTTGCTCACCTTTCATCAATTTAAGAATACTGATCCCATCTACATTCGCCGGAATAGAATTAATCCCGGCTATTTCACAAAAGGTAGGAAGGTAATCAACTGTACTGAAATATTCATCCGATACCATTCCCGGCTTTATTTTTCCCTGCCAGCTCATTATTGCCGGAATCCTTATTCCGCCTTCATATACATGTCCCTTCCATTTCCTGAGTGGCAGAATTGAAGTTGGTGTCGGACCAAGTTCATCAAGCCCCAGTCCACCATTATCCGATGTAAAAATTATAATTGTATTTTCAATGGCTGCTATTTCTTTCAGCGTTTCAATTATCCTTCCGACTCCGTCATCAATACTTTCAACCATTGCAGAGTAATATGGATTGAACTTTTCATCAGCATCGTTGTATTTCCTGAAGTATTTCATCAGCTTATCAGGCCTCGGAACAATAACCACATGGGGTGCAGAATAAGCGAGATATAAGAAAAACTGATTTCCCTTATTCTTCCTCAGGAATTCAACGCCATAGTCGGTCAGCTTATCAGTAAGGTACTCAGTGCCCTTATCAATAAATTCATTCTTATAAGAATCAAGAAATATTGAATAGTTATAATAATCGAGACCGTTTTTCCCTATCATCCGTGTAAAATCGAATCCCTGGTTCCATGGTGCTATTGAATCATGTCCACCCAGGTGCCATTTGCCTACCATGCCTGTTGTATATCCCTTTTCTCTAAGGAGCTCTGCAATTGTAATCTCGCGGGCTTCAAGAAATGGTTTCCAGGGGGCGGGAAGCACAGGAGATGCTTTGTCAGTGCGATTACCGGCAATAAAATTTGTCAGATACAGGCGGGCGGGGTATTTACCGGTCATTATTGAAGCTCTTGTCGGAGAACTGACAGGACAGGCAGCATAAGCCTGGGTAAAGCGGATGCCATTTTTAGCAAGAGCATCAATATTGGGGGTTTCGGTAAAACGGTTGCCATAACAGGCCAGATCCTTCCATCCCATATCGTCGGTAAGGATGAAGACAATATTGGG
>CAZWUB010000012.1:42814-45450 GCA_964637415.1 uncultured Rikenellaceae bacterium
TTATCAATAACATTTTGCCTGACAAGTTCATCATATACGAGGCCAACATAGTGATCAAACCGTGCTATCTCATCATAATATTTTGAAAGATCCTTTTTTGTTTTTGCAGCCTGTGCCAGATACCATGGAGGGGTGAGCTTCTGAGGATCGTGAGTGCCGGAAAACTCATTTGATCCCCATGCCCTGTGTGCATCGTGAGCTGCAAACCACATCAGAAAAGGTTTCTCCTTCGGTCGTTCCTGAAGGCACTTTATCCAGAGTTCCTCTCCGCCGTCGCCGTTAAGTTTGTTATTTTCATTGACAACGTCAAATCCTCTGCGGGCATAATTACCCATATGAAATTTCCCTGCATGAGCTGTATAATAACCATTCTGCCTTAGTATTTCAGGAAAAGAGATCATGTAATCGGGAGGTAATGTATGAAGTTCCGCTCCGCCTGTATTATGAGGATACCTGCCTGTGATAATGCTGTTACGGCTGGGACTTGAAGAGCTGGCGGTGAGGAAGAAATTTGTGAAACAGATACCTGAACCTGCAATCCTGTCAATGTTCGGAGTTTTAACCTGGTTGTTCCCATAGCAACCTATATCATCCCAGCTTACATCGTCGGCAATCATCAGAACAAAATTTGTCTTATCCTGAGCTGTTGCAGATGCGGAACACAATACTCCCAAACCACAAGCTATTCTGTTTATAAATTGATGAGTTAACATTTGTCTTTGATTAATTTTCTCCAAAATACTTCCTTATTGTATATTCCGGCTGCCATCTGTCAGGCTTCCGGATAAGCCTTGTATGATCATATTCCAGGGGCAGAATTTTTTTAGCAGTCAGCGGAATTGTATCATTAACTTCCTCCTGCCATTCCTGCATCAGCCTCATCATATCTTCAACCCGGGGATCATATCCATCAACTCCGGCAAGATTATTCAGCTCAAGAGGGTCGTTAACAAGGTTGAATAATTGTGTATAGTCCCTTTCAGGATATCTGATAAGTTTCCACTCTTTTGTTCTGACCGCCCTTACTGTAATACGGTATACAGTAAATAAGGATGAGCGCACTTCATCTGATTGCCCTGATATTACAGGCACAAGGGTTTTTCCATCAATTCCTTCAGGAGAAGGGAGTGAGCAAACTTCAGCCAGAGTCGGATAAATATCAAATAAATAAACCAGAGCATCAGATACTTTTCCTTCTGGAATTCCAGGTCCGGTGATGATCAAAGGAACTTTCATACTGTGCTCATAAAGGTTCTGCTTGCCCAGTAAACCATGACTGCCAATAGCCAGACCGTTATCCGCTGCGTAAACAATAATTGTATTATCAAACAATCCATTATTTTTCAGAGAATTGATTATTTCACCAATCTTATCATCAAGATGAGTTATAAGGCCATAATAATCAGCCAGGGCTTCCCGCACTTTTTCAGGTGGACGAGGCCATGGCAGGAGGTTTTCATCGCGTACCAGGAGATCGTCAAAAGCAAATGGATGCAAAGGCATGAAATTGCCTGGCAGGGTCATAGAATCAGGTGAATACCTGTCAATATAATCGGTCCGGGGTGAATATGGATCGTGAGGAACAGTAAATGCCACATAGCAGAAAAATGGATTTTTCCTATCTCCGCTTGCATACTCTTTGATAAAATCAATTGCAGCACCGGCAAACAGATCTGTAGAATAACCTTTCTTTTCAGGTCCAGATAGTTTTCCATCCGCTTCCAAATATGCTACAGGAATATTAAAATGATCTGCCATACCTCCCAGAAATACATTCATCCCATTTTGAAAGCTTGCTTCAAAAGCACTTCTCTCATTATGCCATTTACCCGTACCAAAGGTTACATATCCGTTCTCCTCAAAATGCATCGGCATAGTTTTAACACCTTCAAGTTTATCATAGACATTAAACAGGTTCTTACCGCTTAGTAGCATTGCACGGCTTGGGGCAGAAATAGCACCATGATGGCCCCCCATTACATAGCTGTTTGTAAACCGTAAACCATTCGCTGCAAGCCCGTCAATGTTGGGAGTTTTTATTTGCTGATTCCCTGAACATCCTATTGCATCTGCCCTCTGGTCATCAGCAAGTAAAATAAGGATATTCGGTTTCTGCTCTTTTTTCTGACAGTAAACAGTTGCTGTTACTATAGAAATCCCACATATACACCCTTTGATCAGTTGAAAATTATTCATCTCCCTCTCTTTTTATTGATTTTTAGAAAACAGCTCTTCATGAACCACATTTCCGTCCACATCAAAATGCCGGAATTTCAGATTTACTTTCCCATCTGAGCGATATACCGATCCCTTTAAGAATCCGCCCTTTACTCTGAGAAATCTGTGCTCAGGCCTCAGGTCATTCTGATCCCATCCTCCGGCATGAACATCGGATCCGGCACCACAGCTGAATTCCCATAAAGTGGTTCCGGGAAGATTTGTTATATACTGCCAGTGCCTGTCACCGTTACAAATAAATACATTGTCGAATTGTCTAAGATATTCTCTTATCTCATTGCCTTCAAAAGCAAAAACCTTATTTGAATAATTGTCTTTTTTATTGGCACGGTCAGGTCCCAGGATTGGTCCGGGAGTAATAATCAGTTTAAATGTTGCATCTGATTCCCCGATAGTTC
>CAZWUB010000013.1:0-41091 GCA_964637415.1 uncultured Rikenellaceae bacterium
AAATTCCTGATGTGAGGTATCATCTTTATAAATACATAATAGCAATCAACCACTATCAGAATATCCTTCAGATAATTGAGAACCGGATAAACGGGGATACAAGTGAAATTGAGATGATTGAAACTCTTCTGAACAACAGGAACTTTGCTATCTACCCCTTCCGTATCGTTGGCGATGAAAATCAGAACATCACGGATGAACAATACAAGGCAATGGTAAGCAAAGGCCGGGAACACTGTCTGAGAGGTGATGTATTTCAGGTAGTGCTTTCCCGTCAGTTCTCACAACAGTTCAAAGGTGATGAGTTCAATGTTTACAGAGCATTACGTTCAATTAATCCTTCACCCTATCTGTTTTATTTTGATTACGGGAGTTATAAAATTTTCGGATCATCGCCTGAGGCACATCTTAAGATCATGAAAGGTAAAGCATATATTAATCCCATAGCAGGAACTTTCAGACGGACCGGTGATGATGAAAATGACAAAATGCTTGCAGAACGGCTTTCTTATGATCTTAAAGAGAATGCAGAACATGTAATGCTGGTAGACCTGGCCCGTAACGATCTGAGCAGGTACGGGAAAAATGTCAGGGTTGAAAGTTCCCGGGAAGTTCAGTTCTATTCACATGTAATTCACCTAGTTTCTTCTGTTTCGGGTGATCTCCGGGAAGGTTCATCCATAGCAGATATGATGAGCGCCACTTTCCCGGCCGGAACACTCTCAGGAGCCCCAAAACACATGGCAATGAAACTCATCGACAGATATGAAAAACAAAAACGCGGTTATTACGGAGGAGCAATAGGATATATCGACCTGAGAGGATCCCTGAACCATGCTATAATGATCCGGACTTTCCTTAGCAAAGGGAATACACTCTATTATCAGGCCGGAGCCGGAATAGTTGCAGCATCAAATGAAGATAATGAACTGCAGGAAGTTAATAATAAACTGGGTGCACTGAAAAAAGCCATTGAAATGGCAGGAGGGATAAGATGAAAATAATAGTTATCGACAATTATGACTCGTTTACACATAACCTGGTACACATTATCGAAAAGCTGACAGGGAAATATCCCGATGTGTACAGGAATGATGAGATCGCACTTGAAAATATCAGCGAATACGATAAGATCCTTATCTCACCGGGACCAGGTATTCCTTCGGAGTCGGGTATCTGCCTTGATCTGATCAGAAAGTACTCCCCGACCAGGAGCATACTTGGTATTTGTCTGGGTCATCAGGCCATCTGTGAAGCCTTTGACGGTAAGATACTTAATCTCAGTTCAGTCTACCATGGTATTGCATCACCGGTAAAAATAAAGGCTGCCGACGATCCTTTGCTTAAAAATATTCCTCCGATAATAATGGCAGGCCGTTATCATTCGTGGGTTGTATCAAAAAAACATCTGCCTGAATGTTTTAAGATAACCTGTGAGGATGAAAATGGAATTATCATGGGAATAAGTCACCGTAATTATGATGTCAGAGGCCTTCAGTTTCATCCGGAATCAGTTCTTACAGAATATGGAACTGAGATAATAAAAAACTGGATCGATATATAAGAACAACCAACGAATTAATGAGGATCATAAAAACAATTCAACATTAAATCAGTGCCATGAGAAATATTCTCAACCATCTCTTCAATCATAAGACACTCAACCGTCAGGAAGCGGAAGAAGTGTTGATAAACATTGCCCGTAACACTTACTCCGAATCAGAAATAGCGGCTTTTATTACGGTCTATCTTATGAGAAGCATAACAGTTGATGAATTATCAGGCTTCCGCGATGCCCTGATGAATTTGTGCATAAAGATCGACCTTTCGGATTTTGATACGATAGACGTGTGTGGTACAGGAGGCGATGGCAAAGACACCTTCAATATTTCAACACTAACCACATTTATACTTGCGGGAGCGGGGATAAAAGTGGCCAAGCACGGCAATTACGCTGTTACCTCAGCATGCGGTTCCTCAAATATCCTTGAATATTTCGGATATAAATTCTCAACTGATGCAGATAAACTTAAAAGAGAAATTGATAAAGCATCAGTATGTTTTTTACATGCCCCGCTTTTTAATCCTGCCATGAAAAGTGTTGTACCTATAAGAAGAGCTCTTAAGGTGAAGACCTTTTTTAATATGCTCGGACCTATGGTCAATCCCTCATCTCCCCGGAAACAAATGATAGGAGTCTATAGCCTGGAAATAGCCCGGCTCTATAATTACCTATACCAGACATCAGATATTCAATATACAATTATTCATAGTCTGGACGGGTATGATGAGGTTTCTCTTACCGACAGTTTTAAATATATTTTGAACGGAGTGGAGCAGGTGATCACACCCGAAGAGCTCAATTATCAAAGAACCATGCCATCTGATCTTAAGGGCGGTAAAACCATAGAGGAGGCTGCAGGGATTTTTATGAATATTCTGGAAGGAAAGGGCACAAATTCTCAGAACAATGTTGTTATCGCAAATACCCGGCTGGCAATGAAATGTTACTATCCGTCAAAATCTGCTGAAGAATGCAGAGAGATGGCGGAAGATTCTCTTTTCGGAGGGAAAGCTCTACATTCATTTAAAATGCTGACAGAAATGCAATCATGACAATTCTTGAAGAGATAATTTCCGAAAAAAAGAAAGAAGTGGCTGAGCAGAAAAAGCAGACTTCTATAAAAAATCTTGAGAATAGCATGTATTTTTCACGAGATACTTTGTCTCTCAGACAATCTCTGAAAGATCCGTCTAAAGCAGGGATCATTGCCGAATTTAAAAGAAAATCACCATCGAAAGGCGTAATCAATTCCCTGGCTGATGTAAGAAACGTAACAACAGGATATGCTAGGGAAGGAGCATCCGGTTTGTCAGTTCTTACGGACAATAAATTTTTTGGAGGCAGTATCGATGACCTGGTGATTACCCGTAAATTCAATTCCATTCCGGTATTAAGAAAAGAATTCATAATTGACGAATTTCAGGTGGTTGAGTCAAAGGTTTCCGGTGCAGATGCAATCCTTCTCATTGCCGCTGCACTTGAAAAGGAAGAGATATTCAGGTTTGCCAGATTATCACACTCCCTGGGAATGGAAGTTATTCTGGAAGTTCACTCAATTTCCGAACTGGATATGATGAATGAGTATATTGATATTATCGGAGTAAATAACCGTGACCTCGTGACTTTCAGCGTTGATTTGAATATTTCACTAAAAATAGCTGAAATGATACCGGGTCAATTCCTTAAGATCTCGGAAAGCGGGATATCATCACCTTCAACTGTCAGATACTTACGTCAGGCCGGGTATGACGGTTTCCTGATAGGAGAACATTTTATGAAGACAGAAGATCCTGTCACGGCATTTTCGGCTTTTATGAATGAAATACAATACGGAAATGTTAAAGATTAAGATCTGCGGATTGACTGATCCCGGGAATGTGCAGGAGATTGCCGCAACAAATCCGGATTTTATGGGATTTATCTTTTATCCCGGTTCACCCCGATATATCGGCGATAAACCTGCTTATACACTTTTCCGGAATGTGCCTTCCCATATTAAGAAAATTGGAGTATTTGTAAATTCAGAGATTCCGATAATAATGGACTCTGTAAAACTTCTAGGTTTGGACCTGGTTCAGTTGCATGGAAACGAACCGGCAGAATATTGTGAAAATCTGAAGAATGAAGGATTGACCATCATCAAAGCCTTTGGAATTAACAACGAAACTGATCTTAAAATTCCTGAAACTTACATGGATGTTTGTGATTATTTTTTATTTGATACCAAAACAGAATTGCATGGAGGAAGCGGTCAAAAGTTCGACTGGTTTAAAATAAATGAATACCATCTTGATAAACCAATCTTTCTGGGCGGCGGGATCGGACCGGAGGATGCACCGCTGATTAAGCTAATAAACCATCCTCATCTGTATGCCGTGGATATTAACAGCCGCTTTGAAACAAGGCCGGGTATTAAAGATCCGGAAAAAGTAAAAGATTTTATTAAAGAAATTAAAGCATAACAAGCAATGGATTATAATGTCGATGAAAGGGGTTATTATGGTGAGTTCGGCGGGGCATATATCCCCGAGATGATGCAGGCTAACGTTAAAGAGCTGAGGGAAAATTACCTGAATATTATGGAAAGTGAGGATTTCCGGAAAGAGTTTTCCATGCTTCTCAGGGACTATGCCGGCAGACCATCACCATTGTACCATGCCAGGCGTCTCTCGGATCATTTTTCTGCACGGATTTTCCTAAAGCGTGAAGATCTCAATCATACAGGTGCTCATAAGATCAACAATACGATCGGACAAATACTGATTGCAAAGCGGCTTGGGAAGACAAGGGTCATTGCCGAAACGGGAGCCGGGCAGCATGGAGTTGCCACAGCGACCGTTTGTGCGCTTATGGGAATCCGATGTATTGTTTATATGGGGAAGCTTGATGTTGAACGTCAGGCGCTGAATGTATTACGCATGAAGATGCTCGGGGCTGAAGTAATACCGGCCATCAGCGGAAATATGACACTGAAAGATGCCACCAATGAAGCCATACGTGACTGGATCAACAATCCTGCAGATACTCATTATATTATCGGATCAGTAGTCGGTCCGCATCCCTATCCTGATCTTGTAGCCCGCCTTCAGTCAGTTATAAGTGAAGAGATGAAGTGGCAGCTGAAAGAAAAAACCGGGAAAGAGGAACCCGATTACATTATTGCATGTGTCGGAGGTGGCAGTAATGCCGCGGGATCTTTTTATCACTACCTGGAAAACGAAAGTGTAATGTTGATTGCGGTGGAAGCTGCAGGAAAGGGAATCGATTCCGGTGAAACAGCTGCAACAATAGCAAAGGGATCACCCGGTGTACTTCATGGCAGCAGTACCATACTGATGCAGGACGATGATGGTCAGATTACTGAACCATACTCAATCTCTGCCGGCCTTGACTATCCGGGAATAGGTCCCCTGTTTGCATGGCTGAATAAGAGACGCCGGGTGTTGTTTGAATCTGCCACAGATAAAGAAGCTCTTGAGGCAGCATTTCTTCTTACACGTCTTGAAGGAATAATACCGGCGCTGGAACCTGCCCATGCACTTGCAGTCCTCGGAAAGTTAAAATTCAAACCCGGAGATAATATTGTTGTCACACTGTCCGGCCGGGGCGACAAGGATATGGCGGCATATATCAAATACATGGAGGAAGTTAAATTATAAATGAAAAATATCCATTTTAACAGATAGAAATAATGAACCGGATTGATAAACTATTCCAGAAAAAAAGGAAGAACATTCTCTCTATATACATCACAGCAGGTTATCCGCTGATTGATTCAACGACACAAATAATAAAATATTTATCCGATTCCGGGGTGGACATGATTGAAATAGGGATGCCCTTTTCAGATCCGCTTGCTGACGGTCCGGTTATCCAGGGAAGCAGTGGCCAGGCATTAAAAAATGGCATGAGCATTAACCTGCTCTTTGACCAGCTGGCTGATATCCGCAAAACAATTACTATTCCTCTCCTGCTTATGGGATATATCAATCCTGTTTTAAGATTCGGGATTGATAATTTCTCCAGGAAATGTGCTGATACAGGGATTGACGGTGTTATATTGCCGGATCTGCCACCGGAATTATATTCAGAGCACTATTCCGGGCTTTTTGAAGGATCGGGATTGTATAATATATTGCTTATTTCTCCTCAGACGGATGATGAACGGATCAGGATGATTGACAGTATCAGCAGGGGATTTGTTTATATGGTTTCGTCATCCTCAACAACCGGATTAAGAAAAAGTTTTTCGGAAGAACAGATTGCTTATTTCAGAAGAATAAGGGAAATGAAGTTACACAACCCATTAATGATTGGGTTTGGGATTTCAGATAAAGAATCATTTGAGATAGCATGCCGGGAGGCTGATGGAGCAATTATGGGTAGTGCTTTTATAAAAATGCTTCATGAGAAGGGAGCAAATTATGAAGATATCAGGAAGTTTATAAATGAGATCAAGGGTATACATTGAGTTTGAGATATTCAAAAAATTGTTAATTTTGCAGACAAATTAACATGGTCGGTTTACCGAGTGGCTAGGTGGTGGTCTGCAAAACCATTTACGGCGGTTCGAATCCGCCACCGACCTCAATTAAAAAAAATAACGCCCTGTATTTCAATGTAATCTACGGGGCGTTGTTTTTTAGGTGCGGAATCAGGTGCTTCACGGATATCTTTTTTGGCCAATTTTTGGTACTTTCAAAAATTCTAGCCATTTTTCCCTGTCTGAATTTTTTGTCAGTTCAGTGAAGGATTAACCCTATTGTTTTTCACTACCATTCTTTCAATATCACTGAGTTTAAGATACGGCTTCCCCCCATCTACTACCTAATGTTTCTTAAGTTTTCCGGTTTTAATGTAAGTATGGAGAGTCGGCTTCGAAATTCCTAACATTTCAGATGCTCTAACCCATAATAACTGCAATCAAATTTATTTTAGAATCCTGCTACATAACTGTCAGTATGTGGTCAGTAAAATGGCATATAACTGATGGCGGGGGGTATACCATGACTCAAACCTATTATACCTGTATATACCCCTTCTCAAGGTATAGGTGAGGTAAAAAATATCAGTGAAATTATCCCTGACAAAAGAAAAGCCCCCTGTGTAGTCCTGAGGGTTGGTTATAAGTTATTGTCAATAATGCTCACGAATTTTTCAAGCAGCGAATAGGATACCCAAAGCTCTTATTAACACTATGACTTTCTCCGTAAGTGCTTAAGTCGCGACGCCATGCAGTAGAAGCTGACCTGTCTGTTGAAGTCCAATAATAGCATTTCCCCCCAATGTGTTTGAATAATCCATTGTTGTAACGTGCACCAGCAGGACGGGCTGTAAAGCCACTTTCGTTGGTAGCATCAGTAAAAAGGTCGATGCCAATACTCATGTCATACCATGGTGCATTAGCCTCTACAAGTTTTTTCATGGCAATAGATCTTCCTCCGAGATAAGTGAAAAGCGTTGTCCACTCGTCATCCGAAGGCACATGCCAACCAATTGGACTAAGCTTACCTGAATTTATAGCGTATCCGTTATATAATGCACCGTAAAAATCTTTATTATTAGAATCATTATCGTACCAGCAAAAACCGGGAGTTGTAAGTCTGCTCCACTCTGTATTTGATCTTATCAATGGAATCAGAGTACCATCATTGAATTTGGTAGCTTTTAGATTTTCAGCCATCCAGATTTGATTCCCAATTTTCACAATTTTATATTTTTGCTGATCTCGCATATCAATGAAATGCCCAAATATTTTATCATCCCACTTTATATCTTCAGGTATTTGTTGGTCATACCTATCAGCGTAATCCTTTTTTGTAGAAGATTTTTCTTTAACTTTTAATGAAGGTTGATCGTGTGCTGCAATTTCAATATTCCCCAGTTCACTAATATTTATTCTTGTTTGATTTGTTGTTAAAGTATCATTGAATATTTTATTCCCGGGATTTTTGGATTGCTTCTTATGAACCAGGTAGATCATGGCCGGGTCAATAGACGGTCGATGAAGCAGTACTGGGGTATTCGCCTCTGGAATCCCTTCAAGCATTATAGATACCTTGCCTTGGTCAAAAGCTTCTTTAACAGAGCGACCAAATCCGATTGCACGATAAAATGATGCTGCGAAATTAATAGCTGCTTGATCCCCAATCGATGCATTCATCCCTACTACAAAATCAATTACCTTGGCAATTGCAATACCTTGTTTCTTAGAGTAACAAGCGTTCAAAACAACAACCTGAATATTATCCTTAAGTGTTGAGAAAAGTGCCTGAAGTGCATCGGGACTAACTACCTTCGTTTTTCGGGAATCATCCATGAGGATTAGTTCACCGGAGGCAGTCCCGTGACCGCTAAAATGAACAATGGTTGGTTTATTCTCAAGTAATTCTTGCAGCAGATCGTCTGGACGCACTGCCCACCTTGAGATCAGTTCGAGGACATCACGAAATTTTGTAGCATATATTTTAGTCTTAATCGCACGGATCTCTTCATCCAAATTTAATGGTGTTACATCTTCTGGATTACTCGCAAAAAATAGTATTTTCATTTTGGTACTCATGCTTGCCTTCTTTTTTAGATTGGTGCTTAAAAACTTTTATAACCTACAAATATTTTTGCGCCTGACATACATCCTACCGTCAACAACAATATACAGGTAAATTTACGACATATTATACTTTAAGTCAATAGATAATATACTTTCCCATTGTCTACAGCCTTTGCATAAAGGGCTGTAGTCTTAGGATCATTGTGACATAAATTTTTGGAAAAGGTTTATATGGGTCTCATCGCGGGAGAGGATAATAGCAAATCCGATTTCCTAATTGTCTTATTTCAGCCCTTTAATAAAGGAAAAAATAGTCCGACCTGAAAATTATATAAATCTCTGATTCGGTATAATCTTATATTTATGAAATCCTTTTAATTCAATATATCAATTTCAACCTATGTCAGGATTGATCGTATGATGTCAGAATCTCTGTAATGAATTGATATTATTAAGGATAGATATGGTCATTCTCTGATATTTTTTGTGTATAGACAGGAAAAGAATTCTTTGCTGGCCATGGGGGATGCAATTTTCTCACTCCTGAGTGGTGTGATCAGTACAAGATTCAAGTGCTATGATAAGATAAGAACCATCTTAACCTGAAAGTTCTGCTAATTGCATGGAATAACCAGCTTTAAGGGAGTCCAACCTAAAATAAACTTGACTTTTGTTTAAACAATGTTTAATTTTGAAAGAGAGACCGGATCAAATGACTGAAAGGTAAATCCTTAGAAGGATTAATGATGTAATATTTCATCATATACACGTATTATTCTTGTGTTATTAAATATATATCCTTTAATAAAAATTTAATACCTCGTCATGCCATGAAAAAGATCTTTACACTTTCAACAGGAATTGTGTTTTTAATATCTATTCTTATTGCCGGGGGCTGTAACCCGACAAAGTACCCCAGGCCAAAAAGAGTTATAATTTATCTGAAAGCTATCGGGGAAAAAGGGAAAAAACAACTTGACATGAGTGATTCAAACGGCCAACATGCTATTGATAGTCTCACGACAGATGTTCAGCCGGGAACTATCGTAATATGGAAAAGAGAATGGGCCGGCAAAATAACGAAAATAGATAGTATTTATCCCACAATTCCTCCCTCTGGTTTAAGTAAAGGCATTATTTTCACAAGCAATCCCAGGAAAAGATCCATAGGCCAGGGATATAAATATATTGTACCAGATGATGCAGAAGCAGGAAGAGCTCCGGAAAAATACAAAATAGAATTTACCCATAAAGATAGTACGAAAACACTTATCGATCCATTTTTAAGGATCCCTCCAATCGACAGTATAAAATCCAGATGATCACCAACATTATTTCGGCTTTTATTGTTGCTTTAATAATGGCAATGAATACTCCGGTTTTTCTTTATGATCAGCCCGCCGATAGTCTGTTATATTTATTAAACAACAATCTGGTTAAAAATGATTCTGCCAGATACGAACTTTTATGCAAAATTATCGCAAATACAACCGACATCGAAAGCAATCTGAAATATTGTGATCAGGCAATTGAACTTGCTGAAAAATTGAATATTCCACAAGCAAAACTGAATGTCTTAAAAGGTATTTGTTATCTGAACTCGGGTAATCTTGCATCAGCTCTTGACTGTTTTATTAAAGCAGCAAATATTTACGAAAAGTATGATAATAATGAAGGCCTGGCATTGGTATATATGTATATAGCCGAAACATATAACCAGCAGGAAAACCTCGATAATACAAAGATATATTTGAAAAGAGCCATTAAAATCTATGAGAAACAGAAGGACTCAACAAACCTGGCCACAGCTTTGCTCAATTTAGGTTATACTAATTACTATATGGATCAATATGACACTGCTTTGTTTCTTTTTTCGACAACGAGAGATCTCTTTCAAAGGTTGAACGATACCATCGGATATGCATATAGTCTGGGTAATTCTGGTCTGGCTTATTCGGGATTATCAGATTTTAAAAAGGCAGAAGAATATCTTCTTCCGGCCATTGAAATACTTACCAGAGAAGGAGATGAACGTGCTGTCACAGAATATGTGATAAAATATGCCGGTGTTCTTCAGTATAGAGGTGAAATTAAGGAAGCCATTGTCTGTGCAACAAAGGGATTCGGAAGTGCTAAAAAGATTGGTATTAAAGAATATGAACGCGATGCAGCACACACACTTTCCCGATTATATGAAATTTCGGGCATGTATGACAGTGCTTATCATTATCAGTCGTTATACATAAGTGCCAACGATAGTATTAAAAGTGATGAGAATATTCAGAAGATGGCGGATCTCCGCACTGAATTTGAAGTGGCAAAAAAACAGACCGAAGTCGAGCTGTTGGAGAGGAACAAATTATTTCAACGTATAATTATCCTGGGATTAATAATCATACTTTTACTGGCCGCAGGACTTATATTAGTTTATTACTTAAATCTTAAACGCTCCGGAAAGCTTATGGCAGCCCTTGATGAACGCAGAGCATTATTGGAAAAACAAAGCTCTGAGCTGAAAGAAAAGAATGAAAAGATCATCAGGGCGAATGAAGAACTAAAACAATTATATGAGATTACCAATAGTCAAAAGGAAGAAATAATAAGCGGTTTAAACTATGCACAAAGAATACAAAAGGCAATTCTTCCGCCAGAGGCATATATAACTGAATTAATAAATGAAAATTTCATATTCTATAAACCAAAAGAAATCGTAAGTGGTGATTTCTACTATATAAAACAAATAAATCATTATATAATTTTAGTTGCGGCTGATTGTACAGGTCATGGGGTTCCGGGCGCACTTATGAGCATGCTTGGAATAAGTTATTTAAACGAAATTGTGCAAAGGAAGGAAATTACACAGGCGAATCATGTACTGAATGAACTGCGCAAAGAAATCAAGCACTCTCTCAGGCAAACCGGTAA
Source organism: uncultured Rikenellaceae bacterium (assembly GCA_964637415.1). GTDB lineage: Bacteria > Bacteroidota > Bacteroidia > Bacteroidales > VadinHA17 > LD21. The sequence goes on from CAZWUB010000013.1 coordinate 11,040, forward strand.
AAAAGAAGAATCAAGAGATGGGATTGATATGGCTTTAGTTGTTGTTGATACTGACAAAAGTATAATGCAATATTCAGGTGCTTATAATCCGCTATACATTATCAGCAAGATTAATGGAAATCTTGTATTTAAAGAAATTAAACCTGATATGATGCCGGTTGGTGTACACTTTTCGGGCGATATTTCCTTTACCAATCATGAAATCAAGCTTGGGATTGGTGATACTTTTTACCTTTCTACTGACGGTTTCCTTGACCAAAGCGGGGGAAGCGGGAATACAAAATTCGGTAAGGAAAAATTTAAAAAATTGCTTCTGGAGATCCACGATCAACCCTTATATGAACAGAAGGAAATCCTGGAACGGACCTTAAACGAATGGATGGGTAAGCATCCTCAGCGAGATGATATACTGGTAATAGGAGCAAGAATATAGTAAATCCGGCTAACTCTTGCATAAAACAGAGAGCTCCTGAATCTGACACTATTCCCATGCAATATCTTACTTATTTCCGTCTATAACAAGCTGACGTTGAATTTCCTCCCTGAATTCCCTGACTTTCTCAGGATATTCTATGGATAAGTCTTTAACTTCGTAAGGATCATCCTGAATATTATAATATTCGTCAGTTCCTTCTTCAAGCGTTTTACCGTTGTGAATCAATTTCCATCCGTCTTTCTGCACTGCCATCCTGCTGTTTGATTTCCAGTACATTATCCTGTTCTCAGGTTTTGCTTCCCCATTGATTGCATACATGAAATTTACCCCGTCAAGCTTAAGATCATCAGATATTTGAGCACCTGCGATGGATGCAAGTGTCGGATATACATCTGTAACATTTATTGCCTCATCAATTTTCATGGGTTTGTATTTCCCCGGCCATATCAGCACAGCAGGGACCCTGAGCGCACCATCGTAAAGGGATCCTTTCCAGGCACGCAACGGGAGGTTGTTTCCAAGGACGTCATGCGGCTTAAATTTGCCGCCATATTCTGTTCTGGACATCCAGCTTTCCTGTCCTCCATTGTCACTTAAGAACATTACCAATGTATTATTTTCTATCCCTCTGTCTTTAAGAACATTCAGGATCATACCAATTGAATTATCCATGTGTGTAACTGAAGCAGCAAAATTACGGCGTGATTCGTTACTTATCGACTGTGTGTATATGCCAGTCCACTCCTCCGCCTCTTCTATCGGAGAATGAGGAACGCTGTAAGCTACATACAGGAAAAACGGGGTTCCTTTATCACGCGGTTTGCTTATGAATCGTATTGCTTCATCTGTTATAAGGTCTGTGGCATGTCCATCTTCATCAATTAACTGATCATTCCGGTGCCATGTTTTATCTCCGTTCTTATATAAATGGGTATATGGATCAATCTGTCCACGGAGGTATCCATAGGAACTGTTGAAACCATACTTCAAGGGTCTCCCTTCAGGGACAGCGCCCAGATGCCATTTTCCTGAAATTCCGGTATCATAGCCGTTTTGTTTCAGAAGCCCGGCAATTGTTATTGTCTCAGCAGGCAGGCCTGGCTCATCACCCAGTGGGGATAAAATACCATACCTGGCGGGAAATCTTCCTGTTAACAGAGAAGCTCTTGTAGGGGAACTCACCGAGCAAACATAGAAGCGGTCAAATTGTATCCCCTGTTGTGCCATCATGTCGATGTTTGGGGTTTTTATTTCAGATCCATGATACCCGACATCTTTCCACCCCAGGTCGTCCGCTATAATAACAATAATATTGGGCTGTACATTATCTGATTTCTTCGTCTCACCTGAGCTGCATGAAATGATTGATGGCATCAGTACACCCGACAGGCCGAGAGCAGAAAGTCCAATGAAATGATTTCTGTTGTTTTCGAAATTAAATTTTGTGTAGTTCATCAATTTTATTTAATACGGTCTTTCAAAAATTTTATTTTTAAGTTTTTCACACCATTAATAATAGAGTAATACGGTGAATATGCTATTTTTTCGTATTCGGAACCGGCATTTGTGCATTCACACTTTCCCTCCATTCATGCAATTCGCCTGCCAGCTTCAATGTAATGGCCTTTTCACTTTCAGCAAGGTTAACCGATTCGCTTATATCATTTTCCAGGTCATACAATTCAAAAGCTGGTTTTCCGGTTTCAATCAGACTGTGTTCATACCACTCAATAAGCTTCCATTTCCCGCTTCGGATAGCTCCTGAGGGAGGTCCATTATGGTTATGGGGAAAATGCCAGTATAAATTTCTTTCAGGCAATGGTTCTCCGGTCTTCAAATGATCAAGTAAACTTATGCCATCAACATTTACAATATTTTCTGAACCGGTAAGTTCGCAGAAGGTAGGCATAAAATCTATGGATGATACAATTTCTTTACTTACCCGGCCTTTTTCGATTACTCCCGGCCATCTGGCAACAAAGGGTTCCCTTATTCCTCCTTCATAGAGCCAGCCTTTCCCCTCCCTCAGGGGAGTCTGTTTCGCTTCGCTTCCAAGTCCTCCATTATCTGAAAAAAAGATTACCAGAGTGTTTGAAGCCAGGTCTGAATCATCAAGGGTTTTTAAAATTTTCCCTACATTTCTGTCCAGGCTTGACAACATAGCTGCTATAACCGGATTATTCTCCACTTTATCACTTCCTGCTACATTTTCCCACCTGGCTATAGATTCTGCCTTTTCCATAAGTGGATTATGGATGGCACTGAAGCTGACGAAAAGGAAGAATGGATTATCCTTGTTTTCCCTGATAAATCTGACAGAGGTATTGCCTATTGAATCCGACTTATGAGCGTCATTTTCCGGATCACTGTTCCTGTCAGGTTTATCACTGACAAAATGTTGGTGGAAGCCCTGCTTATCGGGATTGAACGGCAGGCTTTCCGGGCCGAACTTTTCCTTGCCCAGGTGCCATTTCCCAAATATTGCTGTCTGATAGCCTTTCTCTCTGAACATTTCAGCCAGGGTAATTTCTTCAAGAGGAAGATATTTTTGCCAGTCGGGCTGTGAAAGAGGATAATTATCTCGGCTGTTCCCGGGGATGAAATCAGTTAAATGTAAACGGGCAGGGTATTTGCCAGTCATTATGCTGGCCCTTGTCGGAGATGAAACAGAACAGGCCGCATAAGCATCAGTAAACCGGATCCCCTCGGTCGCCAGCCTGTCGATATTGGGAGTTTTATAATAACTGGTCCCATAGCAGCCCACCTGAGAGTAGCCCAGATCGTCGGCAAGAATGAAGATGACATTTGGCTGAGGGGCCTCTTTCTTACAACCTGCCCCAAATATTGCAGAGACTCCAGCTGCTATTAATGGGATCCTGATTTTTAAATTCATGGTTTATAAACATTAGATTTTTTAAACTGACAGTTACATCATAAGGCTTAAAAATTGTCAATAAGAATTGAGGTAGGTTAAAGTATTTTTTACAGCTCAAAGTAAACCATAAATCCCATTTTTAGTCCAAACGATCCGCGAATATCCTTTACAATTACATCCTCCTGCGCTTCACGTTTGTAACTTATCCATGAATAACCTGCCATTATATCAAATGTCACCCTGCTTCCGACCGGCAGAGCAACACCGGCTCCGCCTCCGAATGAGGTCACGGCCCAGGAGTATTTATTTTCTCCATTTGTGGTGACCGATTTCTGCATACTGGTTCCTATCCCCGCACTCACTTCAGCAAAAGGATAGATATTTCCGACAGGATAATAATATCTGATAAATGGAATAGCGCTCAGGTGAAGATGGGTGTTCTTCTGCTCAAGGCTGCCTCCCAGATCATACTTATTATATGAAACAAGCAGATTCATCCCTGCGGCAAGATTGTCAATAATAAAATACCCTGCAGAAGGGATAAGATTAAATCCGGTGGTTTTTGTACTCTCCGATTCTTCACCTGAGGGAGAAACAGACTTTGAACCTGAAAAGCTCAGGTTGGCAAAATCGGAATCAAAATTTTCCCTGTTCAGGGATGAAGCCATCCCGGTCATTATCCTGCCCTTCTCCATCTGTGCCACGGAAATGGCGACTGTGAAAGTACTGAAGATAAATAAGAAAAGTATTTTTTTCATGATAATGTCATTTTAAATGTTTTTCCGGAATTAGTTTTGCTCAGGGTTAAGAAAAAAGATAATAAAGCCCGCCTTCAGAAGAAAGGCGCCATTCTTAACAGCATAGTCAGTGTCTTTATTCAAATACCTGTTTCTGTTATAACCTGCCATAATATCGAAAGCAGCCCTTTCTCCGACTGGTATGGCAAGACCCAGGCCACCGCCCAGTAAAGTAATCCCATAAGTACCGACATTATCACCGCCGCTGCTGGTGGGTCCGGCTTTATACTTGTTCTTCTGTATCCCCAGACCTGCATTCAGTTCGGCAAACGGATAACCCCATGGAAAAAATTTATAATATCTTACAAAAGGACTGGCAATTATTTCGGATACGATCTCCTTGTCCCCGGAGCCACTATCTTCGACACTGCTGTTTGAAAGATAGACATCCAGTCCTGCTGCAATATTTTTTGTAACAAACACTCCTGCCCTGGGGATAATATTAATGTTGAACCTCTTCTGAGATTCTCCCGTTTCACCGGCCCAGGAGGACTTATAAGTTGTAAAACTCATGTTGAAAAGATCGGAGTTGTTCATGTTCATGTTGAACGTGGATGCAACTCCCAGAAATAGTTTCCCCTGCTCCGGCTGGCCATTTACCGGCAGTAACAATAAGAAACAGATCAGAAAGATCAAAAAAGTAATTTTTTTCATTAGTAATTAATTTTGCTTGTTAATATGAGAACTTCAGAAAATAGTGAACAAAATCAGGATAAGATACTAAACCCTCTGATCCCCAATGCCCTTAAGAGACAAAAAGTATAGCGTTCAGCGCCTCACATTCAGTATCAGCGCCCTCTCTTTGTACCTTACAATCCTTTAAGGTTAATTCGAGAAACGGATCGGTCACTCCTGTTTTCACCGTAAAAGTTAAAAGCGCCAGCTCATATTCTTCCGGTGACCATTGGGTGCTCTTTGAGGCATCCAGTACCAACAGTGTTAATTCTCCCATTGCCGTATTTTGTACAAAGGGGATATTTCCTTGTATTTTTTCCCCTGCCTTTACAGAACTATATGTTACTTTATCTGCAGGATAACATACACGTGCACTTACATTGCCTATCCGCGCCGCTGTTCGCAACCGGAAAGTCAGACAGCACTTTATTGTTTTCCCGGGTTTTACCTTCCCGCCGCGTAAGCGAAGGGTCTCGCCCAGCAATTGTCCAAGCTTGAACTGTTGCTCATCTACTTCCTTCTGCCATTTTTGTGTTTCCGGGGCAGCAGCTTTCTGCACCTCTTGAGGAAGAGCCATAATTGCAGCGATATGTTTTAAATATACACTGATTATTGTTTTAATCTCGTTAATATTGCTTGCTGTTACAGGGTCATGTTCTTTGCTCAGGGGAGCGATCTCGAATACTTTACCATCCCTGCACCTCCAATAGACGACCGGAGTAATCCATGCCCTATGGCCGGCATTCATCTCGGCAATCAGTGCCTTGCGACACAGAGCGACAACTTCGTCCAGTTTGAGATCCGGACTGAGCAACTGGGTGTAAAATGTCTTGCTGAATGTTTTTGCCGCTTCTTCTTCAAAGTCAAACTGCATTGCCACAACGGCATTTATGCCGGATTCACCTGCCACAAGTGTTTGTGCAATACCGTCAAAAGGCCCGATAATCTTCTGAATATCATCCGGTGACAGGTCCCCAAATGCAGGAGATGCACTGGCGCATGCAGTCATGATTACAAGCTTGATGCCACTGTGCTGTAAGAGGATCTCAAGGGTTTTGGCATCTACCGGATCGCTGGTACGGTCAGGTCCTTCAAGGCAGAGATAAGCCCTGGGTGTCGGGTCATTACCTTCAATATCAAAAGCCCCGTGACCCACAAAATGTAGTATATGAAAACATTGCTTTTCCAGACGTGCCAGCAATTCACTTCTTGTAGGCGGCTCGCAAAATTCGATCTCAACCCCGCCCTTTTTACCAGTCAGTGCAGTAAGAGCATCCTGAATAGAATTCTTCTCTTTCTGCATATTTGAGGCTGGTTTATCATTTGGAGTAGCAACCACGACAAGTATGCGAAGTGGCAGAGTAATATGTTGTGGTTCCCGGTCTGATCCGAATTTCAGGCTCCGGCTTATAGGTGTTGCCGGACTTGGAGCCAGAAAGTTATTTGAATCGGAATACAACGCCTCAAAAGGGAGTTCCTGGAGCCTTATGTTTCCTGGTAAAGCAGGTTCTGACTCCTCACCCACCATGGCAACTATAAGCCTCATGCCACGGTTTTGAGTTCTTGATTGATTCAGCCCGGCGAAAAAGGCTGCTTCCAGGTTGGGATTCATCAGTGTCTGCCAGACCGCTTTCCCTATAGTTGTCAGTTCCGCAAGATCCGGCCAGCCGTGCTGGTTGCGCAGCCGGGCTAAACTATTGGCATTTATAGTGGGTTTTATAGTGCCTTTGTGTCCCTTGAGTCCGACTACCGGGCAGTCCTCAAGAAGCACATCCCAGGTACCCGGTTCCTGGATATTTCTCGTGAGAACTATACGAAAATCGTTGAAATCACTCATTTTTCCTCCTTTCTGGATTGTTCTATCAGGTCGGAGACACGTTTTGCAGTCACCTCGAATTGTTCCCTGACAATTTCACCCTTTTCAGTACTGAAACCACGAAGGCTTTCTGCCAGGTCGTTGGCCAAACTTGAGGCAAGATGTGCCTGGATTTCTGCAGCAAACTTCTCTTTAGAGTGAGCCTTGCCCTCTTCGATAATTATGACCTCTGCGGTCTGGTCACGAATGACCAACGAAAAACTGCCCCAATCAGCTTTCATACCAAAAGTTTCCGCTACAGATTGTTGAGCTTCATGAAAAGCTTCGTTGACATTACCCTTATGCAGCCCCAGGGATCGATAAAAGACTTCCCAAAATTTACTAACACCAGGCCCTTCAACAGGGTAGCGGTTTGTAACTGTCGTAGGCAGTCCATAACTTACCGAAGCATGAGCCAGCCGTGGTAGTCCGAGGATCTGATAGTTTCGGGCAGTAAAACATGTACTCAGACAAAGCAGTTTGACAGAAAGAGGCAATAGTCTTTCAAGCTCCGCAACATTTATCCAGTAGGTCCGGTTGTTGTAGTCGTGCAGGATCAGGTTTCCCTCTCCCAGGGATACTCCTGCATGGCCAATATAATGAATGATGTGTGGTTCAAACTTAAGAGCCTCAGATAATGCATCCACTGTTGGTTCATCCAGAATTCTTAAATCATAATACGGATCTTTGATCTGAGATCTGACAGCATCAATCTCAAGGTACCCGACTAATAGCTTCTCATCCTTCGGATTGGTAAGTATTAGAAGAACTCTCAACGGAGGTTCAATACTTACCGGGGGTACAGCTAAACGAACAGGTACTGAACGCACAATACGTATTTCCGGCCTTAGGGCAAATGGTTTGCCTGTACCATCGTTCAGCCATTCCCATGGTAAATCGTCAATTGCCGGTGAATTGCTGCTGATTTTTAACCTGCAGGGTTTATCAGGCGTTGCCTCCAGCACAGGGGATTTTATCCAGTAAGGAATCGCCTCCCACAACATTCTGCCCTGTTCCTCCATTTCTCCTACCGCGGGACATATATTTCTTTGAACACTCTGACTCCTGCTATAGGGACTCAGCCAATATTTATTTAAGTCAATCTGATCTCCCGGGACAGTTCGTGACCTGTAGCTATCGAACATTTCCTGTTCGTTCCCGAAAACCCTTAGTGTAATTTCGCTCTTTTGGGAACTACCTTCATAGCTAAAATCCCAGAGCAGATCACGATAATATGATGCCTTTTCCATCTTTCCTCCTCCTGACTAATTCCCCTTTATAAAACTGACTATGAACTTTTTGTGTGCCGAAGACATATTCCCGCCGCGTAGTCCGGCTTGTGCATTTGATTTTACAAGTTCGATTGTTCTCTTGTTAATATTATTGAGCGCTATGTTTGACATCGTCCCGTCGAGTGCAGTTTGTGTTACTGCAATCCGTGCTGCACTGATACAATGCCGGGGTTTAAGATTCCCGGGCTTGTTCATCCCGGTTCGTAAGTATCCGGCTGCATTCCTTATCCTCTGATCATCTGCAGCGTTATATGGCAGCAGGTCCCGAACCGTTTTCCCTTTCAGTTCCGGTAAAGGTGAGTCCATCATCGCCCTGTACACTAAGGGGAAATCGCCCAGAACTGTGTCAAATTGTGGCTTATGTCCATAAATCGAAATCCACAGGTCGGCTATCTGTTGACCATGTTCAGCCAGTAAATGATTACCCGTTATCATTGTCGGAATATATGCCGTGTTCATAAGAACACGCGGGTAGTGCGTTGGATGTGGGTCTCCTTCATCGAAAGCAGTTACCATATCCGGAGGTAGCAGGAGTAAATGCATTAATGTTTCAGCAAATGCAGGCCCACCAAGCTGGAGCCCGACAAGATCAGCGAATATTTCGCCCTGCCAGCTCAACCATTGCCGGATCCGTTTCTCAGGTAATCCGTTGTTTACCAGAGTAGTTTGCAGTGAATCAGCCAGTGAACGCCGAAGTTTCAGATCAGCTTCAAGATCGTGTCCAACCTCATGGTGTATTGTCAGAAATTCCCAGATATTCTCTACATGATCCCAGGGTAGTTCTATTACAGGGATAGGAAGTGATGCGGTTCCCAGCTGATAATTCAGGCCATCTTTCGGGCGGCTCCCACGTATCCACGTCGCCGGAGAGAATTCTGCCGTGAGGTAAGTAAGCGGAGGCTCCCGCAAAGCTGATTTTTGAAGAATGCCAGCTTCAACAGCCGAATCAAGAACCGGCCGGTAGCAATCCCATGCCACAGTATCAGTCACCCATAAAACCTCCTTATAGGTTGGCGAATACCGTAAATCGAGTTTATCGCGGAAAAAGTCCCAAATCCGCTGCGATTCAATAATGCTATTCACGAGATTGAGCGCAGCCCACTGAAATACTGTTATGTCGCCCTTCGGGTTCAACATCTTTAAAAGATCATTCTGCTGCTCCGTAAATGCATCCATCAGAATACCTATGGACTGGAGCTGACTAAAATGCAGATTACTGTCCAGGTCTTTGAGAGTTTTCTCCTTCCACATTTTAATTTCATTAGGTAAAGCCTCCACTCGTCTTCTCAATTCCTCCCCGCGGACAATAAAAGTTGCCTGTTTGTTCATGAGTACCTCCTTTTTAAGAGAACAATGAACTTATTTCAATGTTATACAAGATAGATTTTATTTCAAATTCAATATCTTATCAAATTTAAACCATAATAAACAAAATGTCAAGACCAAAATTGAATTTAGAGAAATAGATTTCCCCGGAGCCTAATTCATTTTCCCCGCTTTCTCAAGCAGCTTATCGATATAATCCGGTGTGAAGTCAAAGTATATAACAGGAGTACTTGTCGAATCAGGCAGATCAGGAACAGGAGAGCCTGTATTCAGATTAACTGTACTAATCAAAGATTCTGGATACCCAAAATCGAAATATATTATATAATTCCCTTTCTCCCAGAAATAAATCTTATCCATAACAAGTCTTCCATCGACACCCGTGGAATAAACATTAGGTATTTTATTTACCAGCCAGTTATATTTTTCTCCCTGTTCAATCAAGGCTGGTTTTCCATATTTCTCCCTGTATAATTCAAATAATCTGTTAATTTCATCCAGGTCACAATCATATAATATACTATGGTCTCCTGTATCCGACCTGGCATATAGTGTTAACTGAATGCTGGTTAACCTCTGATCAACTATCAGACTCCCCCTGAGATTAACTTTCGCACAAAGGGAAGGGCTTATTTCTGAAAAATCATAATATAAGTTTTGTTGCTTATTCCCAAGAATGTCTGAAGTTTCCAAATAGTACAAATCACCGGTGTTAAGCAGGGAATCCATAACACTTTTAACTTTAGTATAGTCCATGTCAAGATAAAAACCAGAAAATCCAATTTTCGCGATCTGATTTCTTGAATTGTATGGTGCTGTATTACAAGATTTTAAAGAAAATGAAAGCAAAAATATCAGAATATAGAGTAAAATATCGTATTTAAAACGGATCAGTTTCATGTGAAAATAATATTGATTTTAATGGCCTGCCTGGTCCGGGCCGGCGCAAATTTAGCATTAATTATCAGAAAGAATTGTTTTTGAATGAGTGACAATTGAAGCACAATCAGTTCCTTTAACAGCCATCAATTCTCCAAAGTTTATTGAATTAATTGTATATCAGGTACTATGTTTACAGATGCCCTCCCGAAACTGATACTCAGAAATATGCTATATTTACCTTGAAATGATAACAGGATAAATGGAAAACTGTGATCAGGAACCGCTTTCTTTGGCTCCGGAAGCTAACATAGAAACATTTGAAAAGCTTTATGAGAAATACTATGTATATCTCTGTATGGTTGCCCTGCATATCGTCCGGAACAAGGATGATGCAGAGGAAATTGTATCAGATGTTTTTGTAAGGTTATGGAATTCAGCTGGCAGGCTTAAAGAGATCAGATCAGTAAAAGCCTATCTTGTAAAAGCGGTTCACAATTCATCTCTGAATTACATAAGGCATAACAGTAAATACGGGCATACCGAAAGCATAAATACCCGCGATATGAATATTCTTGCGTGGGACAGCGACTATCCACTCGGGCAGTTTTATGAAAAAGAGTTACTTGATATTATAAGTAATTGCATCGAAAAACTTCCGGATTCATGCCGTGAGATATTTCTCCTGAGCCGCGACAAGGATCTGAAGTATAATGAAATATCTGAAAGACTTGGCATTTCGGTAAACACTGTCAAGGCTCAGATGAAGATCGCGCTTGCCCGGATTCGTGAAAACGTCAGTAAATATATGAAAATATGATTCTTATCTTATTTACCTGTTTTTATTAGAAAAATATTCTGCCCTCATTTAACCCTCAACTTAATTTTTATTGTCTTAATATTATGGAAAACGACGGATACGAAAAATCTTGCGAAGATTTGATTTACGGTTACCTTAAGAATGAGCTGAACGGAGAAGAAACCTCCCGTCTGATAAGGTGGCTGGAAAAGGATAAAAGCAATAAGCGCTTATTTGATGAAATGTCAGACCTCTGGGTTACAACCCATTCAACTTCAGCTAATCCCGGATTCAATGCCAGGGAGGGTTTCAGTAAGTTCATGGAAAAAATTAAAGCCACAGATAATCAAAAAGATAATAACGCAAAAACAGTCTGGCTGAAAACAATTGCAAGGTATGCCGCAGTAATAATGATTGCCTTCTCAGCAGGCGGAGCATTGTTTTATTTCAGTGGCAGGAACAGTTCAGCCCCTGCAGGTCAGAGTATAAACAAACTTGTAGTACCTCTGGGTTCTAAGGCCTGGTTTTCGTTATCTGACGGCACTGTTGTAACACTGAATGCAGGAAGCACATTAAATGTAAGTAACGATTACGGGGTCAATAACAGATTAGTCCAGCTGGATGGCGAAGGATATTTCAATATTGCCAAAGACAAGAATAATCCGTTCGTGGTTCAGACTCCCTTTTTAAATATCAGGGCGTTGGGAACAGAATTCAATATTAAAGCTTATTCCGCTGACAAAACAATTGAGACGACGCTTGTAAGCGGTTCATTACAAATCGAACCGGCTAAAGAAATAAACCAGGGCCAGATAACAGTACTTAAACCTAACCAGAGGCTTACATTTTATAAAGCAGACTCGAGCTTTACAACCGGATCTGAAAAGAAAGAAGAAGAGACAACAGCCCGGCCCGAATCTGTAAAAAAGATCCGGACGATGCCTGTAGCCCGGCTTGTAACGGAGGATGTAAACGTTGGTCCCGTCACCTCATGGAAGGAGAATCGCTGGATCTTTGAACAACAGAGCCTTTCCCAGATTGCCGTCGACCTTGAAAGGAAATTTGATGTTCAGATAATCTTTGATTCAGAAAGGCTGAAATCCTACAGGTTCACAGGTACAATATTGGCTGAACCGATTGAACAGGTACTTGTGGCATTAAGCATGACCGCACCTATCACCTGCAGGATCAGAGGAAGGGTTGTAACATTATTTGAGAATAAAGACTTTATTGAAATTAACAAAGATCTGTATACAAAAAAACAATAATACCCTTTACCAATCTAAACCTTATGCCTATGGAAGAATTCAGAAAATTCAATTAAACAAAGCGCAGGATGCTGTCACATCCCGCGCCGGTTTTCAGAAAGAATAACCAATGTAGCCTCAATAAATACAAAACATTGGCATGTCAAACTTAAAACAATTCAAAATTATGAAAATAAAACCTCAAAATTCAATTCCGGTTTCATACACCGGAATAAAAAAAATACTTCTCATCATGAAACTTACATTTGTTCTGGCATTTTTCACTTTCCTCCAGGTTAGTGCCAATATTTATTCCCAGACTAACGTAACTCTCGATTTAAAGGACCAGTCAATCAGGGATGTCCTTAAATTGATCGAAAATCAGACCGAGATCAGATTTTTCTACAGCGATGACCTCCTCGCTATGAATGATATGATTGATATCCAGGCAGATAATAAGAATATTATTGCTGTACTGGATGATCTGTTCATAGAATCTCCTCTTACATTCAAGGCTTATGAAAATAACCTGATAGTAATAATCCCCAGGAATCTGCTTCAGCAAAAAAGAGTAACGGGTATTATTACAGACAGATCAGGTTTACCTCTTCCGGGTGTAAATGTCCGTGCAACGGGTACTGCCGTAGGTGTAATATCCGGCATTGATGGCAGATATTCAATTGATGTACCCGCAGATGCAAAAAGCCTGACATTTTCATTTGTAGGGATGGAAACCAGTGAGATAGTTATCGGGAACCAGACACAGATAGATATCAGCATGACTGAATCTTCCATAGGACTTGAAGAGGTTGTCGTGGTTGGTTATGGCACCCAGAGAAAAAGCGATATTACCGGTTCTGTCGTTTCTGTTTCTAATGAACAAATAACAGAACGGCCTGTAACCAACATATTCCAGGCACTCCAGGGTAAAGCAGCAGGTGTTGATATTACAACCTCTCTCCGCCCCGGTACACTTGGAAGCATTTCAATCCGTGGCGCCCGTTCTCTTACCGCTTCCAACTCGCCGCTTTATGTTGTTGACGGTATTCCCATTCTGTCTAATTCCGGGATTGAAACACTGAACGAGCAGGATATAGAATCCATCGAGATACTGAAAGACGCTTCGGCAACCGCTATTTACGGTTCGAGAGGAGCTAACGGAGTTGTGCTTGTAACAACAAAACGAGGTACCGATGGGAAATTTCAGCTTAACTACTCAGGTTCGCTGACAAACGAACAGATGGTCTGGCGCTCTGATTATATGGACGTTGAGGAATTCATGGAATTTTCACGCTGGGGAGCATATTATGCTTCTTATAATGCAAACACCGGCCAATACTCAAGATTGCCGGGTAACACGCCAACCCTTGCCAACGATGGAACTATAAATTATTTTACAGCAGAACCTACTGCATGGCAGAACATCCAGAAAGGCTGGGCAGGCAGTACATGGGATCCCTCTTTGGTCGAAACATTCGACTGGCTGGGTGTTGTTACACAGCCTAACTGGACCCAGGAGCATACCCTCAGCGCGAGCGGCGGCACAAAAACAATGAAGGCTTACGGATCCCTGGGCTACCTCGACAATCAGGGTACAACAAAAGGCCAGGAATATCAGCGTTACACAATGAGGACCAACGTGGAACTTGCCCCCAGGGAGTGGGTTACATTCGGTGCAGGCGTTAACGGATCGTGGCAATACCAGGACTACGGACAGAGCAGAACGGGTGGAAGCTCAAACGTGACAGCTGACCTGATTGCGGCAGCAGCAAGAATTGAGCCTTATTCTCTTCCTTATGATGAAGATGGAAACCGTATTGTGCATCCCGGGGGAAAGGCTCGTGTGTGGAATGTTATAGACGAATGGAAATACTCGACCAACCAGCGCGAAACACTCCGTCTTCTTGGCAGCCTCTTTACAGAAATAAAACTCTTTAAGGGCCTCCGTTACCGTATGAATTTCGGCCCCGATTTCCGCTTCTACAGAAACGGCTATTATAATGACTCCAGGTCAATTGTAAGGGAACTCAGCGCTGCCAATGCCAGTGTCTCCAATACAAAGGACTTCTCCTACACTATCGATAACCTCCTTTATTATGACAATAAATTCGGAGCCCATACAATCGGAGTCACATTGCTTCAGACTGCATCGAAGTGGACCAGTGAGTCATCAAGTATCACCGGACAGGGTATACAATTCCCGAGCCAGATGTGGTACAACCTCGGTTCCCTGACAAGTTCCCAGCTTTCAGGCTGGAGTTCCGATCTTACCGAACGCCAGCTCGCATCTTATATGGCACGTGTGAATTACAATTACAACAACAAATATCTGTTGACATTATCAGGTCGCTGGGACGGTGCTTCACAACTTGCTGAAGGAAATAAATGGGCTTTCTTCCCGAGCGCTGCCATAGCATGGCGTTTAGACCAGGAGCAATTCTTAGACGGTATTACATGGATCGACCAGTTAAAGCTGCGCTTAGGCTTCGGCACAGTAGGTAACTCTGCTGTAGACCTTTACTCAACAAAGGGAGCTATCACCCAACTTACTGTACCGTTTGGAACAGGCACCGAATCAGGTTATACACTTACCAACACTGTTGCAAATCCGGCCCTTGGATGGGAAACAACAACCCAGTACAACCTTGCTGTCGATTTTTCTTTACTTAAAGGGCGGGTTAACGGAACAATCGAAGCTTACAAATCATCTACATCCGACCTTCTATTAACTGTAGCCCTCCCAAGCGCTTCGGGCTATACCTCAACTATTGCAAATGTGGGTGAAACAAGCAACAGAGGTATCGACCTCACTGTCAATGCCACACTTGTAAATGTAAGCGATTTCATATGGGATATAAATGCAACCGCCGCATGGCAGAGAGACCAGATAGAATCGCTGATGAACGGCAAAGAGGACATGGTTGCAAATAACTGGTTCATAGGTGAATCTATAGGCATAATCTATGATTATCAAAAGATCGGCATCTGGCAGGATACTCCCGGAGACCTGGAAGAGATTGCGAAGTTCAATGCTAACGGTTCCCAGTTTGCACCAGGTAAAATAAAGGTCAAAGATCAGAATGGCGACTATCGTATCGACGGAAACTTCGACAGGGTTATCATAGGCAATACACGTCCCCGGTGGACACTGGGACTCACAAATAATTTCAGTTATAAAGGTGTCGAGCTATCCGCGTTCCTTACCGGACGTCTCAAATATATGGCAGGTGTGGGCGAAGGTCTCACAGGCATGTATGGAGACCAGCGTAAGCTCGATTACTGGACGCCCGATAATACCGATGCCGAATACCAGAGGCCTTTTATGAGCGAGGCAGGCGGCGACACTTATGCCTTCACCTATTATAAAGATGATTCATGGATCAAGATCAGAAACATCTCTCTGGGTTACCAGTTGCCAACAAGCCTTCTGGGCAAGGTTCATATAAACAGCCTGAGGGTCTTTGCACAGATACAGAATGCCGGTATGCTCTGGTCGAATAATAACTTCAGAGATTCCGAATATAACTCCCTGTATTTTAACCGCGGGTATGTATTCGGCATTAATGTGGGGTTCTGAAAAAGTACTGAATTAATTTTTAATAATTTAAGAAAATTTACGATATGAATAAGTCAATAAAAACCATATTAGTGCTCTGGGCAATTATCCTGCTAGTATCAGGTATCAGCTCATGCAAAAAGGATTTTCTCGACGAAGAGCTGAAGACTCAGAGAAACACCGATTACTTTAAAACTCCCGAGGGGATTGCTGACCTTGCCGACGGGTTGTACAACAACTACAGGAATTTTTTCATGAGCAGGGAGCAGTCAGTTTCAACTAACCAGTGCGGTACTGATGAATTCATTGTCGGGGGCGACCAGGCTCAACAGACCTGGAACGATTATAACTCCAACCTGGGTTCCATAGTACCTAATGTTCCAACAAGTAATGTAACAAAAACCTATGAGATATGGGACATGATGTACAAGGCGATCAGCGATGCCAATAATCTTCTTGCAAATGTCGATGAATTTGTTGCGGATCCCGATAAAAAGAAGCTATATAAAGCCGAAGGGTCGTTCCTTCGCGCCCTATCATATTTCAGACTCGTACAACAGTATGGTCCCGTTGTACTGAAACTGGAGCCATCCATAGGCGTCGAAAGGTATTTTGTACGTGCAACGAAAGAGGATTGCGTTAACCAGATCATTGACGATTTCAGAACAGCGTATGCAGGGCTTCCTGTTGACGAACCAGCAGAAGGAAAGCTCTACAAGACTGTAGCAGCCCACTTCCTGGCAAAATCTCTCCTTTACAGGTGTTCTGAAATAAATGACGACTGGAACTCTTCTTATAAATCAGCAGACCTTGCAGAGATTATAACGCTGACAGACGAGGTAATTGCCCGTCACCCGCTTGCCACAGATTTTTCCGATATCTTCGCTTACACGGGGCCTGACGGACCAAACGAGAGACTACCTGAAGTGATTTTTGCAGCACAGTTCTCCAGCACAACTACTGTTGCAAATGATGGTAACGGAAACTACAACCATCTTCTTTTCCTTTCGGTATATCAAACACTTCCCGGTTTCGTACGTGATATAGCAGGTGGACGTGAGTACCAGAGATGCAGGACAAATGAATACGCTTTCAGTGTGTTTGACATGGAGAACGACTCACGCTTCTGGAAAAGCTTTAAGACTAAGGCAAACCTTAACAACATTTCAAACCTGGCCACGCTTAACGGGACAGACCCTAATACAAGCACAGATGTAACTTATGCACAAGGCGACCTGGGTTTGATCTACATTATCAATAAGGCGGGTGATACCAGGTTTACAGATCCTGCTGCCGCCGGAGGAACTCCGAAGGTAAAAAGTACACATAACGGGGTTTATTTCAATAACCCTGTTACGGGGAAACCCACACCCCATGTCTATCCACGCTACCTTGCTGATGGCAGCGGTTTCTTAAAGTTACCTGTCAATGTCAGCAGATTTCCTGCTCTCAGCAAATGGCTTGACGGATCACGTCCGGCAGTGGCTGCAACTGCAGGCCGCCGGGATGGAATATATGCAAGGGTAGCTGAGACGTATCTCATTAAAGCTGAGGCTCTTATCCGCCAAAACAAATATGCTGATGCAATCACGGTCATGAATATCGTCCGTACACGCGCCCAGTTCAGGGATGGTGAAGTCAGGTCAGCATACAGGGATGGTGGCGCCGCTGTTCTTTCCAATTCAAATGCACCGCTTAATAAAGACGGTGTATTGATAAATTCGTATTGCACTTCAAATTCATATTACGAATCACTCAATATTGGTGAAACAACTGCTGCCTCGGACATTACAACCGGGATCACTCCGGCTAACCTTCCGGCTGTTGATGAAGCCATTATAACAACTCTCGGCTATACAACAGATTATGACAGGATGATGTGCTTCCTTCTCAATGAGCGTTCACGCGAACTCTATGGTGAGCTTTTCCGCTGGGAAGACCTTGCACGCACCAAAACGCTTATTAAACGCGCGAAGACTTACAACGAGGGGTCGGTAGCGGCTCTCCAGGAGAAGCATTACCTGCGCCCGATACCACAGACTTTCCTTGATGCTATTTATAATGAAGAGGGCAGAGCTCTTACAGCAGAGGAAAAAGCAGCAATGCAAAATACCGGCTATTAATGCAGATCAACGGCTAAATCTGATTGATTGTTTGATAAGGAACAGAGGCATAAAAAGCCTCTGTTTCTGTTTTATTCAGGTGGTCTGCTTATCGGAAAGAATTATTTTCGAATAAGCAACTATTGAAGCAAAATCACTTGTCACTGCAATCCAGTCAAGACCTCTGTTCTTCCATGGTTCTAAAGGCCAGGATGCCGTCCCCAGAAGTATCCCTGCCGCTTTTACTTTTTTACAAATTAAATCTATTACACCATTTACTTCAGGATCATCAGTCTTTCCCAGCTTCCCCATAGAACCCGATAGATCCAGCGGACCAATACATATACTGCCTATTCCGGGTACTTTCAGTATCTCATCAAGATTCCTGACTCCCTCCATTGTCTCAATCTGGATTATGACCAATGGCTCCGATTCCGATGCTTTCAGATATTCTGTAAAAGGGGTCTGCCCATACCGGTCTGCTCTCCTGACGAAACACCCACGGATACCTGTTGGAGGATAACGGCAGGCAAGGACGGCTGATTTAGCTTCTTCCGCAGTATTAACCATCGGGATAATTATGCCGGCCGGAGCAAGATCGAGTACGGGTTTGATCATCTCAGCTTTGTTCCAGGGAACCCTCACCAGGGGTGCACAATCAGTGCCTTTGACTGCAATTATATGATGTAAAGCCGATTCTATAGTCAGAGGAGCATGCTCCATGTCGATCCATGTGAAATCATATCCGGCTTCTGCTGCCAGCTCGGAAACAGTAAGGTCATTCAGTGTGATGACAATTCCCCTGCAAAGCTTCCCGGCTTTGATCTTATCCATGAATTTATCATGGTTGCTGATACTTCTCATAACAGATACTCCCGGGTTTATTTGCTTGTCCTTCTGGCTATATAACTGTAACGCATATAGAATTCAACCCAATCCGATCCGTCTGTGACCTTCATAGCCTTTTCAAGGTACTGACCCTGCTGAACAGTTATTATTTCGGACAGAGGCGCCTCAAAATTTGCCTGGTTATAATCATCATTACTGTCCGGCCAGGTGTCAGCTTCATGAAGTCTTACGTTAACAATTATTTTATCATTCTGTTTCAGACCTGACCAAACTCTTCTTCCGGAAGCATTATCAGGCAGGACTTTTCTATAGCCGACATCTGCCCCACACGACAAATAACTGCCTGATGTATAAGGAAAATGATTCACCTTTACACCTTCTCCCAGGCTATGCGGCCAGGAGTAGACAGCTCCGTAAAGTTCAAGATTCCCTCCGCCTGCGTCGCTTGCATCGGCAAGAAGACTGTGAAGAAAGGCTGTTACATCATATACGAGATTATCAGTCCTGGGAATTGCTGTGACTATCGGATAAGAAGCCGCAAATACTATTTTACCGATAGAATTATCCTTAATATATCTGAGTTTATATGATATCGGAGCTCCCGGAGATGTTTTTGAGTAATTGCCTCCTGCAATTATGTAATTCTTGAAATCTTCAAAACCATTTATGGCGGCTCCCGCATCGCTTCCGCTCCCCCCCAGGATATAGACTTTCATTGTTGATTTTGATTTTAACTGGTCAAATTCGGTGGAGGCCGATGCTTTAATTTTTGAATAAGAAGCATTCAGAAATGCTCTTACATCTGTTTCTTCAAGCTCTGATTCTACAGTAAACAGTGCCATTCTTCCGAAGGTCACTGTTGAGATATACATTGGCATATACACTCCGAACAGCGCTCTGTCAATATCTTCTTCAAAAAGGTCCGAGGGTTGGTCAGGCAGATCCAGATCAAGAGTATAATAACTCTGGATGAACTTAGCAACAAGGCGGGTCTTTATTTGCTTGTTGGTGAAATCAAAACCACCTTTAACGCTTATCCCTCCTCCCTTGTAGCTTGCCCGCAGGGAAAGATCGAGCTGTTGTTCTGAATATGCCTGTTCTACAGTGAATCCCATATTAGCAGGCGGGACGTCATACTGCTGGTTCATAAGATTGTTAACAGCCTCCCTTATTGTAGATAATTTCGGATCATCTACCGTTACCGAAACATTCCCGCTCCCTGTAAGCGATGTAGAGATTGTTACCGGTTTCCTTTTGGCTGGGATAAGAGTATAAGTACCGTCAAGGATTGATTCTCCCTTTATCAAAGCTCCCGGGTAAATGACATCCGTCTGAGGATTCAGCACAATTTGTTCATCAAATCCGGCGGCAGCTTCATAGTAATCGTAGTGATAGATGTACTCCGAGGTTGTTTCATCATCGGTACTTTTAATTGCCGGTGCTTTTTCTGCCGGCATCTGTGAAGCGATCAAAGGCATATTTTTAAGGTATTCATCCAGGGCTCCCTCATTAAAATTGTCTTTCTCGCATCCTGAAAACA
This sequence comes from uncultured Rikenellaceae bacterium, assembly GCA_964637415.1. Taxonomy (GTDB): domain Bacteria; phylum Bacteroidota; class Bacteroidia; order Bacteroidales; family VadinHA17; genus LD21. The sequence goes on from CAZWUB010000013.1 coordinate 31,268, forward strand.
GTAAAACGATGATTGAAACCACCAGAGGTAATGGGATTAAGAAACGAATTCTGATTTTCATGGGTCAGGATATATTAGTACTTCTCAATTATATCATGTAAGTTATGAAGAAAAATGATAACGGTGGGAGTAAAACCTCCATAATTTGACAAATCCGCCTCATTTATCTGTTAATGAATTAGATATATTGATGAGAATAAAATTGATTTTCATAACCATCGTTTTAAGATTCAATCATAGCAACTATATAAGAAGTCCAGAATCAATTTTATTTTAATTGAGGATAAAAAACCCCCCGGTAATAATCCGGGGGGCGTTTCAATAAATTGTCTCTAAAAGGTTAGAGACGTTATTCCCCCTTATGTTTCGGTCGGGGATTATGCTTGATCAAATTTACAAAAATTAATTATTTTATGCAAAAAACTTGCTGATACCGTGTTTATTTTTCCAACAATTAAACATCAAAGCTCAGAATGTAACTTCCAATCCAAGGCCATTTACCGGAGCCGATGAAATTAAAGGAAATAGTCTTATCCTGCCAAATCTTTCCTTCTGGCTGGCAAATGTCCAGACCGGTATTCCAACTGCCATTGTTATTGCGCCGGCCAGCAAAAAGCCCTTACCATGAATTTCCGTAAAATGACATTTCTGGTTTCCTCCGGGAGAAGTAGGATCACACTCAGTCGGACTGGTCGCAAACCTTACGAGACCGATACCGAAAAGGGTAAATCCCGTTACTGACATTGCAATCCCGGCTCTCTTCACATTTCTGACACTCAATAAATCGCGATCCGGTTTCAGATTTAAAGATACTTTCTTCTGGGCACTTAAGTTAAATGTAATGGCCAGTAACAATATAAAAGGCAAAATCTTATTCATTACTCCATGTATTATCAAAAAATCAGATACCCGTTATAATTACAAGAATTAATACTTATATAAAGTTAAATCACAATTAAGCCAAAGTCAAATTTATTTTGTTACATTAAAGTCCGGATTTATGTTTTAATTTTACTTTTAAATGAGATATAGCCTAACCCAAAACGCATAAATATGAAAAACGGATTACAATTCAGAAATTTACCCGGATTTAAAATAGTTCTGTTTACAGGTATTGCGGTTTTATCACTGACCGGTTGCCTGGAGAAACAGCAAAAAGCCACACCACTTGTTGAACTTCCGGGGAATTATGTATTAACCTTTCAGGATGAGTTCAACGGTGAAAAGCTGGATACTATGGTCTGGGGATTCCACAACCTGGGTAAACGCCGGAATGCTGTAAATCTGAAGGAAGCATGCCTTGTCAACGGGAATGGAGAACTTGAAATCCGGAACTGGACAGTGATCTCAGGAACCGATACAACTCACCATGCAGGTATGATACAGACTAAAACCGACTTCACCTTTGGCTATTACGAATCACGTGTAAAGTTCGATATAGAGATGGGATCCTGGGGCGCCTTCTGGATAATGTATCATAATTTCCGGAAAGAATATAATGAGATTGATAATCCGAAAGACGATGGTACCGAAATTGACATAATGGAATTTGTCCCGAAAGATGGCCGTTACGGATGTCATAATTTACACTGGAACGGCTATGGAGAATTTCATAAAAGCGCCGGAAGCGGTCAACGTTTAAACGGCAAACTTGAAGGGTACCACACTTACAGCCTCCTCTGGACTAAGGAAGGGTACATTTTCTATATCGACGGTGAAGAATCATGGAGATATGATAAAGGGATATCACACGCTCCCGAATATATTATTCTGAGTACGGAAATTCAGGATAAAGGATGGGCAGGTGATATACCTGAAGCCGGGTATGGAACATTTGAAACTACAAAGAATATAATGTATGTAGATTATGTAAGGGTTTTTCAGGATTCTTTAAAATAAATTTCCGTCTGACAGTCCAGACATTTCCATCTTGGATGGGGTCCCTCATCATGCAAGATCCTGCCTGCCGGAACAATCCGTCCGGCTTTCAGATCGGCATACATTTCTGAAGATCTGCCCGGTTCACCATAAAGCAACTCTGCAATCAGAACTGATCTGCATCTGGGGCATTGCTTAGGTTTATCCGGGGAATAACACCGTTCAGGTTTGAATGGTGCTCTGACTACAGGGTACTTTAATTTATCCCTGACGGCATAATCAAAACTCTTCATATCTCATGCTATTGTACCGTAAAGATACAATAAATCTGAGATCAGAATCATTTTTCACAAAAAGAAAAAATCCCCGGTAAGATCAATTAAAATGAGAAGTTCAACCGGAAGTATATATTCCGGCCTGGTTCCACGCTGATACTTCCCCTGTTAGTTGAAAGATGATTTGTATAACTCGTATTTGTAATATTATCAATACCGGCAAAGATCTGTAATCCAGTCCTGCCCAATGCAATTTTTCCCGATCCCATGGCCATATCAAGACGGACGTATCCATCTGTCTCCATTTCACCTTCAGCAATTTTCGACTGCTTTGCCACTCCGGTGACAGTTAATTCTGCTGACCCTATCCTGTGATATGAATACCGTAAGCCAAGTCTTCCTTTGAGCGGCGGTATAAGAGGAAGGTTGTCGCCGGTATCGGGATCTTTCCCGCGGACAAAAGATCCTGTACTGTAAAGGACAAAATTATTATAGAAATTATATTCAAATTTATAGTCGAATCCATATAAAAGAGCCCTGCTGACATTTGAATTTATTAATGCCGGTAATGTATCTAATTTATAATCTGATGTTCCTGTAAAAGCTTTATAAATGAATTCGCCAGGTGTCTCAACTATCATATTTTTCATATTGTTGATAAAAACCCCTGCCTGAAAATTTAAATTACGGTTCCATTTTCTTATTCCAAGGTCAACTGACAAACCGCTTTCAGGGTCAAGTGAAGGATCACCAAGCCGGACGAAATTACCCAGATCAATATATTTAAAACTTTCTTCGAGTGATGGGGCCCTGAAAGAGCGGGCGAGGTTAACTGTGAGGTCTGTATTTCCGGCAAGATTGTAGAGCAATCCTGCATTGGCGCTCCATGATATACTGCTTTCAGATCCTTCACCAAAGGTAAGTCTGCGGTCGGGGAAATTATTTTCGACATCGTTTACTATAAGGTAATCGACATCGTAGTTATCTTCATTCTTTATCAACACACCGTCAAGCCTTCCTCCGATTATCAGTGTAAGCTTATCATCAAGTAATTTAGTCTCATCCTCTACAAAGAGACCTGCGCTGCTGAAGGACGACTCCGGAGTCGGAGTTTCTCCACGGATTATATTGTTTGTTTTTATTACATCCCCGGCAGGATTAAGAACCTCAACAGTAATATATTTGATCCTCTCAGTTGTAAGTTTACGGCTCCATACATCTACCCCTGCAATGAGAGTATTCCGGCCTGACAGGTTCCAGGTACTCTGAACCTGACCGCCATTTGTCAGATGTTTTCCTGTTGGAGTGAATAATTCCGGAGTTGTTCGTTGCAGATTACCGTTTGGTAGTCTGGCCTCTGTAACTGTATTCGGCATCATTGATACAAAGCGGTCAATATACTGGTTGAAATATCCGAATTTCAGGGAACTCAGAGTTTTACTTAAATTACTGATCTCATAACCGGCGGATATTAAGTCTCTTCCAATGCCTGTGTAGGTGGCCTCTGCCGGTCCCGGGAAAGCATCACCTCCGGGAATACCCACATCGTTTGCCTGGTAACGCTGTACCTGAATTTTAAAAAGATGATCTTCAAAAGGTTTCACACCGATTTTGGCAGTCAGGTTATTATATGCATACTGGCTGTTGGGCATCACACCTTCGGGAGTACGAACATCACCGGCATCACTGAGTGTACCGCTAAGCCTCATATACCATTTTTCCGAACCGGTATTTATATCTGCATGACCTGAAAACAGCCTGTTGACAGATGAAAATCCTGAAGCGACGTTTCCCGACAGGTATTTTTTATCAGCAAAGTGAGCATCTTTAGTTATTATATTGACGATACCTCCCATGGCACCTGAACCATATAATGATGATTGTGCTCCTTTTATCACTTCTACCCTTTCAACATCATACATATCGATCATGCTCATTGATGCTGTAAGATCATTGGCCGTCTCCACCCTGTTGCCGTCAATGAGAGTCACAAGGCGGTTTTCACTTAATCCACGGATATTTATATTTGTAGCCCATATACCGTCGCCACCCATTGAAATGCCTGATTCTTTATCAAGCACATTGGAAAGGGTAAGAGATGATTGCTTCTGGTAATCATAAGATCTCACAACTGTCAGAGGCGCTGGTAAATTCTTAACCTGCCTGTCTATTCTGAGACTCGAAACGACAACCTCCCCTATTGTAATTGTGGTATCCGCTATGGATCCCCGGCTGCTCTTCAGTTCCTGATTAACCTTCTCCTGTCCGCTGGAGCTCAACGGAAGAATAATTGCGCAAACCGCAGTAAAGTAAAATAGTTTATTCATTATCATTGTTCTTTAAAAGTACTGACTTAACCTGTATTCCGCTTAACCGGCCAAGACGGCCGGTAAGGGAACCAATCTGATCGGTGGTACCTTCAAGAACAAGGGAAATAATACTTTGATTATTGCTGCGGGGTAATCCCTGCCGGCCGATAATGATGTCGGAGTGATCTGAGATGATATCGTTCAGCATCTGAACGTTTTCACGGCTCTCAATCCGGATAAGTACTGTTCCAACTCTCTTTTCCATCAGAATACCTTTGGATTAGATTATTATTTAACCTGCTTACCTTGACCGGAACAAATGTCCCTGACCTCAGTGACAACAACAGGCTTTTATGTTTCGCCGCCAAAAATAGGTATTCCTTATATATTGCACAATGACTAAGATCATATTTTCAGAAAGAAGGTTTGCAAAAAAACTTTCAGTCTGAAGTTTTACCCCCTTTCTTATTTCCCCTCCTTTTTTTAAGGAGGGGTGGCCAGACCACAAAATAATCTAATGTGAGAAAAATAAGTTTTCTGGCCGGGGTGGTTTATTCAATTCTGAGAAATTAGTCCACTGCTGATGAATCTGTTTTAACCACCCCGGCCGGGAAAGCAAAATTGTAACCATCCCAAAATCAGCAATCCCGGCCACCCCTCCTTAAAAAAAGGAGGGGAAACTTTTATCCCCAAAACTCCTTGTGTTGATGGCTATGCCACTGGGGGAATCCCGATTGCTATAGGGAGGGAAGGGGGTAATTTACTTATTGAACTGCTGATTTATTAATGATTACCGATAGTCATATAAATTAAATAGCTTTGTACAAAATTTCAGGATGCGCATCAATTTGGTTTTTATTCTGATACTTCTTATTACAGGCAGTGCCTGCAGGAATCCTTCCCGGAATACCGGAGACCAGTCATCTGTAATTATTGCCAGTCTGAAGGGGCCTTCATCAATGTGTCTGATAAGGCTTATCGACAGTATAAACAATGACGTAAATACAGATATCAAAATAGAGATACTCGATGAACCAATCCAGGTCAGGAAGATGATGCTTGACGGCAGCGCCGGTTTTGCACTTCTGCCGACCACAATGGCATCAATATTATATAACAAAGGGCTCGATTTCCGACTTATTGCCATTCCTGTCTGGGGAACAATGTACCTCTTCGGTGAGGATACAACAATTACAAGCTGGGAGGACCTGAGGAACAGGAGGGTAAATGTAATGGCAAAAGAAATGACCCCCGATGTGCTTTTTCGTCACCTGCTTGAGGAAAATGGCCTGGATCCTGAAAAAGATATAATACTTGACTACAGTTTCCCCACTCATATTGATCTTGCAAATGCTGTTGCTGCAGGACAGGCAAAGCTGGGAGTTCTGTCTGAACCTCAGGTCAGCCTTGTTATGAAAAGGAACAAAAACGTGAACCCGATATTTGACCTTAACAATGAATGGAATAAGATTGAGGGCATCCCGATTGCACAGACAGCTTTTATGTGTAAAGAAAGCTTATTGGACAAAGAACCGGCTCTGGTTGAAAAGATAGTCCGTGCCTGTGAAAGATCTGTTAAATGGGTGAATAATTATCCCGACAGTGCGGCTGCACTGATTGTAAAATATAAAATCCTGCCCGATCATGAGGTTGCTTTAAATGCCATCCCGCGATCCAATATGAATTACAGGAGAGCCTCTGAAATAAGGGCTGAGATCTCAGAATTTCTTGATATTTTTTATAAAATGAATCCTGATATTATCGGAGGAAAACTGCCTGATGAAAATTTCATTTACTAAAAAGCAATATCTGGGTTTTGCATCAGTAGCTTTAATGCTGATTATATGGCAATTGCTTGCAATATATTTCGATTCCGATTTTATTATGCCATCACCCGGGAAAACATTCCTTACAGTAACAAGGCTGTTCACTGATCCGGATTTCATTTCTGTTGTGGGGATGACTATACTACGCGGACTGGCAGGTTTTTTAATCTCGGCCTTCCTGGGTCTGGCGCTTGGTGTTATAGCCGGCATGAGCCCGGGATTCAATGCTTTCCTTAGTCCTGTTCTGATAACTGTCCGCTCTGTTCCTGTTATTGCTCTTATTCTCCTGGCACTTATCTGGTTCAGCCCCGGTTCAGTACCTGTTTTCATCGCATTCCTTACAATGTTCCCATTTATCTGTACAAATGTCATTGATGGAATCCGAAGTGTTGACAGGGATATTATTGAGATGGCAAGGTTTTACAGGATAAGCCGCAGAAGGATAATATCCGAGGTCTATATCCCCGCCATTATGCCATTTATAATAAGCGGGGCATCAAGCGCCCTGGGCATCGGATGGAGAGCAATAATAATAGGTGAAGTCCTCAGCCAGCCGAAATACGGAATAGGTACTATGATGCAGGCTCAGCAGACATATCTGAATGTGGATGCAGTTATTGCATGGACGATCATAGCGGTACTTATCAGCTATGGTTTTGAAAAAATAATAAGGTGGAGTGAGCATAAAATTGTTGTCTGGAAAAGTTGATCATGGCTTTAATTATTGATAATCTTAACAAGAAATATGATGATATCCTGCTATACCGGGACTTCAGTATTGGTTTTACAGAAGGAATTATAACTTGTATTCTTGGTCCTTCAGGATGCGGAAAGACAACATTGCTCAATATAATCGGAAGGATCATTCTTCCCGACAGCGGAAATCTTTCAGGTTTTGAAGGTAAGCTTATGTCTTATATCTTCCAGGATCCCCGTTTATTATTATGGAAAACTGTCAGGGCTAATATAGAATTTGTGATGGACAGGAGTATTACTCCCGATGAAAGGAAGAAAGAAAGTGACCGGCTTTTAAGGCTTGTAGAACTTGATACTTTTGCAGATTTCTATCCTTCAAAACTCAGCGGCGGGATGCGTCAGCGTGTATCCATTGCACGGGCATTTGCTTCTCATTCCGATATAATATTGATGGATGAACCCCTGAAGGGACTTGATTTTGCATTAAAGCAAAACATGATGAAGTCATTTTCACGTATATGGAAAACAGACCAGCGTACAGTCATTTTCGTAACTCATGATGTTGATGAAGCTATAATGCTGGGATCAGAAATAATTGTCATGAGCCGGCCTCCCGTTAACATTGTGGCGCATGAAAGCATTTATGAACTTCCGGAAAACCGGCAACCTGAATCCGGTCAGTCTAAAAATCTTAAACAGAAACTTATAAAAGCCCTGGGATAAAAGGATTATCCCTGAGACAGATACCTGAACTGGCAAAGTGAATCAGTTTATTACTTTGTATTTTTTTAAGATCTCCGAAGTGGTATTCATGTAATCAATATATTGGGCACGACGATAGGGAAGCTTGCTCTCAGAATTTTTCCGTGAGAGCTTACCTCTGAAACTATCTATAGTATCATATCCCTTTGAATCCATCCATTTTTCAATTTCAGCAAGAACAGAACCAATTACCTCGATCTTGTTCAGATAAAGGGTACTTACTATCTGTACAGTATCAGCTCCCGCCAATAACATTTTAATTACATCATGACCATTAAAAATCCCCGTGTTTGTACATATTGAAGCTTTCGTATTACCAAAGAGCATCCCGGCAAACCTCATTGGCAATCTGTTATCTTCCTTATTGCTAAGATTATAAGGGAAATGATGTTTTTCAGAATCAATATCTATATCCGGCTGAAAAAGTCTGTTGAACAAGACCAGACCATTTGCTCCTGCAGAATCCAGACCGTTAATCAGTTTTAATGGATTTGTATAATACGGACTTAGTTTTACAGATACCGGTATTTTTACAGCTGACTTAACTCTTTTAAGGGTTTCTGTCTGCTTCTTTTCAATATCATCCTCCTGTCCTTTTCCTTTCTCAGGTACGGTATAAAAATTAAGCTCAAGGCCGTCAACTCCTGTTTCCTCAATTTTTTTCGCATATTCAATCCATGTATCATCATTAATCGCATTCAGACTTGCAATGAGAGGAATACTTAATGCCTCTTTCGCTTTTTTAAGTTTCAGCAGATGATCTGTCGGGTAATCCGTTTCTGTTCCTGCTTTCGGGAAAAGTGTTACCATTTCTGCATTCCTGTCCTCATATTCCGTTAACTGTTCATGCAGCTCAAGGTTTTCCAGTTGAATCTGCTCTTCAAAAAGAGACTTATAAACAATTGCTGCCGCACCGGCTGCCTCCATCCGTTTAAGACTATCAATATTGGTTGTCATGCTGTTTGCCCCGACAATTACCGGATTCTTAAGATCCAAACCCATGTACTTTGTTTTCAGATTTGCCATAGCATAAGTATTATTTATAAATATTCAGAATTTCAGATAATGTTAGTTTTTGTTATCATGCCATAAAATATTCTGTCTGATAACATAATAAATAACAATCCCGACTGAAAATTGTTCTGAAAATTGTCAGTGTTTAAGCGTTAACTTTACTTCATTAACATAAAATCATTCCTGACCATATGAATTTATTTATATTCCAACCAGGCTGTTGCTTTGCAATTCCTGTTGACTAAAAAACGTATCCACCTGGCCTGAAATTCCTGTGGGAAATTATGCTCAAAGGTTTCGTTCGATGGAACAGAAACCTCTTTCCATGTCATCCAGTCACCGCTTCCATCAGGATCGAATTGAATTGTAAATTGAATTTTTTCATGAGAATCATGTGACAGGATCAATTTTCGTTGATCATAGAATCCGAAAAGGTATGGATCAGAAGGCATATCAGCACTAATTATACTTTCTTTCCAGGGTCCGCCGTGTCCGACCGGTTTACCCATTTTCCACAAATCGTCAATAGTGCCGGCCCATACTGCTGCCTTATTATCATCCGAAATAATAATATGAGAATTACCTTTCGACGATCGGGGATCAATACCTGTCATTATAAGCAATCCCCTGTATGATGCGAAGTCATTAATTCTATAATTATGGGATGCTACAGGGCGAATTTTGGCAAAACCATCAGCGTCTTTTTCAGGTAATTCATAAAAGGTACCATGACAATTGACCAGGTGCCGCTGGGTAACAACATCCCGGCTTATATTCAAGGCACCACTATTTGTTAGTCTGGTGAAATCCTTGTGGCCCAAAGGTAGCCTCCATCGGCGGTCTGACTGGTCAATAACCAGGACTGATGAACTATCTATTGTTACCACATCCGTAGGTATGTCAAGATTTTCAGTAATAAAAGCATATGTTTCAGGATCATCTTTCGCCTTAAGATTCATTCTCTCATCTAATTCGTAATACCCTACCTCAGATATTTTGTCCCTGTTATAATGGCGAACGGCTAATCCTAAGGCTTGTTTTTCGTTACCCAGTCCATAAAGTAA
>CAZWUB010000014.1:0-13786 GCA_964637415.1 uncultured Rikenellaceae bacterium
TAAAACCATAACTTTAGGCACTCTAGGCACTTTAGGCACTTTAGGCACTTATTTCTTAACCCTTCCACCCATGACCGAAACCTCCGTCAACACCGAATGGTTAGTAATTGTAAATCCCAATGCCGGAAATGGCAAAGGGAAGAAAGACTGGGAAAGGATTTCATCGCTTTTCGGAAAAGAAGAAATCCCTGTTCAGGCAAAATTCACTACCCAGAAAGGTCAGGCAATTGATTTTGCGAGGGATGCTGTTCAGAGGGGATTCAGGCAGATAATTTCAGTAGGAGGCGATGGAACCCTTAATGAAGTGGTTAACGGGATCTTTTCTCAGGATAAGGTACCGCCAGTCCGGATGACAATAGGAATGATCCCTGTCGGGACAGGCAATGACTGGGGCCGGATGTTCGGTATTCCGCTTGTTTATGAAGGTGCTGTAAAGGTTATTAAGGAAAGAAAGACAATGCTTCACGATGTAGGGATAGTCAGTTATTATGAAGGATCCACAGAACAGAAAAGATACTTTATTAATATTGCCGGATTAGGATTTGAGGCGCTTGTTGTGAAAAAAACAAATAAACAGAAAGATAAAGGGAAAAGCAATCAGGCTCTCTATTTTTACAATCTTGTGTCGAGCCTTTTGTCATATAAGATCACTGATGCTGAAATTTCAATTGACGGGAGAACGACCGGAGCATCGGTCTTCTCAATAAATGTAGGGAACGGCAGATACTGCGGAGGAGGAATGAGACAGACCCCCGATGCCATGCCCGATGACGGGTTCCTTGACGTAACTGTTATCAGGGAAATGGGAAGGCTTGAAGTTATCAGAAGCCTTAAATTACTATATGACGGAACGATACTCAGCCATCCAAAGGTAGATGGCTACAGGTGTAAAAATGTTAAAGTGACTTCCGAATCATTATTGTTCATTGAAGCAGACGGGGAATCACTTGGTCATACGCCGGCAGAATTCCGCATAATTCCCTCAGGGATCAATGTTGTTTACGGCAGAAGGGTCATTCAACAACCCTGATCTCAAACAGCTTAGGCCAGTTCTTCCCTGTTATGAATATCCTTCCCCCATCTTTATCGAAAGCTATCCCGTTCAATACGTTTATGCTTGTATCAGTATCCGGATCTTTCAGAATGCCTTTCAGATCGATATAACCAAGAAGCTTGCCCGAAGCCGGATCTATCCTGGCGATAAGATCGGTGGTCCAGATATTTGCCCATATTTCTCCATTGATATACTCAAGCTCGTTGAGCTGATCAACCATTTTTTCATTGTTGAAGACTTCGAGCCTGGAAACTACAGTAAACATTTCCGGTTCAATAATATAAAGAACATTAGAACCGTCACTCATTACGATATGGTCATTCATAGTCGTAAGACCCCAACCTTCAGACTGGTAGTATATCTTATTGATAAGGTTAAATGTAGACTTATCATAAACGAAACCTACTTTTGACTGCCAGGTTACCTGGTATATCTTCTCTTTAAACAGTGTGATACCCTCACCAAAAAGTTCAGCGCTGAGGTTAAGCTGACGAAGAACTTTGCCTGTCTCCAGTTCAACTTCCCGGAGAGTTGATCCTGTTTCCTGTCCTGTGCCTTCATATAATAACCCGTTGTCATAAAAAAGTCCCTGGGTAAAAGCAGCCCTGTCGTGAGGATATTCATTGACAACCCTGAAATTGTATTTTTTGGGTATTATATCTGAAAGGATGATCATGAATCTTGCAACTGAAGTTCTGGCTTTACCTCCGCGATATGCAACAGCCTTCAATGATTTTCTCCCTGTGCTTAAGGTAAAGGAACCAGGGATTGCGTATTCCCAGGGTCCGTCTTTCAGAGTAACAACAACTTTACCATCATAATACAGGATAACAGAATCGGGTTCCGGACCAGGACCGGAAGAAGTCAGAACAACAGATACAGGATCACCCGATCTGAATGTGGAATTCTCTTCAGGACTTTTCATCCGTATCAGCCTTATCTCATCCTCTGCCTTCAGGGTGGCAGTTGACTTTTCCCCTGGTTCTTCCTTTACCTTACCCGGCCGCCCCGAACAGGAGAGCGCCCATACTGTAAGTAAGACACTAAAGGTCAGTGACAGATATTTAATTGAACTATGCTTCATCCGGACTAAATATCCTTGTGAAAAAACGTTTGAATATATTTTTCCTTGCAGAAGCTATTCTCTTTTCAGCATCCTTCATCTGAAGATCGTAAGGGAAAAGCATCTGCCATACGTCACTCCAGCCGGGAAAGCCACCAAGGTTCCTGTCGTCAATATAAATATCGGCATCAATTTTCCGGCTCACAGATTCAGTCATGACTTCCTCCGGATAATTTTTATTCACAGCATAGAATTCGATGCCGTTCTGTCTGCAGTACTCAACGGCCTCCTCAAGCTCCTTCCCCGCCCGGAATGTCCAGAGAATAAGTCTGGCACCCTTTTTCTCAAGCTCCTTCATCGTCCGGAAGGCAAATAATTTCTCTTTGCCTATTGCCGGATATTCATGGTCAACAATTGTTCCGTCAAAATCAACAGCTATTTTTATATTTACAAAATTATCCATCCTTCGTTTCTCTGAGGAGCCAAATTTAACCAAATTGAACTTATTACTGAAATTTATCTTAATTTTAACCTCTTCGCTATATCACAATTCAAAATGAAGCATATTCCCAATTTTATTACCTCACTAAACCTGACGTCAGGCTTTGTTTCAATAATATTTATAATGAACGGAGATCTTATCACGGCTTCCTGGCTGATCCTTGCAGCAATGATCTTTGATTTCCTCGATGGTTTCTCCGCAAGAATGCTCAAAGCTTATTCAGTAATCGGGAAAGAGCTTGATTCTCTGGCAGATGTAGTAAGCTTCGGGGTTGCCCCGGGATTAATTATATTCAGGCTTCTTGCTGAATCACTTCAGTTTCCCCGGCAATTTACCCTGACTTCTGATTCAATACCTTCATTCATTTTTTTATGCTCGGCAGCTCTTATGCCGGTTTGTGCAGGATTACGCCTGGCGATCTTTAATGTTGATGAAACTCAGGCAAAATCTTTTAAAGGATTACCCACACCGGCAAACGCACTTGCAGTGATTTCAATTCCCTTTGCCTTATATTACGGTAATTCTGAAATCATAAAGTCTCTTACCGGATCTTCTGCAGCACTTGCAATATTAACTTTGATCCTGTCGCTACTGATGGTGAGCCGGATACCTCTCATGTCCCTGAAAACAAATCATCTTAAGTTAAAAGGTAATGAAGGCAGATATTTACTGATACTGATGGTTGGTCTGGCATTAATCTTCGGAGGAATTAGCGCAGCTCCGCTGATCATTCCGCTGTATATAGTGGCATCGGTTATTTCGCTGCTGTTCAGGTAAGAAGCACAGAGCGGAAAGTATAAACCCACCCCTGGCCCCTCCCAGGAGGGGATTTCGCGACTTTTCCCTGAGCTCTGAGCCCTGCGCCCTGTGCTCTGCCCCCTGCTTTGCCTGCCGAAGCTTTAGCGAAGGCAGGCGCCCTGAGCTAATATACGTGATCCTCCATGTCGAGTTCTTCTTCGGAAATCTTTTTCCTGCTTATAGCCCTCCACGCATACCATATATACCACATGACAAATGGTATTATGAATGATACATACATCATTGTTTTCAGGGTAAAGAGGCTGGAGGAAGCATTGCGGATCGTCAGGGAACTGTTCAGATCATATGTTGACGGATAAAAGGCAGTACCGTTAAATCCGGCAAGCAGGAACAGTGAAAAGACAGTTAAAACAGTCCCGGCTCCGCTAAACCATATTCCTTTCCGGCTTCCCCTGAAAATTGTTATTATGAGCCCATAAAGTACTCCTGCCACACCTGCAAGAAAGAGGATCGATACCAGGGGCATCTGCAAAAAATTAATAAGGTATTTGTATTTCTCTGTCACAACATTGCCTGTCACATTATCAACTGCAAAACCTTTTGAGAGCAGAAGGGAAATAATAAAAAACAGGAAGAAAACCAGGAATACAACAGAGTTTATCATCAGCTTCCTTACCGATCTGTTGATCAGATCTTCATCATTTACTGAATTGATAATGAACATTGATCCGTTACATTTTACCAGGAAGAGGACTGCAAGTCCAAGTGCAACATTCCTTGCATCGAGGAGAGCTTCCAGTCCATGCCACTTGTTGGCCCATTGTACATTGTTCAAATAATTGAGGCTGAACTGCGATCCGGTAAAAAATGTTGCAACGGCAGTACCTATAAGGAAGGGACCCAGTGCTCCGTTAATGAAAAGGAATATATCAAAGGTTTTACGGCCCAGAAAATTTGACGGTTTTGACCTGTATTCGTAAGCTATTGCCTGAATGATGAAGCTGAATAATATTGCGATCCAAACCCAGTAAGCTCCTCCGAAGCTTGATGCGTAGAAAAGAGGGAATGATGCAAAGAATGCGCCTCCGAATGTAACAAGGGTTGTGAAAGTAAATTCCCATTTCCTGCCCAGTGCATTCACGAGCATAGTAAGCTGCTTTTCATTTGCAGGAAGTGAAAAGATCATCGACTGGCCACCCTGTACGAACATCAGGAAAACCAGCATTGCTCCAAGGATAGATATTATTATCCACCAGTAACTTTGCAGGAATGGATATGAAATAAGTGTTATCATTTTATTTTCCTCCTAATGTTTTGGTCCGGTTTTGATTTGTTTAACCATAATAGATACTTCGGCAAAGAGAAGTGCTGTAAAAAGTATTGCAAACAGGATGAAAGTAGTAATTACAGAACCTGTACCTATCTGCGATACAGCAGCCGAAACAGGCATCATATCCTGAATTATCCAGGGCTGACGACCCATCTCGGTCAGTACCCATCCTGACTGACTTGCAATATAAACAAGGGGTACTGAGATTATCATGACCCAAAGGAACCATTTTTGCTTTGTGATTGTTCCCCTGTAACTGAAGAACAATGCAAGGGTACAGACAAGAATGAAGAAGAATCCCAGCATCACCATCAAATGGAATGTATAGAAAGCTATTGAAACATTCGGGATTGCATCTTCCGGTTTATCAAGGTAGCCATACCCGAAAAACCTGAAATAAGTATCGATAAAGTCCTTATCATTGAACAATGCCTTTATATTTGCAACCTGTTCCTCATCCTTTGTCATCCTGGCTCTCTTATAGTCCATAAGCACTTCCCTGGCATATTTCCCTCTCTCAATCCTTTCAACAACTGGAATGATTGTGGTATCTTCTCCATTTCCGTACACCAGGTCTTCAATACCGGGGACATAAGCATTTTTATCACCTCCTGTCATTATTGAAAGTAAACCCGGTATTTCTATTTTCAGGATAAAATCTTTTTTTGTTTTTTCACCCAGTTTCTTGTCAGAGTCTTTCAGTATTCCTGCTGCCACGAGGCCCGCATTGCTCTTTCCGTTGTAATGAGCTTCGAATGCTGCAAATTTCAAAGGCTGATGCTCAGCTATTGTACGTGCCGATGTGTCGCCGGTAAATGCCACTATCAGGGAGGAAGCAAGTCCGAATATCCCCGCGACGAGAATACTTTTCTTTGCGAGCCATTCCTCACGCTTTTTCAGCAGGAACCACGAGCTGACACCAAGCACAAATACAGATGCCAATAAAAATCCCGATGTAACAGTGTGGAAGAATGTATCGATGGCCACTGGATTGAACAGAACAGCCCAGAAATCGGTCATCTCATTCCTTGCAGTTTCGGGATTGAATGTCATACCAACAGGATTCTGCATCCATCCATTTGCTACAAGTATCCACAGGGCAGAAAGACTGGCACCGACAGCAACCAGCCACGTTGAAGCCAGATGAAACTTTTTGCTTACCTTATTCCATCCGAAAAACATTACGGCAACAAAAGTCGATTCAAGGAAAAATGCAAGCAAACCTTCTATTGCAAGAGGCGCTCCGAAAATATCCCCGACAAACCATGAATAATTCGACCAGTTGGTACCGAATTGAAATTCAAGGATAATACCGGTTGCCACTCCTATGGCAAAGTTAATCCCGAACAGGGTCATCCAGAACCTGGTCATCCTTTTCCACTCTTCCTTACCGGTCCTGACATAAACAGTCTCCATAATGGCAAGGATAAATGACAACCCGAGAGTAAGCGGAACAAAGATCCAGTGATACATAGCAGTCAGGGCAAACTGTGCCCGCGACCAGTCAACAAGTGACAAATCAACATTTTCAATCATATCAGTTATTTGAAGGCGTTAATTGATCAAGAACATATTCGCTTCTTTGCTTATCATTTTCAAAATTCTTTTTAAGAAAATCAGGAAAAAAGAACAGCCGCAGGATAGCGAAAATAATAAAAAGCTTTATAAGTATTATGATCCAGACTTTCTTTCCCCATGAAGACATGTTTGTAAATCCATCATAATAAAAACGGATCACCTTACTTACTGTATTTTTAAATGCCATTATCCGGTTTTAAATAAAGTGAAGAAATTTTTGGCTGTGGTTGCTGATTACACCTTCCCGGGTTTTCTTCTCCTGAGTATTGGCCTCTTTACCTTTTCTTCAACAATAAGATCCTCATCATTTGTTCCTGTAACTGCAACAGGAATATCTTCCGGTGCCAGTCCCGAAGTTATCTTCTGAACTGGTTTGAAACTGTAAAAGAACTCCCTGGCAAAAACCCTCAGGACTGTATATGCAGGAATGCCAAGTATCATCCCCGGTATTCCTGCGGCAAAGCCTGCAGCCAGGACGACAATAAAGATCTCGAGAGGATGAGCTTTCACGCTGTTAGAGAAAATCAAAGGCTGAAAAACAACATTATCAGTCAATTGCGTTATTCCTACCACAATAGTCATGTAATATACAAGCGGAACAACTACTGTGGCGAAATCCTGATTAACATGTGACGCCACGCCCATGACAAGGGCAATAAAAAAACCGAGCCACGGCCCGATATAAGGTATGACATTCAGTATCCCCACAATAAGTCCCATAACAAGTGCCTGCTGAAACTCTATACCCGCAATCGTCATTCCGATATCAACAAGTATCATTACACAGGTACACTGAATAAGGATACCGATAAAATAGCGGGTCAGTAAATTCTTTATCGAAAATAATGCCCTTGAAAATCCGTCAGTATATTTATCGGGAACCCACATAAGGATCGATTCAAAAAAAAGATGCTGGTCCTTGAGAAAGAAAAATGTGATAAATGAAATTGAAAAAACAGCAACGGCTACATTTCCAAGAATACCAAGAAGTGAACCCAGAAATCCTTTCACCTCCTCTACATCCAATATATCTGCCAGCTTCTGATTAATGAATTCCTGTACTGAAAAATCCCCGCTCATATTCCTGTTAAACGATCTGATAAAATCCTCAATGAAACTGATCGGCCTCTGAACAAGCTGAACGATCTTGTCGCTATCAATAGTGGAAATATAGTTTATCTGCTTTGTAATAAGAGGTATGAATATAATGAAGAAGAGAATTATCATCCCCCATATTATTATTATTGTGATAAGTGCTCCGATTGTACGGGGAAATGACCATTTCCTGATCCTTATCCTGCTGAAAAGATCAACAAGCGGACGCCCCATTATTGAAAGAACACCTGAAACCAGAATATATACCACAATGCTGCGGAAATACCAGGCAGCAGCCAGAAGAAGAATGACTGCAAAAAAGATCAGTATGTTCCGGATGAAAGGTTTCATTTATCAGGTTATCCTCATACAAACCTAACTTAAATTTTCGTATTTACAATGACCGGGAAGTTCACAATTCATGAACTCAGCCCCCCCATCCCCCCTATCTCCGCCAGCAGGCGGAAAGAGGGGGGAAAATAAACGTTTACACCTGCCATATTGTCCGACAAAATGTCAAGATTGCAGCCATATTGGCAGATTACAAGATTTGGAACAGAAGTTGAAATACACCGGGTATAAAATATAAAAATATGTTTAACTTAAAAATAATGGAGGACAAAGCTATGTTACCAACTATTACAAGAAAAAGTTACAGCCCTTTTTTGTCAAATCTTTTTGACGATGATTTCTTTCCTGTTCTGACAGGTCGCAACAGCTCAATGCCGGCAGTCAATATCCGTGAGAACGAAAAGAACTTCACTCTTGAACTTGCAGTTCCGGGCATTGACAAGAAAGATCTTAAGATTGACATCAATGAGGATGTCCTGACAATTTCTCATGAATCAAAAAATGAATCTGAAGAGAATCAGGATGGGTACAAAAGAAAGGAATTCAGCTATTCCTCATTCTGCAGGAGTTTTTATGTTCCGGAGAATGTAAACGTTGAGAAGATCGCAGCCAATTACAAGGACGGTGTTCTGGTTGTTGAACTTCCAAAGAATGAAGAAGAAAAGAACAAGATCACCAGACAGGTAAAGATCTCGTAATTCAGAGTTTGAACAAAGAGTGTGAAGGAGAGAGGGGCAGCATATCAGCCTCTCTCTTTTTATTTACAGGATTCCTCGAACTTTTGTGCAAATTTTCTTCCGAAATTAATGAGTTCCTCTTCTTTCTGTCCGGAAGGCCGGAATTTGAAAGCACCTGTTTCTTCAAATATTTTAAGCCTGAGACTTTTTAATGCTTCAAGGATGATACCCGGTGCTTCGCCGCTCCAGCCGTATGATCCGAAGGCTCCTGCTAACTTCCCTCTGTCACGGATAGGATTTATGAGTGCAAACAATTTATAAACCGGAAGAAGAGTATTCTGGTTGATCGTAGGAGATCCGACAAGCAAAGCGCTCGATCCGGTAATAAGAGTATCCAGTTCGTCGAGATCAATATGTTCAATATCAACAACTTTAACAGTATATTCTCCTGTTTCTCTTATTCCTGAGGCTATTGCTTCGGCTGCCATACCTGTATAACCATAGGCTGACACATAAGCTACAAGCACGTTTTTGCCTGATAAACCTGCATTCTTACTGAGATATTCATTTGCATATTTCTCAGTTAACCCGACGATCTCTGCCCGGTTTTTATCGAGAACAGGTCCGTGTCCAGGACAGATATACCTGATATCCAGTGGTTTGATCTTCTCGATGGCTTTTATCAGAAACTTGCTGTAGGGTTTAAGGATAACATCAAAATAATATTTGAAGGCTTTCAGATAATCTTCAGTGAGATCATCTGTCATCTCCCTTGTGCAGTAATGAGCGCCGAATGAATCGCATGTAAAGAGAACCCTGTCTTCCTCGAGCCAGGTATATATTGAATCCGGCCAGTGGAGATTGGGAGCTGCAATGAACCTCAGAGTCTTGCCTCCCAGATCAAGAGTATCACCATCTTTAACGACCATCGACCTGAATGGGACATTGAGCATCTCCTCAAGATATTTAATTGCATTGCCGCTCCCCACAACAGTTGCTTCAGGTGCAGCTTCGAGCAAAAGCTTCAGGCTACCGGAATGATCAGGCTCGGTATGATCGAGGATGATATAGCTGATCTCTGCAGGATCGGTCAGCGATTTCAGCTTTTCAAAATACGTATCACTGAATTTTTCCTTTGCCACTTCAATGAGTGCTTTCTTCTTTCCGTTTATAAAATAAGAATTATAAGTAGTCCCGAATTCAGTTGTCATAACTATATCAAAAGTCTTGATATCAAAATCCAGGATACCTATCCATTTTACATCATCAGTTATATTTATAATCCTGTCGTCTTTCATTATGATTTCTCCTTATCCTTTTCAGATCCGTGCTATTATACTCTTATTTGCTTTAACCTGTTGTAATATGGGTATTTCAATTTCAGTTCCCACGGGAAGAAAAATATCAACTCTGGAGCCGAATTTAATAAATCCCAGCTCATCACCCTGTCTGACATCATCACTCAGCCTGGCGTAGGTAACTATCCTTCTTGCCACAGCACCAGCCACCTGTCGGATAAGTACCTCCTTACCCGTATCTGTTTCAATAACGATCGTACTCCTCTCATTCAGTTCCGATGATTTGGGATGCCATGCCACCATATAATTCCCCGGATGGTATTCAACATATTTGACCTTTCCTGAAACAGGATACCTGTTACTGTGCATATTTAAGGGGGACATGAAAATTGAAACCTGCAATCTCAGATCATTGAAATATTCCTTTTCTTCGGTCTCCTCAATAACTACAACTTTCCCGTCTGCCGGCGCATAAACCAGTCCGGGATCGGGATCAAGGTGTCTGACCGGGAGCCGGAAAAAAAACAGCAGGAAAGTATACATGATGAGAGAAAACAAAACTGCGATCCATCTTAAAAGCAATTTGTCTGGGAAAAGTATCCAAAGCAAAACATTAAACAGGATCAGCAGAATAAATCCGAAGATCAGTATTTTATATCCTTCCCGGTGAATGCTCATATCCTGAAAATTTAAACAAAACTAATTAAGTAAGTTCAATCAACCAAAAAACACAATAAAAAGAAACACAAGAGGGAATGACAGAAGAGTGCTGTCAAAGCGATCCATGAATCCACCATGACCCGGCATTATTGAACCTGAATCCTTTATTCCGGTGCTCCTTTTAAGCATAGATTCAATAAGATCGCCGAAGGTTCCGCTCACCGTCACTATGAGTGCAACAATAATCCATTCACGGGTATTAAGCACACCAAAAAAGCCGGATAATAACCAGGCGGCCAAAACTGAAAAAACAACACCTCCTGCAAATCCCTCCCACGATTTCTTCGGGGAGATCCTCTCCAGCAGCCTGTGTTTCCCCAGGGTAATTCCAGCAATATATGCGCCGGTATCATTTACCCACAGAAGGATAAAGAAACCTATTACTATTCCCGGCGAAAATATAGTGCCTTCATAAGGAATTATCGGGCTTATTCCTTCCCGTCCGAAAGCAGAAAAGGGTAATAATGAGAATGGCAGAGCTGTGTAAATGATACAGAACACCGTATGGGCAAGAGAATCAAACGGTTTTTCCTGTCTGCGGTAAAGCTCCGTTATCATTATCACTGTAATCAAAGGGATCAGCAGAAGCAAAAACCTGAAACCGAGTATGCCTGAGGCAACCAGGGTCGCCATTATATAAGCTGCAATCCCTGTTATCATTCCCGGGATCATCTGGACATTTATCCCTGTACTTCTGATTATTTTGAAATACTCATATTGTATTCCTGACAGGATCAGCAATCCGGTAAGAAAAAATGTAAGGGGATGAAGCCAGAATCCTCCCAGTGTGAATATTACAATCCATGCTCCCGTTAAAGTCCGTCTGTAGATCTCTTTCAATCTGAAAATAGTTTATTTCCCTTCAGTGGATTCTTCTGCAGGTCTATCAGGATCGGTTTTGACATTCAGATCATTCTCCTTTAATATTTGATCATTATCAGTAAGGGTCGCGACATTTTCATTTCCCGTAACAATAGTGGCCGTATTTTTATCTGTTTCTTTCCTGTTCTTCTCTTCCTGCTCTTCTTTGATCTTGTCACCTTTTCTTTTTCCAAAGATCCTTTCAAGATCTTCACTGAAGATAACCTCTTTTTCGAGAAGCAGCTCAGCCAGTTCTGTCAATCCTTTCATGTTTGCCCTGAGAACATCTTTAGACCTGTTGTAGGATTCCTCAATTATCTCCTTTACCTCGCGGTCAATAAGTTCGGCAGTTTTTTCGCTGTAGGGTTTTGTAAATCCGTAATCGGATTGGCCGGAAGAGTCATAGAAACTTATATTCCCGACCTTTTCGCTCATTCCGAAGAAGGATACCATTGCATAAGCCTGTTTGGTTATCTTTTCAAGATCGCTGAGAGCACCTGTGGAGACCTTTCCGAAGACCAGTTCTTCCGAGGCTCTTCCACCGAGTGCATAAGCCATTTCATCAAGGAGCTGTTCACGTGTTGTTATCTGTCTCTCTTCCGGCAGATACCATGCAGCCCCCAATGCGCGGCCACGCGGGATTATTGTCACTTTTACAAGAGGGCTTGCGTGTTCAAGAAGCCAGCTTACTGTTGCATGACCGGCTTCATGATAAGCAATTGTTTTTTTCTCCTGCATAGAAATTATCTTATTCTTGCGTTCAAGTCCGCCGACTATCCTGTCGATAGCATCAAGGAAATCCTGCTTTTCAACAACTGTCTTGTTTTTCCTGGCAGCAATAAGTGCGGATTCGTTGCACACATTTGCTATGTCGGCTCCGGAAAATCCGGGTGTCTGTTTTGCCAGAAACGAGACATTAAAATCTTTGGAGAGCTTTATCGGTTTGAGATGAACCTTGAAGATGGCTTCTCTTTCATTCAGGTCGGGAAGTTCAACATGAATCTGTCTGTCGAAACGGCCTGCACGGAGCAATGCCCTGTCAAGAATATCCGCCCTGTTTGTTGCGGCGAGTATGATGACTCCCATATTCGTACCGAAACCGTCCATTTCGGTAAGAAGCTGATTAAGAGTATTCTCACGCTCATCATTCGATCCAAAATTTGCATTTTTCCCCCTTGCCCGGCCTACTGCATCTATTTCATCAATGAATACAATACACGGGGCCTTTTCCTTGGCCTGTTTGAACAGGTCCCTTACCCTCGATGCACCGACTCCGACAAACATTTCAACAAAATCTGATCCTGAGATTGAGAAAAAGGGAACATTTGCTTCTCCTGCCACTGCTTTTGCCAGAAGTGTCTTGCCTGTTCCGGGGGGACCTATCAGGAGAGCTCCCTTCGGAATCTTTCCTCCAAGCTGGGTATACTTCTTGGGATTCTTGAGAAAATCAACTATCTCCATTATCTCAGTCTTGGCTTCCTCAAGGCCGGCAACATCACTAAAATTAATTTTTACGTTTGTATCCTTGTCAAATATCTGTGCCCTCGACTTACCTACACTGAAGATGCCTCCTGCGCCACCTGAACCGCCTCCTGCCATCCTGCGCATCATAAAAAGCCAGACCCCGATCAGTAATACAGGAAGAATAAGCCAGCCAAGGATATCGGCAAAATAGTTCTTTCGTGTAATATATTCCGGATAGATAAGATCATTGTCACTATACCCGGCATCTTTCTGGGTTTCCAGAATAAATGGCTCAAAATTGCTTATATCACCAATATTGTAAGTATAGTGAGGCTTGGGAACCTGAAGTCCCATCCCTCCTCCCGGTTTCGGAAGGTTCTCATACCTTCCGGAACTTACTGCATCACTTGTCAGATAAATCTCAGCCTGATCCTTGTTAACAACAACCAGCTTTTCAATATCGCGCTTCGCGATCATGTCCTTTATCATGCTCGTTGTCGCTTTCTCTGTTATACTCCTGTTGAATAAAACCTCAAACAAAATGAAAGAGAGAGCTATAATCGCGAAAATCCAGTTGGTGTTGAATTTCGGTTTGACATTCTTATCTCCCTTTTTTTCAGGAGAAGGCTTGTTAATATTTTGTGTCATAGATAAATTACTTACTTATCTTATCTTCCATAATTTCAATATGAGCATCTGCCCAGAGAGATTCAAGACTGTAAAAATTCCTGTATTGCTCAAGGAAAATATGAACAACCACGTTCCCGAAATCTATAAGTACCCAGAAACAATTTTCCAGTCCCTCCACATGTAACGGTTTTTCACCTGTCTCTTCCATCACAACATCCTCCACTGAATCGCAGATGGAATCAACCTGGGTTGCCGAAGATCCATGACATATAACAAAAAAATCAGTTACAGGATTTTCAAGCTTTCGTAAATCAATCTTAAGTACATTCTTACCATTTTTCTCAAAGATTCCCTTTACTATACTATTCAAAAGAACTTCGGCGCCGTCGGACCTTTTTTTCATC
>CAZWUB010000014.1:13886-33851 GCA_964637415.1 uncultured Rikenellaceae bacterium
TTTCATCAAAAATTATAAGTTACAAATCAAGGTGCAAAAATACGAACTTTTATCTGTATTTTTGTCACTTAAGTCCATTTGTTACAAGAACAGTACCATTTACATTGCTCCAACAGGGTCATTCATACCCTTTTTTAATCAACCCATTGTTAATGTGATTAATATGATTATCGGAACAGACATTCAGTTCTTCGGATCACTGGGATCCACAAATACTTATGCATCACAATGCCTAAAAACTGCTGAAGTACAGGAAGGTACAGTCATATTTACCGACTTTCAGACAGCCGGGAAAGGCCACCATGGGAATAGCTGGGAAAGTGAAAACGGAAAAAACCTTCTGTTCAGCATAATTCTTTACCCCACATCTGTAAGCCCTGATAACCAGTACTTTATCTCAATTGCTATATCTCTCGGAATTTATGATTTTCTCCACCCTTTGCTCCCTGAGGTAAAAATTAAATGGCCTAATGACATTTATGTAAAAAATGACAAAATTGCAGGTATACTGATTGAGAATTCTGTCATGGGCTATACAATTGAAAGCTGTATTGCCGGCATAGGCATAAATATCAACCAGGAAAAATTCAGTCCCGGCATTCCGAATCCGGTTTCCCTGAAAATGATAACTGGGAAGGAGATGGATCCCCGCGACTGTCTGAATGAGGTACTTAATTATCTCGATAACAGGTATAAACAACTGCTGTACGGTAACAGGGCGCTCATCAGGGACGAATATGTTTCATTACTGTACAGGGCGGGGGAATGGCATAATTACAGGTCAGAAGGGAATATTTTCAAAGGAATGATAAAAGGGATATCGGAAACCGGAAGCCTGATAATTGAAAAGGAGGACAGTTCAGTCAGTGAATTCTCATTCAAAGAGGTGGATTATATTCATTAGGCCCTGACCATCCGTCAAACTTCTCCATTTCTTTTACCAGCGTCTCAAGAAAAAGTTTAACTGGTTCCGATGCAGCCATTCTGAATAGTGGGTTCATTTCTGCTTCGAATGATAATTTTATTTCAGAATGTTTTTCAGGAGTTTCCTGAAGGAAGATCGTGATCAAAAAATCGTTCTGCAACAGTGCATTACCCGAAAAAACTATTTTGCTGAACATAATCTTTTCCTTCAGGCTTACAGTCACAGTTCCGAGAGTATTCGCCCGGAAACTACAGGAATCCTGGTTAAAATCAAGCTCGCTGAATGAATCAGACGGAACAAACTGGCGGAAATTTCTTAAATCCGTGGCAAAATTATATACAACTTCAGCGGAGTAATTCACCTTTGCGGTGCGGCTGTCAAAATGTGTTATGCTGCTCATTACCGGTAATTATTTTATTCCCCAGTTTTCAGGATCCAATCTCCATTCTTTGAGGGTATCCACATCTGATTCGGTAATATAACCTGTGTTCAGAGCGGTTTCGATCAGCGTTGTATAGTTACACAATGTATGAAGGGTGCATTTTTCTGCAGCAAACGCATCATATGATTTTTTAAATTCATAGGTAAATATTGCAGTCATCCCCAGTACTTCACAGCCCTTATCCCTGAGAGCTTTAACAGCATTGAGGCTGCTGGAACCGGTTGAGATAAGATCTTCAATGACAACCACTTTCTGACCCGCCTGGTAAAAGCCCTCGATCT
Source organism: uncultured Rikenellaceae bacterium (assembly GCA_964637415.1). Lineage (GTDB taxonomy): Bacteria > Bacteroidota > Bacteroidia > Bacteroidales > VadinHA17 > LD21. The sequence goes on from CAZWUB010000014.1 coordinate 15,535, forward strand.
GGTTTCCAAGTCCGTGTTCCTTGGCTCCCGATCTTACATAAATAAACGGAAGTTCAAGCCTGTCGGCAACCAGAGCACCATGTGATATTGCACCTGTAGCAACCCCTGCAATAATCTCTGCATGGGGATAAAGATTATTTATCAGAGAAACAAATGAATCACGGATATATTTTCTAACTTCAGGAAATGAAAGGGTTTTCCTGTTATCACAGTAAATCGGGGATTTCCACCCTGAAGCCCATGTAAAAGGATTTGACGGTTGCAATTTAATTGCTTTAATTTGTAAAAGATATTCAGCGATTCTTTTTGAATTAGTCTCCATAAAAGTATGTATAAGGTTCATTTTGAGAACAGATTCATTCTTATAAGCCCTGAACCTGACCGGTTACAAAAATACGGGTTATTCCTTAAGTTCAGCGATACCAAAGAACTTTATAGAATAATAGCTGATTTTCAGACAAATACTGAGATACACTCGGTAAATATTTACGGCCCAAATATCAAGCATATCTGGAAGATCTTCAGGATCTATTTTACCGAGGTTGGTGCAGCAGGAGGGCTGGTAAGGCATACTTCCGGCAGATTCCTTTTCATTGAGAAAAAGGGGAAGCTCGATCTTCCAAAAGGTCATATTGAACCGGGAGAAGAAGCAGAAGCCTGTGCATTAAGAGAAGTTGCCGAAGAATCGGGAATAACAGGCCATTCTATAGTAAAACCTCTTGTACCAAGCTACCATACCTATACATGGGAAGGCATATCCTACCTGAAAAAGACAAGCTGGTTCCTTATGAAATATGATGGAGAAATGATAACCGAACCTCAGATCAGGGAAGGAATCACAAGTGTGGAATGGCTCCTCCCCGATGAGCTCAATAAGATTAAAAGCACCGCCTGGTTATCGCTGATGGATATGATCAATACATCGATCCTTAGGTTCTAATCTTCGCCTTCGTAATCTTTTAAATTTATTGAAGCCGGAACAAATTTTGAGGCGTCACCGCCGCAACGTATTATATCGCGGACGATTGTCGAATTTACATGGGCATGTTCAGGTAAAGTGAGCAGGAAGACCGATTCGATCTCAGATTCCAGAACCTTATTGGACTGGGCAATTGCTCTTTCAAATTCAAAATCGGCTGCAGTTCTCAAACCTCTGAGAATATATCTTGCTCCGTGCCGTCTGCAATAATCAACTGTAAGTCCTTCGTAATGATCGACCTTTACCCGTGGTTCATTCTGAAATATCTTTTCGATAATTGATTTCCGTGTTTCCAGAGAATAGTAACTCTTCTTGAGTGAATTAGCTCCGACTGATACTATTATTTCATCAAAAATATCAAGTCCGCGGATGACTATTCCCTCGTGGCCTGTAGTAAAAGGATCAAAAGATCCGGGGAATACAGCTATCTTTTTCATTCGAAAGAAATTTTCTTTGCATTGCTCACCTTCTGCTTAAGAAGAGCTATTTCGAGTACATCCATTATGGTGCCGACATAAAGGAATTTCAATCCCTTTATATAAATTTCTTTTATATTTTCCACATCTTTCCTGTTCTCCTCCGACAGGATTATGTCTTTGATATTTGCTCTTTTGGCTGCCAGGATTTTTTCTTTTATACCGCCTACAGGCAGTACTTTACCACGTAGGGTTATTTCGCCTGTCATAGCCATGTATTTCTTAACTTTCCTCTGGGTGAAGGCTGATGCAATTGAAGTAGCCATTGTTATTCCTGCAGATGGTCCGTCTTTTGGTATTGCTCCCTCGGGCACATGAATATGTACATTCCATTTTTCCGAGAAGTTATCAGGGAGGCTTAGCAGGCCTGCATTTGCCTTGAGATACTCAAGTGCAAGAATTGCTGATTCTTTCATTACCTCTCCAAGGTTTCCTGTCAGGGTAAGTTTTCCTGTTCCTTTGCTTATGCTTGTTTCCACAAAAAGGATCTCGCCTCCGGCTGCTGTCCAGGCAAGACCGGTAACAATCCCGGCCTGATCATTACCGGTATAAATATCCCTGGTATACTTCTGCGGTCCCAGTATTTCAGCAAGTTTTTCTTCTGACAGTGAGTGTTTGTATCTTGTTCCTGATGCGATGTTTTTTGCTGTAACTCTGACGATTTTCGCCAGACGTTTGTCAAGCTCCCTTACCCCCGATTCGCGGGTATATCTTTCGATCAGCTTTTCCATAACGTTGTTTCCGATCTTCAGCTGACCGGCCTTTACACCGTGATTTTCGAGCTGACGTGGCAGAAGATGCTGGTTTGCGATCTCCAGTTTCTCCTCAACAAGATAGCCGGTTATCTCTATAGTCTCCATTCTGTCGCGGAGAGCCGGGTTTATTGTGCTGAGAGTATTGGCAGTTGCAATGAAAAGAACCCTTGAAAGATCATACTCAGTTTCAATGAAATTGTCGAAAAAGGTGCTGTTCTGCTCGGGATCAAGTACCTCCAGAAGGGCAGATGAAGGATCGCCCCTGAAATCCTGACCAACCTTATCTATCTCGTCAAGTATGAATACAGGATTTGAGGAACCTGCCCGTTTAATATTCTGAATTATCCTTCCGGGCATTGCACCTATATAAGTCTTTCTGTGACCTCTGATCTCAGCTTCATCATGAAGTCCTCCCAGTGACATTCTGACATATTTTCTTCCAAGTGCCCTTGCAACAGACTTACCGAGGGATGTCTTACCTACACCGGGAGGTCCGTAAAGACAAAGGATCGGCGATTTCATATCGCCTTTCAGCTTGAGAACGGCAAGGTGCTCAAGTATCCTTTCCTTAACATCATCGAGTCCGAAATGATCATCATCAAGTACCTGTCTGGCATTATTAAGGTCGAGGTTGTCAGGTGTATATTCACCCCATGGCAGATCAAGAAGGGTCTGGATATAATTTACCTGTACCGAATATTCTGCAGCAGCCGGATTCAGGCGGTGAAGCTTATCTAATTCCTTATCAAAAATTTTCCTGACATCGGCATTCCATTTTTTATTCTCCGCTTTTTTGTTGTACTCTTCTATCTCCTTTTCAACAGGATTACCACCAAGCTCATTCTGTATTGTCTTCATCTGCTGATGGAGAAGAAACTCCCTCTGCTGCTGATCAAGATCACTTTTTACCTTCGACTGAAGCTCATTCTTCAGCTCAAGGACCTGTATCTCCTGTACGAGAAACTCCAGAAGCATAAACCCTCTGTCACGGATATTGTTTATTTCAAGAAGTTTCTGCTTGTCCTGAACCTTTATATCAGTATTGGAACAGATGAAATTAATAAGGTATGTATTGTTCTCGATGTTCTTGATGGCGAAAGTTGCCTCGGGGCTTATATTCGGATTTATCTTTATGATCTTCAGCGACAGATCTTTTAGGGATCCTACAATTGCATCGAAGTCTTTGCTCTGTTTTTCCGGCTTACTTTCCGGAATGGACTTAACCTTTGCTATAAAGTAGGGATTGTCGGAGACCAGTTCGCTGAGGATCATTCTTTTCCTGCCCTGAATTATTGCTGTAGTGGACCCGTCGGGCATTTCAAGAAGCTTGACTATCTGCCCTATAGTACCAACCTGATGAAGGTCGCCAAACCCGGGATTCTCCATATCCGGATCCTTCTGGGCTACTGTTCCTACTATCTTATCGGTCCTGTAGGCATCTTTTATCAGCTGGATGGAACGTGGCCTGCCAATCGATATTGGAAGAACCACTCCCGGGAATAGTACGGTATTCCTGAGCGATAGTACCGGAATAGCATCAGGTACTTCAACATCTTCAAGATCCCTGTCATCTCCATCAGATATAATGGGAATAATATCTCCCTCACCATCAAGCATATCCGGGATGAACAGATCATTTACCGCACGTCTGAATTTTTTGTCCATTTAGTATCTCCTATGTAATCCTGCTTCCGTAAGTGTCAAATTTACTGAATATTTTATGAAAAAAAGCCGTTTCAGTTCTACGCAATGATTATGCCAAATGTTTCATATAAAAAAGGGGCTTCACACAGAGCCCCTTCGTATATCAATGATCTTGATTTACTTTTCTTTCTTCTTGCTTACATGATCCTTGTAGCGGTTCATAAACTTATCAACCCTTCCTGCTGTATCAACAAGCTTCATCTTACCGGTATAGAAAGGGTGGGATGTATTTGATATTTCAATCTTTATCAGAGGATACTCATTCCCATCTTCCCATTTAATATTCTCCCTTGAAGGAGCTGTCGATTTCGTTAAGAAAGAATTCCCGTTCGACATATCCTGAAATACAACAAATCTGTAATTTCCCGGATGTATACCCTGTTTCATTGTTAAATCTGTTTATTCTTTAATATTTAAAATTGCCTTTGTTTGGGGAGTGCAAAATTAACTAGTTATTTTCAATTCACCAAATGAAATCATTTTTAATTCATCTCCCCCTCACCTCATCTCCTTTTCCCCTCTTCCTCTCATCTCCTCATCTCCCCCTCCCCAATTCTCCTCATCTCCTCATCTCCCCATCACCTCTTCACCTCTTCACCTCTTCACCTTTTCGCCCCCTCACCTCATCTCCTTTTCCCCTTTTCCCTTCTTCCCCTCATCGCCCACTCACCTCTTACTACCGTATATCAATAATCTGCCGGTCGACAAGAATAAATACAATGGCAGTAAGTACCGAATAAATAAAAAATATTGTCAGAGGAATATATTCGCCAGGTTTGATTTTCATTTTTATCCAGACATAACCTGCAAGAAAGATCTTTGCAATACAATAAACCATAAAAGTGGCAAGTGCGACCCCGACAATACCATAGCCCCATTTTATCATAAGAAGACTGAGCGGTATATTAAGTCCGATCTCAATAATTGCTGCAATTAGTGTAATCCTGGTTTTCTTTCTACCTATAACAATTGTCTGAGGAAAGACAAGCCGTGGTATTATCAGGAGGGTATAAACGAGGAACACCCCTGCGCTTTTATGAAATTCAGGTGCGAAGAGTCGGGGAAAGAGCCAGCGTGTAAAGAGCATTACAACCATTGTTACAGGGAACAGGAGATGCATGAGTCGTTTTGACTTCAGTTTTAGTTTTACAAGTGATTCTTTCATTTTAGCTCTGGTAGCAAATTCAGGGAGCATAGCATTGCTGAGCCCGTTTGCAAGCAGGAGAGCCAGTGGCAATTCCTTTGCCCCATAGCGGAACCAGGCAAACATTGCCGGATCGCGATATACTGATGAAATAATCACACCATCTATATACTGGGCTGAACCGCTTATAAGTGAAGTTATTATTAAAGGAGCGCCAAGATAGAGGTGTTCTTTCATAAAATTCCATGAGAATTCCGGCTTTGTATAGCGTTTGAGCAGTACTATCAGCCAGATCCATCTCACAACAGTTATTATCAGAAGGCCGTAAACCGACCAGATTATATCTTTCCCGGCAAGGATGGGTGCAATTACCAGGATGAGTTGTGCCGAGAATGTATAGAATCCGTACTGGAGGATCCTGTACGATCTGTTATTAAGCAGATAAATATATTCGATAAGGCAAACCGGACTGCTGAGCAGCAAATAGAGTAATAAAAGGTTTATGAATGGTACGTTTCCCGAAAGGTGGAATACTGATATACTGCTTTTTACTGCATGGCCAAGTATGAATGCAAGAAGGCTGAAGAATGTAAGCAGCAGGAAAGCATTGAATATTTCCGGTGATTTTCCTCTTCCGGTATCGCCCAGCTTCCTGTATGTCCTGTTACGGTGATAAAGTGGCAGCAGTGCCTGGATAACACCTGTAACCCAGAAAAAGCTGAGCATTCCGGCGATGAACAAAAACATTTCCCACTTTCCGATTTCTGCACTGGAAAGGTGGCTTTTTGTAAATACAATACTGATAATTAGGAAGACAGTGAACCTTGATAGCTGGTAGATCTGGAGACCTGAAATGTTATCGACTAATTTTATTAATTTCAGTTTCATCAGAAAATAATTTTTATTTCAATGGTCTGATGGAACCCACATGTTTGAAAATTATATACATACGCATTTGTGTCTGCAATAAATGTGGGTTTCATAATGGCGGGATACCGGTTATTCCCATATAATTCACATCAAAAATGAACTGGTTCCGCCAGCTCATTTTTTTAAAAACCGATCAAAGATACTAATTGGAGGCTATCGTAAGAAAATAAAAACAAAATTTTGCTAATAAAAATATTGGGACTATTTTTGCAGTCCTGAAACGGTGGATGTAGTTCAGTTGGTTAGAACGTCGGATTGTGGTTCCGAAGGTCGTGGGTTCGAACCCCATCTTCCACCCCAGAAAGGAAAAGGCTGCCGCGAAGCGACAGCCTTATTTTTTAATAGCGACAAAAGCTTGCTTTTGGAAGCGATTAAAAAAATAAGGCTGGCACCGGCACCAGCCGGGGCAGCCTTTTTCTTTCTGGAGGTTCTCCCCCCGGGGCTCGCCGTTTGAGCGAAGCGAAAACGGCAATCCCTGCTAATCCGTGACAGTATTCTATTTTTTGGAGATTCTCCCCATTTCTTATCCTGCCGTCCCGAATTTCTTATACCTTATATATGCAGCAACCGAAAGTGATACAAGAATAATCACAGTAACATATACAAATACCGGTACCGGTACCGGATCGCCACCTGCATACGAATGCAATCCCGACAGGTAATAATTGACCCCGAAATATGTCATAAGAACCGAAGAAAACGAAAATAAAGACAGTAGATTAAATGTATATATATCTTTCATTCCCGGTATCATCCGTGAGTGGGTTACCATCGTATAAACAACAATCGTGATCAGCGACCATGTTTCCTTGGGATCCCAGCCCCAGTACCTTCCCCACGATTCATTGGCCCAGACGGCACCAAGAAAGGTCCCGATAGTCAGAAAATATAACCCGAGTGTTATTGTTTTATAATTAATAACAGTAAGTTCATCTATCGTTGCGGAGATCCTTTCCCTGTTCTTTCCGTTAGTCATTACAAGGAGCACCATCGTAAGTAGTCCGAGAAGAGCCCCCAGTCCGAGGAATCCGTAACTGCCTGTTATGACTGATACATGAAGCGTCAGCCAGTATGATTTCAATACCGGTACGAGATTTGTGATCTCGGGATCCATAAAGCTCATGTGTGCCACCAGAAGAGTCAGTCCCGACAAGACTGCAGTTGAAGAGAGTGCAAAATCTGACTTCCGTCTGAAAATGAATCCGGCAAAAAGTGTTATCCACGAAATGAAGATCATTGATTCATAGCCGTTGCTAAGTGGTGCATGACCCGCAATATACCACCTCTGGGCAATCCCGATAGTATGTAAAATGAATCCTGCAAACAAATGCCACCTCAGTATCCTTATCAGCAATGATCCTCCTGTATTGTTCCTTAATACCTTAATGATAAGAATTATTATCATTACCAGTCCCAGTGACAGATAGAACGTGAATAGTCTTTCAAAAACAGCAAGTTTGTAATAAAGTATCTCAGCTTTAACACGTGTTTGTGAAGGCAACTGATATTGAGAGAATCTTTTCTGATATGCTCCTATTGATGAAACAATCTGACCGGCTTTTACAGTATTGTCTGACTGCACAGCCTGTGCCATAGCAGGAACGATATTCTGAAGATATAATGAATCCTCAGCGGTCACTGCCTTCGTCAGGGCTTCATGCGGGGGACCCCATTTGTAAGTACTGTCCTTCATAGGGAACATCCTCAGGAAATCGCCCTGGTAGATCATAAAGAGTATGTTAACCCTCTCATCCACTTTCATGATCTCCTTATCTGTTTTGTTCCTGTTCCCCGGCGCTTTGGAATATGCAGCATTCACATCACGTGACAGCTTATATGAGCCGCCTCCGCTCATGTCGACAAGATCAGAAAAAGCAGCATATCTGCCACTGATACCTATCATTCTGCGTACTTCATTATTTGTTACTTTAATTAAACGGATGTCTTTCCAGTGGTCAAAATCAAGAAGTAAACCCATGAAGAACTGCATCGAGGAATATCCCTCAAATTTGTTTTCACCTGTTACCTTCCTTACTATATCATTGCTCAGAGTATAAAGAGGCTTGGTCCTTCCCCTCTGATCCTGAACAAGTATTTCTCCAAGTTCATGGGAGGCTTTTTTCCCGGGGATGAAATGCTGAGCGGAAAGGTCGGTACTTCCGGAAAAAATAAGCAGTAATAAAACGGAGGGAAGTGCTTTTCTGAGATGTGAATTCCACGAACCGGCCTGTACGGTACGGAATCTTGAATTTTTAATAAGTAATGACAGCATGACGAAAAGAAAGAGCACAAAATATCCTGAATAAGTAACAACCATTCCAAGTCTGTCATGATTTACTGAAAGTACTGTTCCTTTTTCATCGGGATCATATGAGGACTGGTAAAACCTGTAGCCTTTATATTTAAGTACATTATTCATAAAAATGACAAATGGCTTTTTTACATTTTCAGACTCATCGAGCAGGATTACATCGCTTTTATAACCCGAAGGGCTGTCGGATCCGGGATATCTCTCAAGGATAAAATCATTAAGCATCAGTCTGAAAGGGAGTTCTGTTACTTCTGAACCATAAGTTATCTCAAACTCCATATTATCATACCGGCAGGATCCCGAAACGAATGATTCATCTGCACCCTGCTTAAGAAGGATCATTTCGGGTTTTCCTCCTGCAAAAAGATGAAATACAGGTGTTTCCGACATCATTCCGGCAAAAACAAGTTCATATTCCCTGCCTCCTGCATCTATTTTCCTCCTGAAATCAGATGCTGATGAGGAACTGAGTTCATAATCTTCTGATTTTTCGGCCAATATTTCACCTGAACTATCTTTAACAGTATACCTTATATATTTATCATCCGAAAAACAGCTTGCAGTTGATTCCCCTTCCCGGATGTGCATGATACCCTCCCATCCGAGATAACGGGTTATTGCAGCGCCGGCTATCATAAGAATAAATGCAAGATGAAACAGGGCTACTGGAAGTTTGCTCTTTCTGAACAGTTTATTTATTATAAGCTGACCTGTAAGATTAACCGCAAGCAGGAACAAGACAAGCTCAAACCATTTTGTACCATATACCATCCCATAGGCTGCCTTTGAACCATAATCGTTTTCAATGAATGTTGCAGCCGCCATTGTAAAGGCAAAGATTATGAATAAGGAACCCATTAAGACTGGTGAGAACAAAAACTTAGTTATTTTCATACAACCGGATTATAGATTTAATCTGCTTAATTCATTAACATTCATAAGTTAATGTCTTCCTTTGTGTTACTTAGTGATTACCTTAGTGCCCTTTGTGGTTAAACAAGAATGGTTATTTAACCACAAAGGACACGAAGGTATCACAAAGGGCACAAAGAATAAAATAAAAAAATAAAAAAAACAAAATTCATTCAATTACTTATGTGAAACACCAATTGATCATATTAATTTTAATTCATAATATTGCATTTATCATATGGACTGTGAAAAAACTAACAGAGATTTTTGTAGATTGCATGCCGGAAAAATTCTTAACAGACGTATCATGAAAAAGACCAGTTACATTTTAGGTTGCATTATTACTGTCGGATTTCTTTTAGCCTCCTGTGAAGGTCCGGCGGGGCCGTCAGGAGCGAACGGGATCGATGGTATTGACGGGAAAGATGCCAACGAAACATGCAAACTGTGCCATAATAACGATGTGGTACTGGCCAAAGCATTTGAATACGAATATTCACAACATTATAAAGGAGAAGCATTCGAGGAAGGGACCCGGAATGCCTGTGCTCCTTGTCATTCTCACCAGGGATTTATGGATGTTGTAACAAAGAATACGCCTGCAACAATAACGGTAAATCCTGCTGACCCGACAAAATTCATTAATAATTATGTTGCCAGTTCTTCTGTGCTTGCATTACCCGGACCCATTAACTGTTTTACCTGTCACAGTTCTTTGCATACGAACTATGCCGGAACTGAATTCCTCCCATTAACATCTACCGCAGCAGTTCCAATGACAATGTGGGGTGGAACCAAAAGCATCAATTTCACAAAGACCGGAGGAAATTTATGTGCGAAATGTCATCAGCCAAGGCCGATAACAGCTGCATCCGGGGCGATGATTGATTATTCAAAACTTGTTTCGGATCCGACTGCCACTTATAATTTATCATCAATAAGCTACCGTACCGGTGTACATTACGGAACACATGCAGCCATGGCAGCAGGTGTCGGAGGTATAGAATTCGGAGGGTCCGGTTATACAAATTCCGAGCACACAACAAAAGCTTCCTGCGCATCATGTCATATGGCATCACCCTCGGGGCTTGCAGGGGGACATTCATTCAGTTCAGCAGGTAATTATTCAGGGTGTAATACCACAAATTGCCATTCAGGGATGAACGCCAACAGTACCTCACTTAAGGATGCACAAAGTTATGTTACTTCAAAACTTGGTGAACTTGCAGAAAAGATCAATGCCATCGGCGGTGGACACGATATACTTCAGAAAGATCCTGAAGATGATCAGTATCATGGTTATTTCGATATTTATGACTCCAATTCAAATAAAATCGGGTACTGGAGGAATCCTGCATTTGACACACCTGCTTTTCCGGCACTTACTAATGCTCAGTTTGGTGCTATAATTAATTACCAGCTGATCTTCAGGGACGCAAGCAAGGGAGTACACAACTATCCCTATATCAAAAAATTGCTCGACAATACACTTGCCGCATTCTGAACAAACCTGATCGGTTTATATATGTTGAAAAAAAAACGTAGGGTCATTCCATGGAATGACCCTACATTATTTCGATGGAATCCGGATTATTTTTTAAACGTCCGCATGTAATTTACGATGTTCCACATATCTTCATCTGTTAATTTGCCTTCATATTTTGGCATTTCACCTCTGCCTACCTTTGTTTTGTAAAAATGTTCACCGTCGGTCTGATCCTGATAATAGGAACCCGAAAAATCACCTGCAAAATCCTTAAGTGTACGCGTTTTTACACCATCACCAAGGCCGGTCTTACCGTGACATGATGCACAATACTTCGTATAAAGAACCATACCTGCCTTGTTGCTTGCATCACCCTTGGCTACAGGATTCTTCATATTTTTATATTCATCCGGCACCGGCCACGGCTTAGCCTGTTGCTGGCCAAATGCATTCATTGATATAAGCGAAATGCTCATAAATAAAATAACTGCAGTCGCAAAAATTGATTTGTGTCTCTTCATAGTAAAAAATTTATTTTTGGTTATTAATACAAATATCATGCAAATTTTTAAGCTCACTCCTCTTCCGGCTCATGATAGCCCGAAAGCATGCCCCTGAAAAGGGATGTTGGCCGGTGACCGAGCGTGCATGTATATATGTGAATTATGAGGAAAAGCGAAACCAGGAAGCCCATGGCTATGTGAAGTATATCGGTAAGAATAAGCCCGCTTATACCAAATACCTTTTTTATTGTAACCTCGGGGAACATAAGTCCAAGTCCGGAAATAATGACAAGGGGCAAAGCGACATACATTATAAGAACATAAGTAAGTTTTTGCATAGGATTGAACTTCCTTTCCATTGTAACAGGAAAAGGGTGTTTCTCACCTTTGAACATGCCATAGGCATAGTACTTCATCTGCTTCGCAAGGTCCCCGAAAAAGTTCTTTCTGCTTATCCTGTAATATTTACTGTTACCTGTACGGATGTTCATTACAATAAAAAATATATAACTGAAGGTTAAAACCGAAGCTGTAATGTTGTGCCATTTAACCGCAGCTGCAAAATTCACAATAAAGATTGAATTGTCCTTATCGGTATATTGCATGCTGATGCCTGTAATTATCAAAATTATGATCAGAAGCGCATTCAGAGCATGCCATAATCTTATCCAGACCGGATATAAGTACATTTTATAATTTATTTATTGTCTTTTCTTATTATCCTGAAAAATATATGTATTAGGATGACAAGCATCATAATACTAAAGATCATCATACTGGCTGTTCCGAGGTATGAATTCCGGTTTGCTCCGATAACATAGGACTCGTTCAGTATTATACCGTTAAGGAATCCGTCGCGCCGCTGTTCTTTTGACTGGTATTTATAGAGAGATGTCATCAGCATCGAATTTTTTGAATGACATTCATTACATAATTTCACTGCTTTGTCTTTTGGAAGGACTAGATGTGAAACAAGAATACTGTCGTTGATCTGTGTATGACATTCAATACATCTTACACTCCTGAAATGAGCGGCCTGATCCGGGAGCCATTCGTGTGTTTCCATCAGGTTAATCTCATCGCGGTCAGAAAGAAGCTGAAAGCGGCTGAAATCGGAATGGCAGTTCAGGCATATTGCATTATCGTAAAGGATAGTCTCCTTCAGGTTCTTACTGTCCCGTATATTGATCTTGTAGGTATGGGGATCATGACATTTCCAGCATGAAAAACCTTCTTCCTCAAGTTTAAAATGGACACTTCCCCGGTAATCAATATCTATCTCTTCAAAATTAAAGCTTGAATACATATCGTCACCGCCATGGCAGTCGAGACAATTATATTTCAGCTCCATCCTGAGCTCACCAGGGTGAGGAAAGGTGTCATATTCTGCTGAATGACAATCTATACAACCAAAACTTTTGTGATTTGAAATATAAAACTCCTCCCTTTCAATAATCCGGTCGGAGCACAAAAGGGCCTTCACCTTAGTACCCAGAAGATCGTTTGTATATTCATATTTCTCCTGTCCGTGACATTTAAAGCACTTTTCGTTTGTTTCATGAAAGGGAGAAACGTATACTCCGGTATCCTGAGGAGGTAAAAAGGACCAGCCTGCTGAAAAAGACAGATTTGCAGGCATGCTGAAAAAGAAGATCACCAGTATTCCGGTATACAGTGATTTCATTCCGGTTATATATTAAAACCTTACGGTTATGTTGAATCCTGCCAGATAATCTCCACTGGAAAAATCATTGACATTGAACACCAGGTTACGCTGATTTATAATCTGGGAATAATTGGCAACAAACACCTGAAAACAGTGAGTAGCAGTACCTATCTCCCATCCTAATGAGAGGTTAGGCTTTGGCTGAACATCAAGTTCCTGTTTCGTCAGCAGCTGGTCATATTCAAAGATCAGTGAATGATCCCTGAAAAAGTTAACCCTGCCTCCTGCTGATAATCCCATATTAAAGTTCTTATATCCCTCCGTATCGCTGTATCTAGGCACTGAATTAAAATAAATGACCGATGGGGCTATCTGCAGTGAAATCTTTTCTGTCATCTTCCTTGCAAGGATGAACTGGGTAAAATAAGAGATCCTGTGTATATGCCGGTATGAAGCTTCGGGGCCAAAAGCAGCATCTTCCCTCAGGTCGAGAACCATGTTACCATAGTATGAGAGGGAAACAGGCATACTGTTATCATCCATCTGACGGAGGATCAGATATTTCCACTGGACATCCTGAAGTTTATAATCTTTTGTCGTTCCTGCTCCGATCATCAGCCTGTCAGTGATACCGTAGTTAAGTCCCAGTCTTGTATTGGCTGCTCCGTATATTCCAAAAAGGTTATCGATATTCTCGATGAGGCTGAACCTGTGATGTATCTCAAGTTCAAGCCCTCCTTTGTACGGCGATATGATTGTCTGGTTATCAATAAGTAAACTGGTCCCGAACGTAAATCTTACAGGCTTTGCTTCTGCTTTCGTCTGACTCTCTTCCTGCCCTGACAGTGTTACCATCACGGCTGATAATGTCAATAGTAAAAAAATCTTTTTCATTTGATCCGGTATGGTTAGGTATTGGTTCATTTATTGTTTTTTGCACCCTGAGCGATCCAGTAAAGTATCCTGAGCTTTTCTTCGGGAAGCGTGAATGAAGCATGACCGCTGGATATTACTTTTGTATATAATTCGCTTTTATCAGCAGGAAGAGTTACATAGCCACCCGTGGTAAGTGATTCATATGAATAAGCAGAACGCAGATCGGGTTCTCTTGATCCTCCGTGACAAGTTGCACATTTGTCATTAAGCAGAGGTTGAATTACTGTTTTAAAATGAACAGAATCGACAGGATCGACCGTCTCAACCATGAATGAATATTTTTCACAGGATGCAAGAATAATTATCCCTGCCAGAATTGTAAAAACTATAATACCGGGTTTTCTCAGGATTTTTAAAAATTCCATTGTAGGTATATTCGTTATTTACCACAAAGATATTAGTCAAAATAAATTAACCATACTTAACTGTCTTTATTTTATGCCAGATTATATGTTTTTTGTCACATTCAGAATTTATATGAATTATCTTCAATAAGCTTATCCGCGATTCTTCGCCTCGCATCTTTTATATTCACTGCTTTTACCCTGGTAAGAACATCTGCAGCTTTTAAAATCTGTTCAGCTTTCTCTCCATCTGCAAATGTATTGATTGCATCAAAGGCTGACTTTCTTATTTTATGGGAAGCTTCATAAATGTTCACATCAAGGATATCTTTGTAAACAGAAATATCTTTCCTGATTGTTTCCAGTTTTCGGATCCTTAGTGCCAGAGATTCTGACAAATAGGTTTCCATCATCATGTCGGTGAGATTGTTCATGACTTCCTGTTCACTTATCAGTCCCTTTTCGAATCTTTTCAGAGCTCCGTGAAGGCAGATAAGGATTATCTTCTTAAAAGCAGAAATATTTCCTGATCTTTCCTCAAAGTATTTTTCCCCCGGAATTACTGATTCAGTTATTCTATCAAGATTTTCATATAATTCAGCAGCTTTGCCGAAGAGGTCGAAGTCGCCTTTCATTGCACGCTTCATGGCCGTGTCAGCAACGAGAAGACGGTTGATCTCATTTGTTCCTTCGAATATTCTGTTTATCCTCGAATCGCGGTAAGCCCTTTCTACATCCATTTCTGCCGAATAGCCCATGCCACCATGTATCTGAACAGCCTCATCTGCAACAAAATCAAGCATTTCGGAGCCGATTACTTTCAGTAGAGCCGCTTCAACTGCATAATGACTGATTGCATCGATTGTAGCCCGTTCTTTATCACCGCAGTCAGCTTTCAGTCTTATGATAAGGTCATCTATATCCCTGCTGACCCTGTAAACGGCTGATTCGGATGCAAAGAGCCTGACGACCTGTTCTGCAAGCTTATATTTGATAGCCCCGAAAGATGAAATAAGCACTCCGAACTGTTTTCGTTCATTGGCATATTTTACAGAATCTGTAATTGTTTTTTTGGCAGCGCCTAATACATTGGCTCCAAGCTTTATCCTTCCCATATGAAGTATGCTGAGTGCGATCCTGAAACCTTCTCCCCTCTTTCCCAGCAGATTTTCAACAGGGACTCTGACATCATTATAGTATATCTGTGCGGTTGAAGAGCCTTTGATACCCATTTTATGTTCATCGGGACCAATAACGACACCAGGGGAATCTGATTCAACTATGAAGGCGCTCAATACCCTTTCATTGTCAATCTTTGCGAATACAACCTGTGTATCTGCAAATCCGGCATTTGTGATCCACATTTTCTGTCCGTTCAGAATATAAAATTTCCCGTCTTCCGAAAGTTTTGCATTTGTCTTTCCGGAATTTGCATCGCTTCCTGCACCCGGTTCCGTGAGACAATATGATCCAATGAGTTCCCCGCTGGCAAGCCCGGGGATATATTTTTCACGCTGATAATTATTCCCGTAATAAAGAACAGGAAGAGTACCTATGCCGCAATGAGCCATATATGCGACTGAAAATGAATATCCCGCTCCTGTAGTCTCTGCAACAAGCATCTGAGTAACGAACGATTGCCCGAATCCACCGTATTCTTCAGGTATCGAGATCCCCAACATGCCGAGTTCGCCCGATTTTTTCAATACGGCTTTCATCAGATCCCTGTTTCCCTTCTCGAGTTCAGTCATCTGCGGATAAACCTCCGCTTCGAGAAAATCACGACAGGTCTGTGCTATCATAAGTTGTTCCTCATTAAATTCCTCGGGTATAAAAACATTCTCCGGATCCGTTTCTGCCACGAGAAATTCACCGCTCTTAAGATTCTTTCTGTCTTCCATTATTTTCTTTTTTTTTATAATCCAATTGACTGTGCAACTATTTCGGCAATATCGAGGTTCTTTAAATCATCCTCCCTGTTTTTATACTTTATCCCGTCGGTGATCATTGTCATACAAAAGGGACAGGCTGTTGCAATAACTGTTGCACCAGTCTTTATCGCATCTTCTGTCCTCTCAATAAATATTTCCTTTTCACCCTTCTCGGCTTCCTTGAACATCTGGGCACCACCTGCACCACAGCACAGCGCAAAGCTCCGGCTTCTGTCCATCTCGACCAGATCAGATGATATACTTTCCAATATATTCCGGGGCTCATTATATATTCCGTTTGCCCTGCCCAGGTAACATGGATCGTGATAGGTGAAAGAAATATTTTTGAATGCAGAATTAGTGGTTCTCAGCCTGCCTTCATCAATGAACTTCATTATGAACTGCAGATAATTTACCACTTCAAATTTGCCATCCAGATCAGGATATTCATTTTTGAGAGTATTAAAGCAATGCGGACATATTGTAATGATCTTTGATACTTCATAAGATTTTAAGGTAGAAATGACCTGCATTGCCTGCATCTGGAAAAGCATTTCATTACCGGCCCTTCTTGCAGGATCTCCGGTACAGGTCTCCTCCTTCCCGAGAACTGCATAATTAATCTTCAGGAAATTCAGGATTCTGGCAAATGCCCTTACGACCTTTTTATATCTGTCATCAAATGCACCGGCACAACCTACCCATAGCAGATAATCAGGCTTTTCGCCCTTTGCAAACAGCTCTGAAATAACAGGTACCTCAAAATCAAGTCCTTTAGTCCAGTTGAGTCTCTCTTCTGAAGAATACTGCCAGGGCGCTCCGTTATTTTCTATATTATTGAATACCGATTTCAATTCACCCGGGGCAGAAGCTTCTTCAAGCACCAGGTATCTTCTCATATCCACAATCAGCGACGGTTGATTTATATTTACCGGACATTCGGTTGCACAGGCATTACATGTAGTGCACGCCCAAATCTCTTCTTCTGAAATATAATCTCTGATCAGTGAACGGTTGTCGGTGTAATCTCTGCCCTGCTTCACCATCGCCGGGGCTTTCTCTTTCATCCGGGCTCTCAGATCCATCATTATTTTCCTTGGAGAGAGCATTTTCCCCGTAATATTGGCAGGACAAACCGATGTGCATCTTCCGCATTCAGTACATGACAGTGAATCGAAGTAATTTTTCCACGTCACATCTTCGGCATCCTTCACTCCGAACCTTTCAACAGGAGTATCAGCAGGCGCTGCAGCAAATGCCGTATCAGGATTAAGCATCAGCCTTACCTCTTTGGCTATGCTTTCCATAGTGGTCAGTTTTCCGGTTGGTTCCAGTCCTGACAGGAAAACGTTCGGCACCGACATGAATACGTGAAAATGCTTGGAATAGGGCAGGTAATTTGCAAAGAAGAAGATCAGAAGGATGTGTGACCACCAGGAAATTTCATAGATTATCCTGAATCCGCCCTCTGAAATTCCTGTTAGGATGCCGGATAAAAAATAACCGACCGGATATATCCCTTCAACAGCTTCACCTGAGATCCTCTTAAATCCTGTATACCCTGTGTTCATTGCGATTAGTGAAAGCATGAGCAGGAGGATCAGTGTAAGGGAGATGTTTGCATCCCGATGGGATTTTTTTTTCATTTCGATACCTTCAAACCTCCTGATATGCATCATTAAGCGGCGCACAAGGAAAATAATTATCGAAACGGCAACCAATACAGCAAAAGTATCCCCTGCTGCCATCAGGAAGTCATAAACCGGTCCCAGGAACTTAAGTATCTTATCAGTTCCTGTAAGACCGTCGATTACCATTTCGACACTTCCGAATATTATAATACAGAATCCCCAGAAAACGAGAGCATGGAAAAATCCTGCTACCTGCCTTCGAAAGATCTTGGTCTGCCCGAAGGCAACCTTCATCATTACTCCAAACCTTTTCCCGAAATCCCTTATGGGAGCGGCAGGTTTTGTAAGCCTGAAAAAGCTTATCAGGTTTCTGACCGTGTAGGAAAATACTGCCAGTGTGATCAGCAGGGTAATCGCGAATATTATCTGACGGATCATGGGACTATCATTTTTTAATTGTAGCCATTACCTGGGTCATGGCATTCCATGACCGTAATGTAGTTGGTCATGGCATGCCATGACCCTACTATATTTTCTTCAGGGCATCAACAAGTTTTGGCAGAACCTTCATTGCATCGCCGACTATACCATATTGTGCAGCCTCAAAAA
>CAZWUB010000014.1:33951-40222 GCA_964637415.1 uncultured Rikenellaceae bacterium
TTTGCTGTTTCCGAAGCAAAGGAGACCAGTTCGAAAGATAGTTTCTTGAATTTCCCGTCCCAGTTTTCTACATATACAAGAACTGACATAGATTTTTGATTTTATATTGATAATGATCAGATCACTTTAGCTTCATTCTGAAGCAGGTCAATCAGTTGTTCCGGATGCTCTGCATCTATGAATTTACATGCCGCCCTTGGTTCAGGTTTCTCAAAAACCGAAATAAAAGTAAGCGGATCAACAACTGATGGTTCGTATAGTCTTATTTGTTTTGTCCTGGCCATCATTATCCCTCTCATGGCCGCTATCCTCGGTTCTTTTGCAATACCTTTCTGGACAACTGCAACAAAGGGTGCAGGTACTGTTACAACTTCCTTACCACCGTCAATTTCGCGGGTAAGAATTGCATTACCGCCTTCTATTGCAATGCCTGAAACTGCCGATACCGAGGGAAGACCAAGAAATTCGGCCACCATACCTCCCACAAGCGATCCGTTATAATCGCTCGATTCAATACCACAGAGGATAACATCATACTGCTCTTTTTTTATCACTTCTGCTATCTGGGCTGCAACGTAGTATGCATCTTTCGATTCAGCATTCACCCTTACAGCATCATCGGCTCCTATTGCAAGAGCCTTGCGAATTGTGGGTTCTGATGAAGGAGGGCCAACATGCACAACAGTAACCGATTTTATTCCCGAAGCAGGATTGTCTTTGAGTTCAAGAGCGCGTGTAAGAGAGAGCTCATCCCAGGGATTAATAACCCATTGAACACCGGTAGTGTCAATTGAAGTATTCCCTTCAGCAAACTTAATTTTAGTCGTCGTGTCGGGAACATTGCTTATACAAACCAGAATCTTCATTATATCTTGTTTTAAAATGATACCAGAGGCGGCAAATATAATAATTTATGATTCACATACAAACCGTCAAGAAATGGCATTTAAGTGGAATTCGATTTATTATTTATACATATCATATTGAACTTATGTATTATACAAAGCTGATAGCATAATTTAAATATTGCTATTCGAAAGAAAATTGTTCATGTTAATTAATTTTAAGTTTCCGGTAAAGCAGCTGCATTATTTGAAATATATGCTATAAATTCGCCCCGCCGGAAAACAGAACAGCACCAATACGTGAAGAACCTTAGTGTGAAATACGGGGCAGTCATTCTTTCAATGATCTTCTGGTCATTCTCATTTATATGGTTTAAGGTGGCAAACGAAACATTCCGGCCCCTTACAATTGTATTTATCCGGCTCGTAATTGCAATAATAATCCTGAATGTTTTTATTTCACTTACCGGAAAACACATCAGGATAAGGAAGGAAGACAGAAAGCTTTTCTTTCTTCTGGCATTGTTTGAGCCCTTCCTGTATTTTCTGGGAGAAAGCTTCGGATTAACTTATGTTTCTGCAACAACAGGATCTGTAATAATCTCCACAATACCTGTAATTGCTGCGTTGGGAGCGTGGCTTCTTTTCAGGGAAAAGCTCAGGATAATCAATTATCTGGGAATTATTATTTCTTTTGTCGGGGTACTTGTATTTATTCTTAATAAAGACGGTTCCCTGTCGTTTGACATCAGAGGGATAATCCTGCTGCTTTTTGCTGTTTTTTCAGCCGTTGGCTATAATCTCACCCTCAGCCGTCTTGTAGGCTCCTACGACCCCTTATACATAGTTAATATTCAGAATATGATCGGGGCAGTTCTGTTCCTGCCTGTTTTTATGATATTCGAATTCAGACATTTAGTCAACACTGAGGTTACAATCCGGAGCCTGATCCCCATTGCCGAGTTAGCACTCTTTGCCTCATGCGGTGCATTTATCCTTTTCGCTTATTCCGTAAGACATATGGGGATATCAAAGGCAAATGTTTTTACAAATTGCATTCCCATCTTCACAGCATTCTTTTCATTCATTGTACTGGGTGATAAAATGACAATCCAGAACCTTGCCGGGATGATAATTGTTATTGCCGGCCTTTTCATGTCGCAGATCAATGGTCGCCAGAAAAAGAGCGGGGAAGCAATGATCCTGACCGGAAAAACTGCATGATATTTATGATCGACTTATATCATGTTCATTAATACTAATTTACGGGCAGCTTCCGTTAATAAATTCTTGCTATATTTGATCAGAAAATTAAATAATGGGCAGAAAAAGCATATACATATTTATTTTAAGTGTTCTGATACTCGATTCAGCTGCCCAGACCGGCGGGGATAATGTATATGAATTCCTGAATCTCACCCATTCCGGACTCGTCTCTTCACTTGGAGGAACAAATGTTTCGCTCCGTAACGATAATCTCAACCTGTCATGGCATAATCCGGCCCTGCTTACAGAAAGCATGAATAAATCGCTGGCTTTGAATTATGTGAACTATTTCGCAGGAGTTAACTACGGCCTTGTGATGTATTCATTATCATATCCCAATGCAGGTAATTTTGCGGCCGGACTGACATACCTTAATTACGGTTCTTTCACAGAAGCTGATCCTTCAGGGATCATTACCGGAAGCTTCCATGCTTCCGAATATGCATTCTCAGTTATCTGGTCACGGGAAATATTTAATAATATAACTGCCGGAATTAATTTTAAACCAGTCCTTTCACATCTCGAAAAATATACTTCTTTCGGACTTGCATTTGATATCGGAGGGAACTATCATAGCGCATCAGGGCTGTTTTCGGCAGGACTTGTAGTAAAAAACATTGGCGTCCAGATCACAACTTATGCAGGCGAAAAAAGGCTCAGCCCGCCCTTCGAGATCCAGGCAGGCATAACACAGGAGCTGGCACATGCGCCTTTCCGTTTTTCCCTGGCTTTGAGACATCTTGAAAAATTTGACCTTACACATATATATGATGATCCTGAAGATGGAGACGGTAATTCCGGTTTTTTTGAAAATATGATGAGACACATGATACTGGGCGTTGAAATGATCCCTCATAAGAATTTCTATCTTAGTGCAGGATATAATTACCAGAGAAGAAGCGAACTGAAGCTGGAATCAGGAACTTCTGCAGTTGGATTTTCATGGGGATTCGGAGTTAATACATCAATTCTGAATATTGAATTCGGAAGAGCCTCATATCATCTTGCAGGATCATCAAATCATATATCCCTTATAGTGAAAACTGATAAGATTTACAGAAAGCTATGGATAAAAAAGTGATAATTGCTATCGACGGATATTCCTCGTGTGGTAAAAGCACATTTGCAAAAGCTATTGCAAAAGAACTGAATTATATTTATATCGATAGCGGAGCAATGTACAGGGCAGTTACCCTTTACTCTTTAAGAAGAGGATTTGTAAATGACAAAATGATCGATGTAAAAGGAATAGTGAATGAATTAAAGGATATTCATATAGAATTTGTTTACAACCCCGATATCAGCGAATACGAGACCTTCCTTAATTCTGAGAATGTTGAGAATGAGATAAGGGGACTTGATGTTTCATCATATGTAAGCAGGATAAGCCAGATTCATCAGGTAAGAACACGGATGGTGGAACTGCAAAGGCAGATTGGTGTTTTCAAAGGTATTGTAATGGATGGAAGGGATATCGGGACAGTTGTCTTTCCTGATGCCGAACTTAAAATATTTATGACAGCCTCTGTTGATATAAGAGCAAAAAGAAGATATAATGAATTAAAATCCAAGGGTATTGATGTTGAATTTGAAGAGATCAGAAATAATATTGTAGCCAGGGATATAACCGATGAGAACAGGGATATCAGTCCGCTCAGAAGGGCTGATGATGCCCTGATACTCGACAACAGCAGAATGACTGTTGAAGAACAGATGGAATGGGTACGTAAAATAATTGAGGAAAAGTTTAATGATAGTCGAGACTGACGAGAGATCCGGTTTCTGTTTTGGCGTACAGAATGCGGTCGGGATAGCCGAAAAAGCTCTTCTCAAAGGCGAAGAAGTGTATTCACTCGGCCCAATTGTCCATAATGAAATGGAGGTAAACAGGCTGGTGGAAATGGGGCTTATTACAATTAACCGTGAAAAACTGGGCAGACTGAAAGACTGCAATCTGCTCATAAGGGCTCATGGTGAGCCCCCTGAGACTTATCTGCTTGCTGAAAAGAATAATATTACAATCATCGATGCTACCTGCCCGATCGTTAAAAAACTTCAGGCAAGAATAAAGAGTTCCTGGGTCATAAACAGGGATAAAAAAGTACAGATAGTAATTTATGGCAAGACGGGACATGATGAAGTCATTGGTCTGTTGGGCCAGACAAATAATGAAGGAATTCTGATATCCGGTCCGGAAGACCTTTCAAAAATTGACTTTACAAGACCTGTTTTGCTTTTCTCACAGACTACAATGAGCATGAGTAATTACAATGATATAGCTGAACAGATCAGGACAGAAATGATCCGTGCAGGCATCAGTGATACGGATAATAATCTGAAGGTTCACCACACCATCTGCAGCCAGGTATCAGGCAGGGAGCCTCATCTGAAGGATTTTGCTAAAAAACATGATGTAATAATCTTCGTAAGCGGAAAGGAAAGTTCAAACGGGAAGCTTCTGTATAAGGTATGCAAATCGGTAAATCCCTCAACATATTTTGTCTCCTCTCCCGGGGAGATTGAAAAATCATGGTTTGAAGGAAAGAAAACCACCGGTGTCTGCGGTGCAACTTCAACACCTAAGTGGCTTATCGAGGAAATACGGGACCTGATTCTTCAATTCTGAATTACCCTGTTAGTCCTGAAAGCCACAGGTTATCTTATCAGTAAGCGGTAATCAGTAATCAGTAATCAGTAATCAGTAATCAGTAATCGGTAATCGGTAAAACGACAGAATACCGAATACCGAATACCGAATACCGGATACCGGATACCGAATACCGGATACCGAATACCGAATACCGAATACCGAATACCGGATACCGGATACCGGATACCGAATACCGAATACCGATTACTGGTTACCGGAAATTAGATTTAATATTTTCTCATTATTTTAGCGCCGAAGTATTAATCAATCATGACAAAATCAAAAGTATATTTTACAAACCTGAGAACCAGGCCGGGACATAATCTTCTTAAAAAACTTGAGAGCCTCATAATTAAAGCCGGGATTGAAAAAATCGATTTCGAAAAGAAAATTGTTGCGATCAAGATCCATTTCGGAGAACCGGGGAATCTTGCCTATCTCCGTCCGAATTATGCTGCTCAGATTGTTAAGTTCCTGAGATCGAAAGGGGCCAGTCCTTTTCTTACGGATTCTAATACACTGTATCATGGAAGGCGTTCAAATGCACCTGATCATCTTGAAGCAGCCTTTGAGCACGGTTACAATCCGCTTGTAACAGGATGTCCGGTAATAATAGCAGATGGAATCAGAGGAGCTGATTACCGCGAAATAGAGATCGGTTCAGAACTTACCGCCAGTGCAAAGATCGGTTCCGCAATAGTTGATTCCGATATTCTGATTTCAATGAATCACTTCAAGGGGCATGAACTGACCGGTTTCGGAGGCGCCCTGAAAAACCTGGGAATGGGTTGTGCCTCAGTTGGTGGCAAACTCTACCTTCATTCAGGATCATCGCCCCGGATACATGAAAAGAACTGCACAGGATGCAGAATGTGTGAGAAATACTGTGCGCACGATGCAATCAAAGTAAGCCCGGACAAGATTGCTCACATCGACTATGAGAAATGTGTAGGCTGCGGACAATGTGTTGCTGTTTGCCAGTATGATGCTGCAAGGGTTGTCTGGAAACAATCTTCTGAAACTGCATGTAAAAGAATATCTGAATATGCCCTTGCATCAGTAAAGGACAAACCTTCATTCCACATCAACTTCATAATTGATGTTTCTCCGGATTGTGACTGCTGGGATCTAAATGATTACCCGCTCGTTCCGGACATCGGGATAGCTGCCTCATTTGATCCCGTAGCTCTCGACCAGGCCTGTGCCGATCTGGTCATTGCAGCTCCTGCCCTTCCCGGAAGCAGCATAAGAGAAAGCGATAATCACGAAGATCTCAGGGACAAGGATAAATTTAAAATATCTCATCCCGACACTTTCTGGCAGGCCGGAATAAAACATGCCGAAAAGATAGGGCTGGGAACAATTGACTATGAGCTGATCGAGGTGAGATAGTTATTTATAATTGTTTATAACACTTTTTTTTATTAATCCTGAATCTGCCGGTCTGACAAATTTTATCTCGACCGGATCTCCCTTCTCATAAAAGAAACATACGACAACACAAAGCATA
>CAZWUB010000015.1:0-39866 GCA_964637415.1 uncultured Rikenellaceae bacterium
ATTAAATATTTTTATTTAGATTAATTAAACATAATATATGTTAAAATGTTCACTTTTTTTCTGGCATAAAAAAATTTGACTTTGGCTTTTAGTTGGTGTAAATTAGCTTAATAATTGACTATAAACTTTACCGATAATTTTAACCTTAATATTCAGAATAATGAAGACGAAGTATTTAAGAAAACTGACACTTATCGTTTCTACGACAATTATTCTTATAGGATCGTCTGTTACTTTTACAGGATGCGAGGCTATTAAGCGTTTCCTTGGCATTTTGCCGGATATTTTGGACAATACGAACAGTATTCTCGATGAAGCGGTTAATAATATTACAGCTAATGCAGAAAATTATGCAACTATTCTTCAGGGGGCAATAAATGATGTTAAAAAGGCACATGTCAAGGAACAGCTTGAAGATGCATTGTCGCTTGCAATTAAAAATGTCAGTGACGAGCTGAAGTGTGATATCCAGTTTACAGGAGATTATCTGGTCAAGAGAATCAGAGCAATAAAAGCTGAATATAATCAGCAACCCCTGCCTCCGCAGGATCCAATGATTTGTGTTATTTATCCGGATGCGATCAATATGAACCTCCCGGCAAATATGAGAAACGATGTTACTATATCCGGATATTTCCTGAAAGAAAACCGTAACGCTTTCAGGCTTTTTTTATATTCTGCAGGTGGTTCAGTCGCGGACAGAACTTCTGATCTTAGTTTAAGCACTGATTATAAGCTTAAAATTAATCTGGGCTCCAATGGGATAACTTTAAATAAAAACAGCAGTAAACTTGTTTTAAAACTGAATGATGATATAATCTCTGAAATAGTTGTAATACAAAAACAACCTGAGCCTTGTGCGACTAAAACCTGGACTTTTGGTAATTTACCCAATTTAATAGTTTATCCTGTTCATAAAAATTTCCCGGGAAAAAGCGGAGGAGACAAAGAATTTTCTGATCATGGACCATGTGTGAGATGCAATGTTTCAGTATTTTCGAGAAATAACGGCCGTGAAATATGGGCAAGGGCCTGGGTTCAGATGTGGGAGTGTCCGGATGATATATCAAAATCAAGAAGTGATTATACTTATGGTGATGCAACAAAAGAAATCAAATTAGCGACTGTTGAAGAAGGATTTAAAGTTAAAAGGTTCAATATCACAACTACCGACAATCTTGCATATATTGATTATGGACACGGAATTGATTCAAGACCTGGTGGCGGCCCTGTATCTCAATACAGGATACTTGGAGATACAGATGGAGATGACGTCGGAGAAAGCTGGGTAGAAGTCAGTTTCAGAAGTCTCAGTGTAACACTGGTTGAAATTGGTGATTGTATTCAAAATTGATATACACCCAATCCCGGGAAAAAACCCTGCAAACCAAATCACTCCCTGATTCGCTGAGCTCATCAGGAGTGATTTAATTCTGCGGAGAAAGAGGGATTACCTCCTCACTTCGTTCGTCGGTGATCCCATGAGGGGTAGCTTCAAACTCATCAGATCACCTCCCCGCCGTGCGGGGTTTTTGTTTTATGAAAATCCCTCACTCAGGCGAGCCTGGCCCGGGATTTTCATAAAACAAAAATCCCATGCGCCAGCTGGCGCATGGGAGGTGATCTGATGAGTTTGGCGGAGAAAGAGGGATTCGAACCCCCGGTTCCGCGGATGCAGAACAACGGTTTTCAAGACCGCCGCATTCGACCGCTCTGCCATTTCTCCTTGTGATCTGGTGCCCTGAAAGGCTCCATTTACACGCCGCAAATATAATATTTTTTTATTCTGCAACTGTTTTCTGTACAAAAAGTTATATATAGTATTGAATATCAGTGATATATGTTTTTTATGAACAGATTGTCAACACGTTACCCTGAAAAAAGTATTAAAATGCCCATATAATGCTGACTTGCGTTATTTTTACGCAAATTTGGTTTTTATTAAAAATGATGCATTTTTGTGTCTTAAAGTCCCACTAAATGTGCAAAAACGATAAAATAAATTTGCATATGAATTAAATTGAGATAAATTTGTATTCAATTAGTAGGATTGGTCTAACCTTTAATTTAATTACTATGACAAAAAAAGATTTAGTTGCTGCAATCGCAAAAGATTCAGGCCTTACAGTTAAGGATGCCGGAACTGCACTGAACGCATTCGTTTCTTCAGTCGGAAAAGCTATGAAAAAAGGCCAGAGGCTTCAGCTTCCCGGACTTGGTACATTTAAAGTAACCAAGAGAAGTGCAAGAGTGGTTCGTAACCCTCGCACCGGCGCCAAACTGAATGTCCCTGCCAAAAAGGTAGTTAAATTCAAAGCTGCTCCGGCTCTTGATAAAGGTCTTTAATCATGTGTGATTGAAATTGCCTGGAGGGTGTTTTTACACCCTCTTTTTTTTGTATATTGCTAGTAATGACATGGTAATAAATGCCTCCCCAGTTCCGGAAAATTATGAACAAATTAGCTTAAATTGTGTTTATGTGAATCAAATATAGTTTTTTTTACTACTTTTGATTTGTCTTAACATTCCTGATTATTGAAACATGAATTGTATTATTGTTGATGACGATCAGATAAGTTGCAAAATACTCGAAGGTTATGTGGCAAAATCCGCGTCACTTAATCTGGTGGGTACTTTCAACGATTCTGTTGAAGCCCGGAATGTAATAACCAAAAGACAGGATATCGATCTTATAATCCTCGATATCAAAATGCCGGAAATGGATGGCTTCGACTTTATTATGAGCCTCGATAACCCTCCAAACATTATCCTCGTTACATCAGCCGAAGAATATGCCCTCAAAGCTTTCGACTTCAATGTAATCGATTTCCTTCTGAAACCGATATCATACGGACGGTTCTGCAAGGCCATCGATAAAACAATAAGGTATTACTCCCGCAAGGAATCTTCAGGTACCGGCGATGAAGAAATATTCATAAAAAAGAGCTCATCCCTTGTTAAACTTAAACTGAAGGATATAATCTTTATCGAAGCACTCGAAAATTATGTTACCCTGAATACAAACGATGACAGGTTCACAATTCACTTTACTATGAAAGCAATTGAAAACCAGCTTCCGTCAGGTGTATTTATCAGGGTCCACAGATCCTATATCATCAATAAAAGTATGATCCAGAGCATTAAGGAAAATACCCTCGATCTGCTTGTTGGTGATTCCGTGAAAAGCATTCCTGTGGGAAAATCATTCAGGGATACTCTGCTGAATGATATAAATGTGATGGCGAGATGATATCGCCCCATTCTCATGCTTAGCAACCGTCAGCTCTTTCTTCTTAACCTTGGTCAAACCTCACCGTCTCCTCTTTTGATTGAAGTGGAAAAAGCCGAAGGCATTTACCTCTTTGGTCCATCCGGCGAAAAATATATCGATCTTATTTCCGGTGTTTCAGTAAGTAATTGCGGTCACAGACATCCCCGCGTGGTTGAGGCTGTTAAAAATCAGGCCGATTCATACATGCATCTCATGGTCTACGGCGAAATGATCCAGTCACCACAGGTAAAGTATGCCGGAAAACTGGCTGAATTGCTTCCCGAAAACCTTAATGTCTGCTTTTTTGTCAATTCAGGAAGCGAAGCTGTCGAAGGTGCAATAAAACTTGCCAGGAAATACACCCGAAGAAGCCGCATCATATATTTCAAAAATGCTTATCACGGAAGTACTCTCGGAGCACTTAGTATACAGGGAAGCGAAAAATATAAGAATGCGTTCAGACCATTAATCCCTGATACCTTTTGTATTGATTTTAATGATTTTACAGCATTAAATTCAATTGACAGCCGTACAGCCTGTGTTATCGCCGAGCCTGTTCAGGCCGAAGCGGGTGTTATCTCTCCCGAACAAGGATTTCTTCAGGAATTGAGGAAAAAATGCTCCGAACATGGTGCACTTCTTGTTTTTGATGAAGTACAAACCGGATTCGGAAGAACAGGATCCCTCTTCGCCCTTGAGAAATTTAATGTGATCCCCGATATCCTGGTCCTTGCCAAAGCACTGGGAGGCGGTATGCCCCTTGGTGCATTCATATCCTCACATGAAATAATGTCGGCCCTCACTGCTTATCCTCAGCTTGGTCACATCACAACTTTCGGCGGACATCCGGTCTCCTGTGCCGCTGGCCTTGCATCTCTCGAAGTCATCATCGAAAATAATCTGTATGGCAGGGTTCCAGGTAAATCTTCTCTTTTCAGAAAAGAACTGGTTCATCCTGCAATAACAAATATCAGGGGAGACGGACTCCTTCTCGCGGTTCAGCTTTCCAAACCTGAATATATACATTATATAATAGCTAACGCCCCGGCTCACGGACTGATACTTGACTATTTCCTCTTCTGCGAAAACGCTTTCAGGATCGCGCCTCCACTGATAATTACCGATGAAGAGATCGTTCAGGCTTGTGACAGTATAAAAAGCCTTCTGGATGATGCTGTAAGTAACTGTAAAGAATAATGAAACGGATTAAAGGGCTGCTGATATTCATTTTATTTTTCGGGATGATCCCTCTGACAGGTCAGACAGGACTCCGGGATACTCCCCTGATCCTTGAAGACTTATATAAGAGGATCACGGACACGAAAGATGAAGTTGAAAAGCTGCGGATGAACGATTCAATAAAGCTTATGATAAGCAGCTATGCCGCCTCGGATTCTGTTTTTACTCACAGATTTGAGAACCTGCGTTATCTCGGTCAGATCCCATCACCCGACATGAAGCTTAAAATTATAACATGGAACGTCTTCATGAGGAACAGTCCGAACAGGTACTTCTGCTATATTATAAGGAAGGGTGAAAGGAAACAGAAGAACTCTGTGTATTTTTTATCCGGACAGAACCGTGAAGAACCGATACGAACCGATATTACATATAATCCTGATAACTGGTACGGGGCTCTTTATTATTCAATTCAGCCCTTCAGGAAAAAGAGGCAGACCCATTATATCCTCCTCGGACTGGATTATGGCAATATCAGGATAGCGAGGAAGATGATTGAAGTGCTGAGTTTTACTTCCGGAGGAGACCTCCTTTTCGGCCTTGATTGTATTGAAAAGGAAAATGTGACCAGATTGCGGGAAGTCCTTGAATATTCACCTGAAGGAATCGTTTCATTAAGGATGGAGACCCCGAAAATGATAGTTTTCGACAGGTTGACAACAATTTCCACAGGCCATGGTGACGGCACGGATATGTCGGGAGCCGGGATCTTTTTCGACGGCTATATCCTTAAAAGAGGATCCTGGCGGTTTATTTCAGATGTTGATGTTAAGAATAAGAAAAAAGACTGAAAAATATTCCGGGGATTATGATTCGATCAAAAATAACACATCTTGTCTGCTACGATGACCACCGTTCATTTACAGATGATGTACGGAAAAGGTTTTCCGATGAAAAAAAATACAGGGTTGAGTCATTTCATACCCGGCCGGAATTCATAAATCATTTCAGGAAATTAGCAGAGAACAAATCCTGCAAGGTGGCTATAATTGTTGTGCCGGATGCTGCTGAACATACAGAGCCCATTGAAAAGCTGCCTCAGGAAGTAAGAATACCTGATCCTGCCACCGGAATTATACTTATTGTCCCTGCAGGAAAGATGGAAGAGATCAGAAAAGCAATCAAATTCAATATCGATGCATATATCCTGAAAAACACAAATGCAATGCTCAGGATCCATAATGAAGTCAAGAAACTTATCAGCGAGTATAATATAAATGTATACAGGAAACGCAGGAATATCTCAATATCCGTTCTCCTTTTTTTCGCAATTATATCTGTTCTTGCAGTTATAATTGCATATTTCAGATTGCCTGGCTACTTTTAGTGCCGGTATCCGCTTCGGATCTGATTAT
The DNA here is from genome assembly GCA_964637415.1 of uncultured Rikenellaceae bacterium. Taxonomy (GTDB): domain Bacteria; phylum Bacteroidota; class Bacteroidia; order Bacteroidales; family VadinHA17; genus LD21. The sequence goes on from CAZWUB010000015.1 coordinate 5,866, forward strand.
TCAAAAATGACTATTTGTCAGTCAATCCTTATGGCACATTCTTTGAAAGGGTGGTGCGACAGATCATTGTTAACTTCTAAAATTATATATTATGCAAACAGGAAAAATTGGTGTTACCACTGATAACATTTTCCCGATAATCAAAAAATTCCTCTATTCCGATCATGAGATCTTCCTGAGAGAGCTCATATCGAACGCGGTTGATGCCACTCAGAAAGTAAAAGCAATGGCTTCGGCCGGTGATTATAAGGGAGAGCTTGGAGACCTGACAATCAGAGTATCAGTTGACAAGAAGAAGAAAACAATTAAAGTTTCTGATTCAGGTGTTGGAATGACCCAGGAGGAACTGGATAAATACCTTAACCAGATAGCTTTTTCAAGCGCCAATGAATTTCTTGATAAGTATAAAGATCAGGCAAATAACCTTATCGGCCATTTTGGACTTGGTTTCTATTCATCCTTTATGGTCTCCGATAAGGTTGAAGTAATAAGCCGTTCATGGCAGGATGGAGCAAAAGCTGTCAGATGGACATGTGACGGCAGCCCGGAATTTACTATTGAAGATGCAGAGAGAGAAACCAGAGGAACAGATGTAATACTTCATATTGATAAGGAATCAAAAGATTTTCTCGAAGAGAGCAAAATTGAACAGCTGCTTAAAAAATACTGTAAATTTTTACCTGTTGAGATCGCTTTCGGGAAGGAACAGGAATGGAAAGACGGAAAATATGTTGATACAGGAAAAGATAAAATCATCAATAATACGAAACCTGCATGGACAATTAAACCTGCTGACCTGAAAGAGGAAGATTACCAGAAATTTTACCGTGAACTTTACCCTGTCGGAGATGAGCCTTTGTTCAATATTCATCTGAATGTCGACTATCCTTTCAGGCTGACCGGAATACTTTATTTTCCAAGGATCAAAAATAACATTGAGATTCAGAAGAATAAGATCCAGCTCTACTGTAACCAGGTGTTTGTTACTGATTCTGTTGAGGGTATAGTGCCGGAATTCCTTACACTTTTGCACGGAGTCCTCGATTCACCCGATATACCTCTTAATGTATCAAGGAGTTATCTTCAGAGTGATTCAAATGTAAAAAAGATATCGAGTCACATCACCAAGAAAGTTGCCGACAGGTTAAATGAGATCTTCAAAAACAGCAGACCGGAATTTGAGAAGAAATGGGACAGCCTGAAGCTTTTTATTGACTACGGAATGATAACTGAAGAGAAATTCTATGAGAAAGCTTCGAAATTCGCCCTTCTGAAAAATACTGACGATAAGTATTTCACCTATGAGGAATATGAAAAGCTTATCAAAGAAAATCAGACCGATAAAAATAAATCACTTATTTATCTCTATTCAACAAATAAAACAGATCAGTATACTTATATCGAAAAAGCAAAGAACAAGGGCTATGATGTTCTTAATCTTGACGGTCAGCTGGATGTTCACCTGATCAATCATCTTGAGACAAAGTTCAAGGATTCGAGGTTTGTGAGAGTCGATTCTGATGTGATTGAAAAGCTTATACAGAAGGAAGAAGCTAAGAAATCGAAACTGACAGATGAGCAGAAGGATGATCTTAAAGACGTTTTCAACGTAAGGGTTAAGGCGAAAGAAATGTACAATGTTGTTTTCGAGGTACTTGATGAAAATGAATCACCTGTACTTATCACACAGTCAGAATTCATGCGCAGGATGAAAGATATGGCACAAATGGGAGGGGGGATGAATTTCTACGGCGATCTTCCCGACAGCTATAACCTTGTTGTAAATCCCAATCATCCTCTGGTCGGAAAAGTTTATGATGACCTCAGGACCGAAGCGGGTACAAAGCTCGATGAAAACGGAAAAGAGAGAAAGAGGCTTAAGGAAGAAGTTGATTTTATGGAGAAGGAGCACAGCAAGAAAAAAGCTGATGAGGTCAGTCAGCTCGAAAAAGACGATCTTGAAAAGCTCAGGAAAGAGCTTGAGGCTGTTGAAAGTTCCAGAAAGGAGATACTTGATGCTTTTGGAAATAATAATAAAATAGTCAAACAACTAATCGACCTTGCGTTACTTTCAAACAATATGTTGCGGGGCGAAGATCTGAGCAGTTTCGTAAAACGGAGCGTGGAGTTGTTATAAGGTCGTGCGGTCATGCGGTCGTGCGGTCGTGCGGTCATGCAGTCGCGCAGTCATGCCGTCGGATAATAAGCCATTGTGCCGCTGGGCCCCTGCGCCGCTGCGCCGTATCATATCATCCTTGCCACTTCCGCCTTTACAAAGTCTATTGCAACTCTTGTAGGTTCCTTATCGAGTTCCATGACGGCCGATAGAAGCTGTTTACTGAAATCCATGCCGGAAGCATTCTCCGGCATTTTTTCATACTCACTGTTAATAAGCTTGATTGTGTTTGACCGGGCAGTCCTTACAACTTCCCAGGCCTGGGGACTCATATAGATCTGCTGTGATAAGTTGTGTTCGAATTCACTCCTGACTCCTGAAAGCAGTCCGGAATGAAGCTGGCTGGCTGTTATCCCGGGAGTGCTTATCCTTACAAGCATAGATTCGAGTGAGATCCTCTCGAGGAAAAGGATTATCCTTTCATATGCCTGAAGCTTTATCGGAACAACTGTCCGGCTGTTTTGCAGAATAAGCTCCTGCCTTCTTTTATCCTGATCGTTCTTAATAAGGTCCTTCAGCAGAACCCAGGCAGTTATAAAGACCAGCAGAGCGGGTAATGTGATTTTCAGTATTTCAGACACTGTTGCCATAATCAATACATTTGTCAATATTATACAAACTTAACTTATTTTGTTTTTAATTATTACTTGATATATTTGAACCCGCCCTTATTTATTAACTTATATTAATTAATGTATGGAGTATTTATCAGAAAGAATTAAAGCCATGGCAGCTTCTGCCACGCTTGCAATGGCTCAGAAGAGCCGTGAGCTGAAAGCTAAAGGTCTTGATATCATCAGCCTGAGTCTCGGGGAGCCAGACTTCAACACTCCCGGTTACATAAAGGAAGCAGCCAAAAAAGCAATTGATGATAACTATTCCAAATACCCTCCTGTACCGGGTTATAATGATCTCAGGGAAGCAATTTCTAAGAAATTCAGGGAGGAAAATGGCATCAGTTATTCTCCCGACCAGATAATTGTTTCGGCAGGAGGAAAGCATTCACTTATTAATGTTATTTTATCTCTTGTCAATCCGGGTGATGAGGTTATCATACTGGCTCCTTACTGGGTCAGCTATTATGATCAGGTTCTGCTGGCGGAAGGGAAACCGGTTATTGTGGATGCTGAACTGGAAAATGATTTTAAAGTGAAACCGGAACAGCTTGAAGCTGCAATTACACCAAAAACAAGGATGATCATTTTCAATTCACCATCAAATCCGACAGGTATGATTTATTCCCGCGATGAGATGGAGGCTATTGCAAGGGTCGTCGAAAAACATGAAGGTGTTTTTATTATGTCGGATGAGGTTTATGAACATATCCTTTTTGAAGGAGAACATGTAAGCATGGCTTCTTTTGATTTTATTTACGACAGGGTCATTACAGTCAATGCCGTTTCGAAAGCTTATGCCATGACTGGCTGGCGAATAGGTTATATAGGTGCCCCGAAATGGATAGTCAGCGCCTGTGATAAGTTACAGGGTCAGTTCACTTCAGGTGTCAGTTCAATAGCCCAGAGAGCTGCTCTTGCTGCACTTACAGGAAAAGACGACTCCCGCCAGAAGATGCGCGACGCATTTCTGAGACGCAGGGATCTTATCTGTAATCTCCTTAAGGATGTTGAAGGACTGAAAGTAAGAATTCCCCAGGGAGCTTTTTATGTTTTTCCCGATATCAGCTATTATCTCGGAAAATCGGATGGCGAAAAGACTATAAGCACATCTGACGATCTTGCAATATGGTTGCTTGAAAAAGCACAGGTTGCAGTAGTTGGCGGAGATGCTTTCGGAGCACCAACGTGCATCAGGATCTCATATGCAACTTCCGATGATCTGCTTGTCGAAGCTGTTAAAAGAATTAAAGAAGCCCTTGCAAATCTAAGATAACCAGAAAATATATACTACGTATTAAAAAACGTATTAAAAAACGTATTATAATACGTAGTATACTTCTGACAATATTTTCAACAAAGCAACTTTTTGATATTGTTTAGTCAAAAATGGCATTAATGTTTTGGTTAAATATAGCAGGAATTGTTATCTTTATTTTTTAACAAATTTCAGTTTTAACAACCTAAATCAAAACGAACATGTTTATACTTGTAATACTTGGATTAATTGTCCTGCTTGCACTCTGGGCAGTATCGCTTTATAACCGGCTGATCCGTCTGAGAAACAACAGGGAACAGGCATTTGCAGATGTTGATGTTCAGCTTAAACAGCGTCACGACATGATCCCGCAGCTTGTTGATGCAGTTAAAGGCTACATGCAGCATGAACGGGCAGTACTGACAGAGATCACTGAAGCACGTGCAAATGCAATGCAGGCAAAGACAATCAATGAAAAGATCTCTGCAGAACAAAGGTTATCGACAGCTCTCGACGGACTGAAGGTTGCTGTGGAAGCATATCCCGACCTTAAGGCAAGCCAGAATTTCCTTGACCTTCAGAACGAGATAGCCGACATTGAAAACAAAATTGCAGCTGCACGCCGTTTCTTCAATTCAGCTACAAAAGAGCTTAATACGGCCGTTGAAGTATTCCCGTCGAATCTTGTTGCCACTCTGTTTAATTTCAAGAGAGAACCTATGTTCGACCTTGGGGAACAGCGTACTACAGTTGAAGAGCCACCTAAAATCCAGTTCTGACAAATAAGATGAAGTATTTCGGTTTACAAAGCCATATCAGAAAAAATAACAGGAATTCTGTACTGATTCTGATACTGTTTCCTGTTGTTTTTTTTGGACTTACCTGGCTTTTTTTCTTTCTTACTTCACTGGGGGAATCAAGGTATGTAATGGGAGAACAGGAACAGTATAATCTTATCCCTGTTATAAATTCAAAATTCTTCCATACAATCCCATGGATCACTATCGGGGTGGTGATCTGGTTCTTGGTTGCATGGTTTTCTCATTCAGCTATGATAAACAATGCAACCGGATCAAAGCCTCTTGAACGCAAGGAGAACAAACGGATATATAACCTGGTGGAGAACCTCTGCATCGCCTCGGGAATGCCAATGCCAAAGGTGAATATTATCGAAGACGATTCTCTGAATGCTTTTGCCAGCGGTATTAACGAGAAATCATATACTGTTTCACTTTCAAAGGGTATAATAAACAAGCTTAATGATCAGGAGCTTGAATCTGTTATTGCCCACGAACTTACACATATCCGCAACCGTGATGTCAGGTTGCTTATCATTTCAATAATATTTGTCGGGATATTCGCTTTTATCTCCGAAACAATGTTCAGGTCGATGAGGTTCGGAAGTGTTTCGCGCGGCAAAAAAGATGGTAACGGAGCTGCAATGATAATTGCACTAATCCTGGCTACGATCGGGTATATTATCGCATCGCTTTTCAGGTTTGCACTTTCCAGGAAACGCGAATACCTTGCAGACGCAGGAGCGGCAGAACTTACAAGGAATCCGCTGGCCCTTGCAGCAGCTTTAAGGAAGATATCCGGAGACCCGACAATTGAAGCGGTTAAAAGGAATGATGTTGCCCAGATGTTTATCGAAAATCCGCAAAAGGAACTGAAGAATTCATCAGTATCTTTTACAACACTGTTCGCAACACATCCGCCGATTCAGAAAAGGATCGAAATACTCGAGAATTTTTAGGGAAAGGTGCAGCGGCGCAGTGGCACAGTGGCGCAGTGGGTTCGACGGTTCGACGGTTCGACGGTTCGAAGGTTCGACCGCACGACCCCAAAACCGCAAGACTGCATGACTGCACGACCGCAAGACCGCCAGCCTCCGCTGAAGCTACGGCTGCCAAAGCACGACCGCATGACTGCACGACCGCAAGACCGCACGACCGCACGACCTTCCTACCCCTTCTTCCCGAACAACCTCATCTCTTCCCCCTTCAGGAGCCGCTTAATATTTTTCCTGTGAGTTACTATTAATGCAACTGCCACCAGTACCGAAAATATCCTGAAGACGACAGAGGGTGTATTGAACAGGGTCAGTAGAAGTACGGGGAAAGCTATGCCGGCAGCAATAGAACCTATCGACACTATTCCTGTAGATATGAAAAAGATAAGGAATACACCAAGGCAGAGGAGAGTGACGGGAGGATGAATTGCCAGAAGAATGCCGAACATTGTTGCAACACCTTTACCGCCCCTGAAGCCGGCAAATACAGGGAAAATATGACCGATGATTGCCGTTAATCCCGTAAAGATCTGAAGATTAACAAGCATAGCGCTCTCTTCAGGTGCCAAATTAAAAAATTTCGGGAGCATTGCTGCAAGAAATCCCTTTATCATGTCGAATATTAATACAGGGACCCCGGTTTTCCAGCCGAGGACCCGTATCACATTCGTTGCACCGGCATTACCGCTTCCGTGTTCTCTCACGTCTATACCATGAAAAAGCCTGCCTGCCCATACGGCTGAAGGAATTGAACCCAGTAAATATGCTGCCAGGCCGGTAGCGATAATGTAAAGTAACTGCATTTCAGACATTATGATTTGAGCAGTCTTGCTTTTAAAGCTTCAAACTGATTTATAAGCTCTGATGGAAGACGATCGCCAAATGTTGCGTAATGTGCTGTTATCAGTTCTGCTTCCGCAAGCCATTCATTTTTATCAGCTTTGAGAATTTCCGGCATATTTTTCTCAATACCGTTCAAACCCTCAGTATCTATGCTTCCTGGTTTTGGAACATATCCTACTGATGTTTCGGCAGCATTGTCTGCCCCCTCAAGGCGTTCGAATATCCATTTAAGGGCCCTGATGTTATCGCCATAACCCGGCCACAGGAATTTACCTTCTGAATCTTTTCTGAACCAGTTGACATTAAATATCTTTGGCAACTTGTTTTTGTCGGGAGCCTTTTCGCCGGTTCTTATCCAGTGTGAAAAATAGTCTCCCATATGATAACCGCAGAATGGAAGCATTGCAAAGGGATCGCGTCGAACTCCGGCCTTCAGGCCTATTGCGGCTGCAGTTACTTCAGAACCGGCAATGGATCCTACAAATACCCCGTGATTCCAGTCAAAAGACTGGTAAACAAGCGGTAATGTGTCAGGCCGGCGTCCTCCGAAAAGAATTGCCGAGATCGGAACTCCCGAAGGATTTTCCCAGTCGCTGTCAATAACAGGGCACTGACTGGCAGGAGCTGTAAAACGTGCATTCGGATGTGCAGCAGGCTTTCCGTTTGCCGGATCATATTTCTCATCTGTCCAGGTTATTGTATTTTCAGGAATGTCGTGCCCGATACCTTCCCACCATATATCACCATCAGGTGTTAATGCTGTGTTTGTAAAAATAGTATTCGCCCTGCACGAAAGCATTGCATTGGGATTGGTCTTCATTGAAGTAAAAGGGGCTACGCCGAAAAATCCGTACTCGGGATTGATCGCATATAAACGGCCATCTTTTCCGAATTTCATCCATGCTATATCATCTCCCACACATTCAACTTTCCAGCCGGGGATTGTCGGAATTAACATTGCCAGGTTTGTCTTACCGCAGGCACTGGGGAAAGCTGCTGCGAAATATTTCTTAACTCCGGCAGGATTTGTAATGCCCATTATGAGCATATGTTCAGCCAGCCAGCCTTCTCTTTTTGCCATATTTGAAGCAATCCTGAGAGCAAAGCATTTCTTACCGAGAAGCGCATTTCCTCCATATCCGCTGCCATATGACCATATCTCATTTGTTTCGGGGAAGTGAGTTATAAATTTCTGTTCTATCGGTGCACATGGCCATTTTTTATCTGTTTCTCCCGGCTTAAGCGGTGCTCCTACAGAATGCATACAGGGAACAAAGTCTTTATCTCCCAGAACATTCAGAACAGCTTTTCCCATACGGGTCATGATACGCATATTCACAACAACATAGGGCGAGTCAGTGATTTCTATACCTATGTGTGCAATTTCCGAACCAAGCGGTCCCATGCTGAAAGGGATAATATACATTGTGCGGCCTTTCATACAACCTTTATATAAGCCGAGAAGGGTCTTTTTCATTTCCCGGGGATCGTTCCAGTTATTCGACGGACCCGCATCTTCCTGTTTTTCAGAACATATAAATGTCCTGTTCTCAACACGCGCAACATCACTGGGATCACTCTGGAAATAATAACTTCCCGGACGTTTATCTTCGTTGAGCTTTATGGCGTTTCCATTTTCTACCATCATGCCAAGCAGCATCTGATTTTCTTCATCAGAGCCGTCGCACCAATGGATCTTTTCAGGCTGACAGATTTCAGCCCATTCATTTACCCAATTGATTAATTTCTGGTTATTCGTCATAAAAATTCTTTTAAATGTTAAAGATTTTAAAACCCAACTATCGGTTCAAATATATGAATAGATTCCAGAATAGAAACCTCAATTCGTTAATATTTTGATGATATTTACAAACAAATTATTCAAAAACACCAAAATATGTTAATGATTTATATAAATAACATTGATTACATCTAAAATTATGATCAATATGGCATAATTAATTAATAATTTATGTCTGTAGAAAACGGAGAAGGGGCGTTGCATGGTGTTATAAACTTAGAAGGGGCGTTGCATGCAACGCCCCTTCGGTTTCACGGAATTATATTTTATTGTTATTTTCCGAATTTGATCGAAGCCTGTGCGGCAGCCAGTCTGGCTATCGGAACCCTGAACGGTGAGCAGCTTACATAGGTCAGACCTGCTTTGAAGCAGAATTCCACTGAAGCCGGATCGCCTCCCTGTTCACCACAAATTCCGATCTTAAGATCTGGTCTTGTGGATCTTCCCTTTTGTACAGCCATTGTTATCAGCTGACCAACACCATCCTGATCAATTGTCTGGAAGGGATCTGCAGCAAGCATCTTCTTATCGAGGTATGCATTCATGAATCCGCCGATATCATCACGGCTGAATCCGAATGTCATCTGCGAAAGGTCATTTGTACCAAATGAGAAGAATTCTGCTGATTTTGCCATACGGTCGGCAAGCAGACAAGCTCTCGGGATCTCGATCATGGTTCCGTATTTACAATCTATCCTGGTGAGGCTGTATTTTTTACAAACTTCATTATAAATATTGTCATAGATTTTCTTTGTAAAATCAAGTTCTGAAACGTCGCAAGTTACGGGGACCATCAATTCCGGTTTCGGAGTCTTGCCTTCCTTAATAAGTTCAGCAGTTGCTTCGAACATTGATCTTAGCTGCATTTCGGTTATTTCGGGGTATGTTACTCCGAGGCGTACGCCGCGGTGACCCATCATCGGATTTGATTCGTGAAGAGCTTCTCCGCGTTTTGCAACATCTTCTTTCCTGATTCCAAGGGCTTTGGCCAGTTCTTCCTGTTTTTCAGCTCCCTGGGGAACGAATTCGTGAAGCGGCGGGTCAAGCAGCCTGAATGTGACAGGCAGTCCGTCCATAGCTTCAAGTGTTTCCTTCATATTCTGCTTCGAAAACATAAAGAGCTCATCGAGTGCTTTCCTTCTTTCAGCTTCTGTAGCGCTGAGGATCATTTTACGAAGAAGGAAAAGAGGCTCCTCAGATCCTTTTCCATAGAACATATGTTCGGTACGGAAAAGACCGATACCTTCAGCTCCGAAATCATGTGCTATTTTTGCATCGGCTGGCGTGTCGGCATTTGTACGGACTCCCATTTTGCGGTGCTTGTCAACAATTGACATGAATTCCCTGAATCTGGGATTTTCTGTTGCATCCATGAGAGTAAGCGCGCCAATATAAACAGCTCCTTTTGTGCCGTTGAGTGTAAGTACATCACCTTCTTTAATGACGATACTCGATTCTGCTATTTTTGCTGTTTTTGAAGCTACATCGACATGAAGTGCGCTGGCTCCGACTATACAGCATTTGCCCCATCCGCGGGCTACAAGAGCAGCATGGGATGTCATACCTCCGCGTGCGGTCAGGATACCTTCTGCAGCACGCATTCCTTCAACATCCTCAGGATTGGTCTCTTCGCGGAGAAGTATTACTTTTTCACCTTTGCGGAACCATGCAACTGCATCTTCGGCTGTGAAAACAACCTTGCCAACAGCTGCTCCTGGTCCTGCAGGAAGACCTTTAACGACTGCTTTTACTTTTGCTTCAACCTTCGGGTCGCAGATTGGGTGAAGCAGCTCATCAAGCTGTGCGGGATCAACACGTAAAACTGCTGTTTTTTCATCGATCAGTTTTTCATGAAGCATATCCATTGCCATATTAAGAGCGGCTGTACCTGTTCTCTTTCCTGCACGGCACTGAAGCATGTAAAGAACTCCCTCCTGAATTGTAAATTCAATATCGAGCATGTCGTGGAATGATTTTTCCAGGATTTCGCGGATATCAACAAGTTCCTTATATGTACCGGGCATGGCTTCCTGCATGCTGTGCAGGTGTTTGTTCTGTTCATTTTTTGTTTCATCATTGAGAGGGCTGGGAGTGCGGATACCTGCTACTACGTCTTCACCCTGTGCATTCACAAGCCATTCCCCGTAGAACTGGTTCTCTCCTGTTGCCGGATTACGTGTAAAAGCAACACCGGTAGCTGATGAATCACCCATGTTTCCGAATACCATTGCCTGTACGTTAACAGCTGTTCCCCAATCATCAGGAATACCTTCTATACGGCGGTAGGAAACGGCTTTCTTACCATTCCAGCTCTTGAAAACAGCCTTTATACCTCCCTCAAGCTGTTCCCTAGCATCATCAGGGAACGGAGTTCCGAGTACTTCTTTTACTTTCTTCTTGAATTCTTCTGCCAGGAATTTAAGATCGTCGGCTGTAAGATCTGTATCCGATTTATAACCTTTATTATGTTTGAAATGATCAAGCATTTCGTCAAGAACTTTGCGGATGCCTTTACCGTCAGGGGGTTCAATGCCTTCTGCTTTTTCCATAACAACATCAGCATACATCATTATCAGACGACGGTATGAATCCCATACAAAGCGGGGATTATTTGTCTTCTTAAGGAATCCCGGTATTGTTGAAGAACAGAGGCCAACATTAAGTACTGTGTCCATCATACCCGGCATCGATTTGCGTGCACCTGAACGGCATGACACCAGAAGCGCATTCTCAGTATCGCCGTATTTCATGTTCATGGCTTCCTCAGTAAGTTTCATGGCAGACCATACCTCAGGCATCAGATCGGGATGAAGCTGTAAATTATTTTCATAATACTCTGTACAGGCTTCTGTTGTAATTGTAAAACCGGCCGGAACAGGAAGGCCCAGAAGACACATTTCTGCAAGGTTGGCTCCTTTGCCACCAAGAAGATTCTTCATATCGGCTTTGCCGTCCGCAGTTTTCTTTCCAAAATAATAGACTCTTTTTACTTTTGACATACTGTTATAATTTTGAGATAATTAAATATAGATTTTTCAAAATAAGGGGCAAATTTAATATTAATAATTGAATTTCAGAAATCCGGAATACTACCCAGCTTTATGCCCTTGGATGAAACATCAGAAGTGTATCACGAAGGTAGCTTCTGTCGATATGTGTATATATCTCCGTTGTAAGTATTGATTCATGTCCCAGCATCTCCTGAACTGCCCTCAGGTCAGCCCCTCCTTCAATAAGATGTGTGGCAAATGAGTGTCTGAAAGTATGCGGACTGATCTTTTTCCTTATGTCTGACCGTGCAGCCAGATCTTTTATTATTGTGAAAATCATTGCTCTGGTGAGCTTTTTGCCGCGACGGTTAAGAAAGACTATGTTCTGATCATGGATTTTAACCAGTTTTTTCCGCTCTTCCTTATAGATGTCGATCTCTTTAAGTGCTTTCCTGCCTATTGGAATAAGTCTTTGTTTATTCCCTTTACCTGTAACGGTCACAAATCCTTCACCATCATGAATATCGGTCAGGCGGAGTCCGACAAGTTCGGAAACCCTGAGACCGCAACCGTAAAGAGTTTCTATTATTGCCTTATTCCTGTGCCCACCCGGCCTGCTCAGATCAATTGCAGCTATCATTCTGTCTATCTCTTCAACAGTCAGTACTTCAGGTAACTTCATTCCGGTTTTCGGAGATTCGATAAGGGATGCCGGATTCTCATCTATCTCTTCCTCAATAAGGAGAAACCTGAAAAACGATCTTATACCTGAAATCGTACGTGCCTGTGTCCTGGCATTCGTATTCCCGGCTCCGAACCATAAAAGGAAATCCTTAAGATCGGAGTAAGTAACTTCAGCCGGCATTCTGGTAATATTCATTCCTGAAAAATACTGCTCCAGCTTCTGAACATCATCAGAATAGGCGCTGATGCTGTTCTCCGACAGTGATTTCTCAAGCCGCAGATATGTTTCGAAATCTTTTATTCCCTGTTTCCAGCTAAGGCTCATCGACTTTTTTGTAATACTGTAGATGTCACAAATGTAATCACAAAATCAAACACTATTGATCCCTGCCTGCCTGCAACCAAATTTTACCTGACTTTAAGTACTCCAAACTCCAAACCCCAAACTCCAAACCCCAAACCCCAAACTCCAAACTCCAAACTCCAAACTCCAAACTCCAAACTCCAAACTCCAAACTTTACTTACTGTTCAGAACAATATTTTATATATTTTTACCAACTGTAAAATCATTACAGTCTTTATGAAGATCAGCATTATTAATGGCCCTAATCTAAACCTTCTCGGGAAAAGGGAACCCGGCAAATACGGGAATACTGCTTTCGGAGACTATCTGGTTTCTCTCAAAACGAGATACCCGGGCATTGAATTCTATTATTTTCAGTCAAATATTGAAGGAGAAATAATTGACGAAATACACAGGAAGGGATTTGAATATGATGGGATTATTATTAATGCCGGAGGATATACGCACACATCGGTTGCAATTGCTGATGCCATTGCTTCAGTTAAAGCTCCGGCAGTTGAGGTTCATATAACAAATACAGCAGCCCGTGAGGAGTTTCGTCATAAAAGTTTTCTTGCTGCAAGATGTATCGGTTCTGTAGCCGGTTTCGGTCTCGATAGTTACCGCCTGGCAGTGGAAGCCTTAATCGAAAAACTGGAAAAAGAACAAAAATGAATATGATCCGCAAGAGAACAAAAATAGTAGCTACTATTTCCGATAAAAACTGTGAACCGGAATTTATCAGTCAGCTGTATGAGGCGGGTATGAATGTAGTAAGGATAAACTCGGCACATCTCGATCTGGATGGCGCACTACGCATAATACGCAATGTAAGGGCAGTATCTGATAAGATCGCGATACTTATCGATACCAAAGGGCCCGAAATCCGGACAACTTATTGTGAAAATCCGATAACTGTAAAAAAGGGAAAAACAATAAAGATTATCGGGGATCCCGACAAAGAATCAACTCAGGAGATCCTCTGTGTAAGTCTCAGGCGCTTTGTGGAAGAAATACCATTAGGTGCCATGGTTATGATCGATGATGGTGAGATAGAACTGAAAGCGGTGAGGAAAGAGGGGGATACACTTATCTGCAAGGCCGAAAATGAAGGGATAATCGGATCGAGGAAAAGCGTCAATGTACCCGGTGTTAAAATCGATCTGCCTTCTCTTACCGATAAAGACAGGATCTTCATTAAGATGGCTGCCGAGAATGATATAGAATTTATCGCCCATTCTTTTGTCAGGTCAAGGCAGGATGCACTTGATGTGCAGGCTGAAATTAACAAGTATAACAGCCGGATAAAGATCATTGCCAAAATAGAAAACCAGGAGGGTGTTGAAAATATTACAGATATCCTTGAAGAAGTGTACGGCATAATGGTGGCCAGAGGCGATCTGGCAATTGAGATACCCTATGAAAAAATCCCTTCTATTCAGAGAATGATCATATCGAGATGCATCTATTGCAGAAAACCAGTGATAGTGGCTACCCAGATGCTTCATTCTATGATAACAAATCCCCGGCCGACAAGGGCTGAAGTAAGCGATATCGCAAATGCAGTTTATTCACAGACCGATGCAATAATGCTTAGCGGTGAGACTGCCAAGGGTAAATATCCTGTTGAAGCTGTCAGAACAATGACGAAAGTTGCCATCGAAGTGGAAAGGAATAAGGAAAAATTCCTTGACACTCCTTTCATTAATGTCACAGGAGAGATCTCTTCGTATCTTGCAAAAGTAGCTGTTGAAACTTCAATAAGGATTGGGGCAAAAGGTATAATTGCCGATACAAGCGGAGGCAGGACAATAAAAGATATGGCATCATACAGGGGTTATAACCTGATACTTGCCCAGTGCTATACAACAAGAGCCATGAGGGAACTGGCTCTGTCCTATGGTGTTTATACAAGCTACCAGGAACGCAGGGATTCAATAGATGAGTTTATTTATATCGCTCTGAATAATTTGATAGAAGCACACGATCTGAAGGGAGATGATGTAGTTGTTGTCCTTGCCGGAAATTTTTCGGGAGGTTCGGGATTCTCGTTCATTGAGGTCGGAACAGTGGAATATCTTGATAACAGGGCAAGAATACCCGGGAAAACTATCTGATTGGTCTGATTTTTGAGGAAATATCTAAGCCTTAGGAATTATTCGAATGGTAAAGATCCTGGTTCTTGCAATATCAGTATTATTCCATCCGGTACATGTCAGCCTTACAAGTATTGAACATGTTCCGGGTACTGATACTGTAAAGGTCTTTGTCAGGATGTACTTTGACGATTTTTTGCTTGATTATAAGTTGTTTGATAAAAATTCAAATCTGAATTACGGGGCTGAAAGCCAGTCATTTCCTGAAGAGATGCTTGGAAAATATCTGGCAGAGAAGCTTATTATTTCTGTGAACAATAAACAGATTGAAGGCAAGTTATTAAATCTGGTAATGGCGGCTCAGGAAAACGAGATAAGTGCGAACCTTGTTTACCTGGCTGTCCGAAAACCCGAAGTTATAGCCGTTAGGAATGAGATAATGACAGAACTATATAACGATCAGGCTAATATGACCATAATCAAGGTCAGTAATTTTGAAGAAGGAGTAAAACTTACACCGGAACAAACAGAGCAGACATTTATTTTAAAGTAACTGGAGGAAGTAAGGAGACAGGTTATGAAAAGACTTTTAGCAATTCTGCTTTTATCATTTGATTTTTTGATCCTTTCAGCAACCCATAACAGGGCAGGTGAAATAACTTATGTTCAGCTTTCAGACCTGACATACGAGATCACAGTAACCACATTTACATATACATTAAGTCTTGCCGACAGACAACAGCTTGATGTAGACTGGGGAGATAACACGGTTTCCACAGCTCAGAGGGTAGAAAAAGTAACTTTACCGAATTTTTATTATAGAAATGTCTATAAGATAAATCATACATACCCAGGGCCGGGCGTATACAGGATTGTTGTACAGGATCCCAACAGGAACTATGGTGTAAAGAATATACCAAACAGCGTAAATGTTGTTTTCTCTATTTCAACGATCCTTATTGTGAATCCGTCCATGGGAAGGAACAGTACACCTGTTTTGCTTAATCCCCCTTATGACAAGGCTGCCCTGGGATACGTCTTTATACATAATCCTGCAGCATATGATCCCGACGGAGACAGTCTGTCGTACCAGCTCACCACATGTACACGCGAGGATGGCAAGCCAATTGAGAATTATACATTACCGCCGGCTACATACTTTTTACGCGTGGATTCAATTACGGGTGATCTGATATGGAATACCCCTGCTGATACCGGTATTTATAATGTAGCCATGGAAATTCAGGAATGGAGGGGTGGCAGGAAGATAGGTACTGTGGTCCGCGATATGCAGATAGAGGTTTTCAAGACTAATAATAAACCTCCCGTAAACAGTCCGCTTAAAAACCTTTGCGTGGAAGTTGGAAAATCCGTTGAGTTTATCGTTTCGGCAACCGATCCAAACGGTGATAACATTAAGCAGATTGCTACCTCAGGTGTCTTCAATATAGAAGATTGTAAAGCTCAATTCATTAAAATAGATTCAGTAGCAGGATCTTCATCATCACGCTTTATCTGGACCCCATGCCATGAAGCTGTGAGAAATCAGCCATACAATATTATTTTCAAAGCGGATGATGATAATTCCGAGCTGAAGCTTTCTGATATAGATAATATGAATATAAAGGTTCTCGGACCTCCGCCAAATCTCCTCAGCGCCCTCCCTGAAGGTAAAATTATCAGGCTCATCTGGGTAAATTATGGTACTGAAACAATTGCAGGGTTCAATATCTACAGGAAGGAAGGACCTTCAACCTTTGTTCAGGATTCATGTACATCTGGATTGCCAGCCTCAACGGGTTTTGTAAGGGTAGGATATGCAGCAGGCAGTACCACAGAATCTTTCATTGATTCAGATAATGGCCAGGGCCTGCAGTTTGGGATAGAATATACCTACCGTATCGTTGCAGTATATAACAATGGTACAGAGAGTAAAGCTTCAAATGAGATCACATCAACTCTTGTATCAGGAGTACCCGTAATTAAAAATGTAAGCGTAACAAATACCCATCCTTCTGCAGGTTCAATTTTCCTGAGCTGGAAGAAGCCTGACAGGCTTGATACAATCCCTGCTCCGGGACCATGGGAATATATTATTTACAGGGCGGAAGGCATTACCGGGACCAATTATATACAGATAAAATCAATCCCGACATCAAATCTTAATGATACGACTTTTATTGATACTCCGGTTAATACCCAGACTACAGGATATATTTACAAAATAGAACTCTGGAACAGAACGACGGGAAGTGAGTTCCTGGTAGGGGAGCCGGCTTATGCATCTTCCGTCTTCCTCAGGGCTAATCCCGGTGACAGGAAAGTAAGATTTGTTATAGACAGAAATGTTCCCTGGATAAATACACGTTATGATTTCTTCAGGCAGAACAGCGCAACGATGCTCTTTGATTCGGTAGGAACAACAAATCAGCTTGAATATACTGATTTAAATCTTGAAAATGGTAAAAGCTATTGCTATTATGTCAGATCGACCGGCAGCTATCCTGCAGATAATATGCCTAAGGACCTTGTTAATTATTCTCAGATAACATGCGTTACTCCTGAAGATAATGAACCTCCTTGTCCGCCTGATCTGAATGTAACCAGCCAGTGCGACAGCCTTTACAACCATCTCCGCTGGACAATCGATGATCCAATATGCTGGGAAGATATTTCCGGATATAAGATCTATTATGCAATGACATATGAGGAGACATTAACCCTTATTGCAACAATAGACAACAGAAATACTCTTACCTACAAACATTATCCCGGAGAAATCATTTCGGGATGCTATGCTGTTTCTGCCTTCGATCTGAATGGAAATGAGGGTGAGAGATCTCTTAAAGTATGTGTCGATTCATGTAATTTCTATGAGATTCCAAATGTATTCACACCGAACGGTGATAATTTTAATGATAAATTGATTGCCAAAACATCCGGATTGGTTGAAAAGATCGATTTTAAGTTATTTAACCGTAACGGGCTTTTAATATTCAGCACTACAGAACCAAGAATTAACTGGGATGGAACATATAAAGGAAAGATAGTCTCTCCTGGTGTTTATTTTTACCAGTGCGATGTTTTTGAACGCCGTATTACCGGTCTGGAACAGTTTCACCTTTCGGGATTTATACATGTGATCACAGAACAGGGAGCGGAAGTAAGAAAGGAGGAGACGAAATGAGAGCCATAATATTAAAAATGAGAAAGACCGGGATTATAATTTCAATTCTGATTTTTTCACAGCTGGCATACGGACAATCCGTCCTTGATTATCTTTTACAGGCGAAAGCGATGAGATCATCCGGGCAGCCTGAGCAATCTGTTCTCATACTTACCGAAGCTCTGGCTAAGCAGAAGGATAGCCGTCTTCTTCTTGAAAGAGCTGAAGCATTTATAATTAAAGGGGACTACTCCGGAGCGATTGCTGATTATAATTCTGCCAATGATCTTACGGACCAGTCAGGGGAGTATGGTCTTGCCAGGGTATATGCTCTTAAGGGGGATGCGGCAACATCGCTATATCATCTGGAGCTGAGTATGAAGACGGGTTTCAAAAGGAGCGAAAAGGAGATCCTGCTCGATCCTTCATTCAGAAGAATTGAAAACAGACCGGAGTGGAGGCAGTTCTGGAAAAAAGACTGGTATTCAGTGAGTGAGGAAAAGATTTCGGAGATAGAGTATTATACTTCAAACGGAAAAATTGAAGAAGCATCAGCTGTTCTCAATGATCTTGAAAAGAGCTATCCCGAGAGTGCAACTGCAAAATTTGCTGAATCACTTGTTGATATATCGGCAGGCAGATTTACTTCCTCCGTAAGAACCCTTTCAGAATTACTTGCATCTGAGCCTGATAATGAGAAATATCTTAGAGCGCTTGCCCGGGCACAGGAAAACCTTGATAATCCTGCCGGGGCTTCCGACACCTATTCAAAACTACTTAATCTGGATATAGCTGATGCAGACATTCTGAAACTTCGTGCAGAATGTTTCAGAAAAACAGGTGAGACCGATAAAGCAATTGCTGATATTGAGAAATACCTTACTTTATATCCCGCCGACAGAAAAGCTTTGAGTCTGGCCGGAAAACTTAATGCCTCGTCGGGAGATAACCTTAAAGCACTGAAATATTTTTCCGATAATCTGAAAAATAATCCGAATGATCCACAGTGTTATATAGACAGGGCCGGTTCGTATTTTTCAGCCAGATCGTGGGACTGGGCTGTTAAAGATTATACGATGGCCCTCGATCTGGATCCATCAAATTCCGAAACCTGGCTGTATAAAGGTATTGCCCTTCTTAATTCCGGAAAAACAGAGGATGCCTGTTATGATTTTAAGAAATCATTCAGCCTCGGAAACAAAAAAGCCACGGATTATATCAGCCGGCACTGTATAAGATAATTTCAGAGTTTCAGGGTTTCAGGGTTTCAGAGTTTCAGGTTCCAGGTTCAGAGCAAATTCCTGCCCCTGTGCCATTGCGCCGCCGTGCCCCTGTGCCGTTGCGCCCCTGTGCCCCTGTGCCTCACCGTATATGCTTCTTAATCCGTTCAAACAGATCGTGAGGCTTGAAAGGCTTCAGAACATAATCGTTGATATTAAGCTGGTCCATACGGTCGTGGTTCTCCGACATAATGGCTGCGGTGAGTGCTACAATCGGTATATCTTTTATCCTGGGATTATCTGAGCTTCTTATGATCTTTGTTGCCTCAATGCCATCCATAATAGGCATATGAAGATCCATGAGGATAAGGTCAAACTCCTCATTCTCAAGTTTTTCGATAGCCAGTTGGCCATCTTCGGCATGTGATACAATTACTCCCCAGCCTGTCAGGAACTTATTTGCAACAAAAAAGTTGATCTTGTTATCTTCAGCCACAAGTATCCTTTTCCCCTCAAGTCCGCTGAATGTTTCCACAGCCTGCGTTTCTTCACTCCCGGCACCGTCGCACGAGACCTCAAAGGTCAGGGTGAACCGGAATATTGAACCGGAACCGGGTTCGCTTTCAACATTTATTGTTCCTCCCTGCAGTTCAACAAGCTTTTTGCATATAGCGAGCCCTAGTCCTGTACCACCATACCTTCTAGTGGTATCCGATGATGCCTGGGTGAAATTTTCAAAAATCGCCGACTGCTTATCTGGAGGGATACCGATCCCTGTATCCTGTACCGAGAATTCCAGCTTTGAGTTATTGTTTTTTCTTTCCAGTTCTTTGATAATAACTGTAATACCTCCCTGTCTTGTGAATTTAAGTGCATTTGAAAGCAGGTTCGACAGGATCTGATTAAGCCTGATCTGATCACCAATAACATAAACGGGCAGATTCCCTTCTTTTTTTATCCCGAATTCGAGCTGATTGGCTTTTGATCTGAATGAATAGGATCTCATTATCTCATCGAGGAAGTCGTTGAGGTTAAATCTGATCTGTTCGAAAACGATCTTGCCGGACTCCATCTTATTATAATCAAGCACATCATTCACAAGTGTCAGCAGATGATTTCCTGAAAACCTCAGTGTTTTAATAAAATCCATCTGGTCCTCCCGCGGATCACCCTGGAGGAGAAGGTTTGTTATACCGATCACTTCGTTCAGCGGTGTCCTTATCTCATGGCTCATTGTCGACATAAAGATCTGTTTCGACAGGGCAGCTTCTTCAGCCTTCTGCCTTGCAGTAATGAGATTGTCCAGCATTATCCTTCTTTGAAGAGCAATAGCTGTTTGATTACCAATGAAATCCAGAACATACAGGTCGTCCTGTGAGAATTTGGTTTCATCATTATAATCCTGTAGACATAAAACACCTATGACATCGTCATCCACCTTAAGTGGTACACCCATCCAGACCTTACAGGGAGTACCTATAAGTTCCACTTCGCCTGATTCTTCAAGTTTTATCAGATCTTCTTCTTTCAGTAGCACCGATTTCTTCCTGTGTATAACCCATCCGGTAATTGTTTTGCTGGCAGGAGCCTCGCGGAAATTATCTTTCTCATCAGCAAAGAATGGCATCGAAAGTGTATCATTTTTCTTGTCATAGAGGGCTATATAGAAATTATTGGTATTCCATATCCTTCCAAGCTCACGTTCAATGATCGGATAGAGTTCTTTAAGATCCATCTGCTGAAGTGCCGCAGAGGATATATTGTAAAGGACTTCCTGCTGAAGGGCGTTTTTCTTTTCAGTTGTTACATCCCTGTATATTCCTACAAAAGCTGCAGGTTCATTATTCACCATTATTGCAGTAGCTATGAGAGAAACCTGGATACTGTTCCCGTATTTGTCTTTCCTGACAGTTTCTCTTATTACCCGGTGGCGATCTGTTGCTAGCTTATCTATACTTTCAGCTTCTTCTCTGAGTTCATTTGGGACAACCAGGTCATTTATATTCCTGTTGACAGCTTCACCCGATGTATAGCCAAACAGGTTCGTGAACTCCCTGTTGACCATAGTTATCTTGCCGGGAACATCGGAAATTGCAATAGCCAGAGGAGTTGAGTCTATCAGATGCTCAAGAAACGCCTTCTCCCTGGTGATCTGCTCTTCATATTTCTTATGCTTGCTTATATCTGTAACTGTGCCCCTGTAGCCTATTATTTTGTCGTCATGAAATATTGCAAAAGAATGTGTTACAACAGGAAATATATCGCCGTTCTTTTTTCTGGCAATATATTCATTGCTTGAAATATCTTCCGGATTTTTTATTGCGGCAAGGTTTTCAATCATTCTCTTATAGTTATCGGGAAAGAACTGGGAAATATAAAGTCCCTTTCTCATTTCTTCCACGGTATATCCTGAGAATTGGAGTGCCTGGGTATTGGCAAATATTATTTTACCGGTCAGGTCGACTTCATAGATCATTTCGGGAAGCATGCCTGCAAAATTCTCGAATTCCGCCCTGTTCCTTTTCAGATCGGCATTTATTTTCTGCTGATACCCGGGCTCCCAGGTAATTATGATATCTCCGGAAGATACCAGGAAACCCATGTAGAATCCCTCAGTATCATCTCCTCCTGGCGAAACTGATAATTTATGTGCCTCTCCCGTTTCATAAATATGGTTTATCAGTTCAAGGAGTCTGCTTCTCTCAGCCAATGATGTCTCGTCAATCGCTTTGCCAAGAACCTCATTCTTGTCAATGAATTCCACCTCTTCAGCCTTGCTGTTAAGTCCGGAAATGTAGACCCGCTCATCTTCTCTCTTCCTGAAGAGAGCAACGTAACTGCTCGCAGTAGAGAAAATCTCATTCAGATTGATCCCTTCGCCTTTTTTACTGATCACTTCCTTTCTGCCCTGTGAACGAAGAGATAAAAGTTCTTTTTCGAGAAGAACATATTTCTCCTCAAGTTCTTTAAACTTAGTTCTGTAATTCATCAGACAGTGTATGTATTGCGGTCTAAAATTAGCAAATAAACCCGGAACCACAATGACCTTATTGCTGAAATTCAGTTTTTAACAGTTGAGGGGCTTGAAGGGGTATGTGATAAATAATATTTACAGATATCTGTGAGGCCGCATTCATGGCAAAGAGGTTTCCGGGCTTTACAAACATATCTTCCGTGCAGGATAAGCCAGTGGTGGGCATCATGCATCATTTCGGGAGGTGTGTTTTTTGTAAGCTGCATCTCTGCTTTTTCCGGGGTCTTTGCATTTATTGTAAGACCGATTCTTGCCGATACACGGAAAACATGAGTATCAACCGCCATTACCTGTTTTTTAAAAATGACAGATGCGACCACATTTGCAGTCTTTCTGCCTACTCCCGGAAGCTTTTGAAGCATTTCCGGTTCCGATGGTACTATACTGTTAAAATCACTGACCAGCATCTTTGACATTTCAGAAAGATGCTTTGCTTTGTTGTTAGGGTAGGAACACGATTTTATATATCCGAAAATCTCCGATTGATCCGCTTCAGCCATCGACTTTGCATCAGGAAACCTTTTAATCAACGCCGGCGTAATAATATTTACTCTTTTATCAGTGCATTGTGCTGATAATATCACAGCAACAATAAGTTCAAACGGATCGTTATATACCAGTTCGGTTTCAACAACAGGACGGTTTTTTCTGAAATATTCAAATGTCAGTCTGTATCTTTCTTTTAAGGTCATTTGCAAATACAATCCGTGAAGTGGTGAAGTTAATATTTTTAATGAAAATGATCATTTTGAGTTTGGAAAAATTAGTTATTCTATATTGCCGTTGGCTTCAGAGGCTGTGTGAAAAGTATCCTTTTATCGTTTTACCCCTAAATCCCCCAAGGGGGACTTATTGAACTACTGATACTTACAAAGCCCCCCTTGGGGGGTTGGGGGGTAAATCAGGATTTTGAGACAACCTCTTCAGCCAACGGTAATATAGTGAAGAATTTTAAATATCCTTTTAGTAATGATAGGGATAACAACAGGGAATTTATAACTTTAGCCTGAAATTCAAGCTGGAATTGGAAGAAATAATAGTTAAAACAGAAGAATCAGAATCCTCAATATATGCAGGATACAACTGGGAATGTGTTGAGAAACTGCTTCCTGAAAAGGCAGTAGTCATAATAACCGACACAAATGTTTTTGATCTGTATGGCGACAAATTCCCTGCCCATCCTGTGCTGAAGCTGGAACCCGGAGAGAAAATAAAACAACTGGCCACAATCGGATATCTTGCAGAAGAGCTGCTGAAGTCGGGTATCGACCGTTCCGGATTCATTTTGGGGATAGGCGGGGGTGTGGTCTGTGATATTACCGGCTTTCTTGCATCGGTCTTTATGAGAGGTGTTTCATTCGGATTCGTTTCTACAAGCTTATTATCTCAGGTTGATGCAAGTACGGGAGGTAAAAACGGTGTGAACCTGGGTGAGATAAAAAATGTTATCGGTAACTTCAGGCAGCCTGAATTTGTTGTCTGCGATAGCGCGATGCTCAAAACATTGCCTGAGGATGAATATCTTTCAGGACTTGCAGAACTTATCAAAACCGGAATAATCGGAGATGTATCAATAATCGATATCCTCGAAAAACATAATGATGAGATAATTAAACGTGACACTCAGGTTCTTTCAGACCTGGTAGCCAGATCGGTAAAATACAAAGCTTCAGTTGTCTCAGAAGATGAGAAGGAAACAGGCCTCAGAAGGGTACTTAATTTCGGTCATACCTACGGACATGCCATCGAGCTTCACCTGGGCATAAAACATGGATTTGCCGTGGCCTCGGGGATGGTGCTTGCATCGGCCTGGTCAAAAGAACTCGGTTTTCTTGATAAGGATGAATACGAACGTATAATCAGGATCCTCAATAACTATAAACTGATTACGGATCATGGAATATCTCCGGAGATAATGGAAGAATTGATAAATCATGACAAAAAGAAAGCAGGCAGGGATATTCATTTTGTTTTTCTTGAAGGGATAGGCTTACCATTGGTAAAGAAAATGCCGGTTAAAGAGGTTATTGACTTTTACAAACAGAACATACCAGGTAAATAAAAAAATATGAATTCTTTCGGAACTTTATTCAGAATATCTTTATTTGGTGAATCGCACGGACAGGCGATTGGAGTGGTCATTGACGGATGTCCCCCGGGTATCCCGGTCAGTCCCGAAGATTTTATCCCGGATCTTGAAAGACGGAAGAGCGGAGCGTCAGGGACAACAGCACGCCGGGAGCCTGATCTTCCGGAAATATTAAGCGGTGTTTGCAGGGGATTTACCACTGGTTCTCCGGTGACAATTCTCACATTCAATAAAGACAGGATATCAACCGATTATGATGATTTCAGGATGATTCCGCGTCCGGGGCATGCAGATTTCACGGCATCGGTCAAGTATTACGGATTTTCAGACCTGAGGGGAAGCGGGCATTTCTCGGGAAGGATAACCTGGGGTATTGTTGTTGCCGGAGTCCTTGCCAAAAAAATTGCAGGAAATATTACTGTTTCTGCAAAATTATTATCTGCAGGCGGATCATCCGACATTGATTCTGCAGTTAAAAAAGCAATTGAAGAACATGATTCCATTGGCGGCATTATTGAATGTGTGGTGAAGAATGTCCCGGCCGGCCTGGGAGAACCGTTTTTCAATTCATTTGAAGCTGTGCTAAGCCATCTGATATTTTCTATACCTGCAATTAAAGGGATTGAATTCGGATCGGGATTCGCTGCTGCAGCAATGAAAGGATCTGTCCATAATGATGCTTTCAAAGATGATAAGGGTAAGACATTAACAAATAATGCCGGAGGAATTAACGGAGGTATTACAAACGGCAATGATATTATTTTCAGGGTGGCTGTTAAACCGACATCTTCAACGGGAGCAGACCAGACAACATTTAATTTTGAAACAAAAATGATGGATACCCTTAAGGTTAAAGGCCGTCATGATACCTGTATAGCATTACGGATGCCCGTTATTGTGGAAGCTGCTGCGGCAATTACACTGGCAGATCTCATACTTGTCGACAGAGGGATATTCGGGAGAGACGAGGTGAGGGGGAGATGAGGTGAGGGGGTGAGCAGTGAGCGGTGAGAGATGAGAGGGAAAGATGAGGAGAGGGGGAGAACAGGGGAAAAGGAGAGGGGGAGATGAGGAGAGGGGGAGATGAGGGGCATCATCATTTATAATCAATTATTAAAATATCATTTCTATGAAACCCATATGATTGAATTCAAACACAAACACACAATGAATATAATTTTCAATCATGTGCGATTCCATCATACCGTTAAAATCAAAATTATATTATGATGAAAAAAATTAATTTATTGATTTTAATATTGATTTTGTGCACAGGCCCGAAGATTTGGAGCCAGGAACCGGAACGCCTGCGCCGGGACCAGAGTTTTTTCGGAATTCATTTCGACTTCCATGCAGGTAGTGATTGCAATGAAGTCGGGAAAAATACAACTCCGGCAATGGTGCAAACCATTATAGACAGGGTACAGCCCGACTATATTCAAACCGATTGTAAGGGGCATGCCGGATATACCAGTTATCCGACAAAAGTAGGAAACCGTGCGCCTGGTTTTGTGGGCGATCCGCTACGTATCTGGCGCGACGTGACTGCCCGGAACGGTATAGCACTCTATATGCACTATTCAGGTGTGTGGGATACGCGCGCTATCGAACTGCATCCCGAATGGGCGGTAATACGCGCTGACGGAACACGTGACAAGGATAAAACGTCTGTCTTCGGGACTTATGTCGATCAACTGCTTGTTCCACAGTTGAAAGAACTGGCCGGCGATTACAAAGTTGACGGTATATGGGTGGACGGCGAATGTTGGGCGACAATTCCGGATTATGGCGACAGGGCATTGCGCTTGTTCCGCGAATCGACGGGAATCAGCGACATCCCTGAGTCGGCTGCCGATCCGTACTGGTATGAATGGATGCAGTTCAATCGTGAAGGGTTTCGTAAATATATGCGTCATTATGTAGCATCTGTGCGGTCGGAATATCCTGATTTTCAGATTTGCAGCAACTGGGCTTTCACACATCACATGCCGGAACCAGTTTCTGTGGCGCTCGATTTCCTGTCGGGCGACTATTCACCGAACAACAGCGTTAATTCTGCGCGTTTTGCAGGGCGTTATCTGGCTTTCCAGGGGGTTCCGTGGGATTTGATGGCATGGAGTTTTTCTTACAAGCCTTTTCCGCGTGAACAAAAACCTGCCGTTCAACTGAAACGTGAAGCAGCTGTCATTTTAGCATTGGGTGGTGGTTTTCAGGCCTATTTCACACAGAATCGCGATGGTTCGGTTCGGCTGGACGAAATGCAAGTCATGGAGGAAGTGGCAAAATTTGCCCGGGCACGACAGCCCTGGTGTCATCATTCTGTTCAGATCCCGCAGGTCGCACTTCTATTGTCCACAAGCGACTATCATCACAATGCGGGGAGTTTGTTCCCACAATATAAGGGGCAATCGCAGGGAGTACTTCAGTGCCTTCTGGAAAGTCAGTACAGCGTCGATTTGGTAAGCGAAGAGATTCTGGCGCCCGACATGAGACGGTTTCCAATCATTGTGATCCCGGAATGGAAAAACATTTCACCTGTATTTTGCACCGATTTGGTTGAATATGCAAAAGGTGGCGGTAGTTTGCTGATAATTGGTCAGGAAACGTCGGAGCAATTTGCTGCGTTGGCAGGGGTTCAGATACAGGATAGCGGATTTGTATCCAATTCGTTGGGCAACGGAAAGATAGGCTTCCTGCCTTTAGCGATAGGGGCAGAATATGAGAAAAACGGCAATGCAAAATTACGCGAACAGTTGAGCTCAGCCGTGCATACGCTGTTTCCATATCCGTTGGTGGAAATCAGCGGATCACCCTGGATTGATTTGTCCATTAGTCAGTTGTATGGTAAAAAGTTGGTGCATCTTGTAAATTCTTCCGGTGACCACAAAGATGCAGGGATTATCAAATCAATAGAACCGGTTGGTCCAATAGAACTATCAATACGTTGTGACAGTAAACCGTTGAAAATCACACTACAGCCCGGGGAGAAAACATGCGACTTTGTCTATTCCGATG
Organism: uncultured Rikenellaceae bacterium; assembly: GCA_964637415.1. GTDB lineage: Bacteria > Bacteroidota > Bacteroidia > Bacteroidales > VadinHA17 > LD21. Next base: position 32,988 of record CAZWUB010000015.1, read on the forward strand.
GTAAGGCACAGGTTAAGATCGACAAAGTGGATATCTATGATATTTTGGTCATTGAATAAGCTATAAATGAGTCTTTAATATAAGTACCCTCCTGGTACTTTCCGTCACCCTGAACCTGTTATCTATTCTCTCCCCGATGATCCAGACTATACTTCTGTCTGATTCAAGTATCATTATCTTCTCTTTCGCAGTTATTGAAAGTTTTTCATCAACAAAATAGTCGCTAAGCTTCTTTTTATGATTCATCCCCAGGGGAAAGAAAACATCTCCATCCTGCCAGTTCCTTATTTTCAAAGGGAAAGAGATCAAATCACTGTCCAGGCATGCAATCTGCCGGCTGGCAGGTATACGAAAACTGTTTGTAACATTTTTAAGATTAACTGAGACAAACAGAGGACATTCCGACAGTTCTTCCAGACTGTTTATTATGAAAGTCTCCTTTTTTTGAACAGATAATTTCTCAATTATTAGTTCTTTCCTGTTCCTGATAATCCTGTGTGTCGATGTAAATATCTGTCCGCCTGTTCTTCCCCTGATAATATTCTGCAGATCATCGGGATTACCCGAATCCAGTCCGAAAGGTCTGAACAATTCATAAAACACTGTATTATTTTTACTGAATTTATTTAGTGTCGTTATATCAGCCAGAACAATATCCCCTCTTTTTCTGAAGATCTTTTTCCCGGCATTTTCAACGAATTCAGAAAAGATCTCATTGACATCGTTCATCCTTTCAGTGGTTTCATTAAGTGTGAGCTCAACCGACGGATTTATTTCCTTTAGCAATGGAATTACAAGATGCCTGATCTTGTTACGGGTATATTTTGTTTCTGCATTCGATTTGTCCTCACGGTAAGTGATTTTGTATTCACTGCAGTAATCAGCAATTGACTTCCGTGTTGCAAATAAAATTGGTCTGATAACCGTATCCGTTTTCTTTCTTATTCCGGAAAGCCCGGCAAGGCCTGTTCCTCTTGTAAGATTTATAAGAAATGTTTCGATATTATCATTAAGGTTATGTGCTATTGCCACAGCATCGTAACCGTTTTCTTTCATCACCTTCCTGAACCATGAATAACGCAGGTCCCGCGCAGCCATCTGCATTGAAATTCCTTTTTCTGAAGCATAAGTTTTTGTGTCAAACCTTGCTGAATAAAATGGTATTCCATTGTTTACAGCAAAAACTTTCACAAGTTCTTCATCCAGATCCGATTCTTTTCCCCTGAGGGTGAAATTACAATGTGCTATACCGGCTGTTATGCCGGCTCTGATAAAAAGATGGGCCATAACCATTGAATCTATCCCTCCGCTGACTGCGAGAAGCACTCTGTCGTCCTTCATTAACAGCTGGTTATCGTCGATATTTTTAAGAAAAGCTTTAAACATTGTTTCCTCGTGAATATTTACCTGTATGGAAGTAATGAAGGTGGTCCGGGTTCAAAATTATAGGGGTCCAGCAATCTTTCACCGGAGGCATTGAAATTGCTGACTTTTGAGTATTGTGGAAGATTCGGGTAAAAGCTGAATTTTATCTGAAGGGTATTAAAGACAAGGTTATCATTTCTTAATCTTAATCCGAGTCCTATCCTTGATAAGGTTTCCCCCTGGTTGAAAAACTCATTCGTGCCGAAAAGATAACCCAGATCGCCAAATGCAAAAAAGGCAAACTGGAAACCATATATTTTCCGTGGGCTGAACAGTACAGATTCAAAGTTCAGGGTAAGTCTTTGTTTTTCTGCCCGGAGTGAGTCATTTCTGAATCCTGTGAAGCCATTGTCGGTATTAAATAGCAGAAATTCATCCGTATACCTGCCGAAGCCCCTTGTATAATCGGCTTTAAGAAAGTTCCTCATCCTGTGGGTCCCTAAATAAAGCAGGTTGGTAAAATAACTGGTTCTGAGAAAAAACGTACCCTGTTCTGTTTTTCCATCGCAATAGAATGATGAAAAGCCTGCGGATCCAAATAAATACCCCGCACGCCTTACCTTATTCCCAAGCGAAAGACTGATACCTGTATAAAATCGTTGTTTAAATTCATTTAATTCCCTTCCTGCTGTAATATCAATCAAGCCACCGTAAGGGATATCTTCGGTACGGCCGTAACCATAAATAAGGTTTGATTTATAGAATTTCCTCACCGAAAGGGAAGCAGAGGCCAGGAACAATTTATACCTCTGCAGGGAATAGTAGGAATCAGGTAGAATATATGGATGAGCGAATACATTATTATTTATAAAGCGGCCTCCGATTATAAGCCTTGTTACACTCTCTTTGTTCAGCAGAAATGATCTGGAAAGCCAGTAATCCTGATAGTTAAATTTCAGTGGTTCAGGTTTAGGAAGAGTATCGAGGTCTTCGGTTGTGAAAGTCTGCCTGATTGATATTCCCCCGGCATATCTGGTTGCCGAACTGACAAGCTGCCGGTCTAATCCGAATCCATACATCCTTTTCCCAAGCGCATCATGATAAAATACATTCAGATTAATAAATGATCTGGAGATATTATTAACGTTGTAAAAGACTCCAATGCCCGGAGATCCTGTTGAATCTGAGTCATAAGGCACCCTGAACTTAAGGTCATGGCCTGTTCCGAATATATTCCGGTCATAAACCGAGACGGCACCTTTACTGACCGATCTGAATTCGAATGAGCCGCCAAGAGAGTAAATGTCTTTTGTAACTACCATTATATCAACATATCCGTCCGATTCTGCAATTATAATTATCCGTGAATCATCTATATATGGTAAGTGCCTGAGGATTCTCTCATTATCACTGAGAAGAATGGGAGAGAGGGTGTCTCCTTCAGAAAACAGAAGATTTTTTCTTACAATTCTTTCTATTGTGTTTATGTGTGTTTTATTCAGGATATCAGTAAAGTTACCTGAAGGATTGACCAGCGGATTATTAATATCAGTTCCGAAAACATCAAGTTGTTTTATTTCAATTTTTCTTATGATCCTGCCTGAATATCTGATGTAATCTTTTTCGCTTGAGCCTGTTATCTGCTTTGTTGTGGAAGGTTTGTCTGAAACGACGACAAAATCGTATAGTTTTTTTGTTATCAGATGTTTAGATGCTTTAACTTTTAATGAGTCAAAAAAAAGCGGATTTCTGTCGTTATCAATAAGAGAAGGAGGGATGAGCTTATGAGGAATATCGGCTGGCCAGTTGATACCGAAGTACATAAGGTTTTCCCGGATCATGTAATAATCCCAGGGATTGATCTGAATAATGGTATCGGGTTCTGAGCGCACTTGTGAATGGACATTAATGTACAGGAGAGCAAGGGCCGTGATCAGCACTGGCCTTAATGCTGCGTATCTGTATATTAATCCTGCATCCACATCAGATTAATGAGAATTGGCAACCAGTACATCATCGGAATTGAACTGGAATCCCAGACGCTTACCGGTTATAACCCTTGAATGCTGGATCTTGGCTTCAACCTGCCCTACAGTGGCTATCTTCACGGTATCATACGGAGGTACCAGCAGATCGAATTCGAGGGAATACTGTATAGCAGTAGATATTATTAACTGAAGGGAATCATTGTTTATTTCCTCATTTCCATAATTTGTGAAAAGCATCCCCATCTGTCTTTTCCCTTCTACAAAATACTGGTTCTCATGGTTTATAAATATTCTTGCAATAAGGTATCCCAGATCGTCGAGACGTGAATATTTAAAGGAATCAAAAAGGAAGTTATAAATGTTTATGATCCCTGAATAGGCGTTGTATTTATTCTTCTGAATATATGGTGTTTTCCAGGCCGGGTGCTCCCTGTCGAACTGGAAAATATTTGAATGCATACTGAAAAAAAGTATATCTCCTGCAACCTTAAGCTGGGCATCAAAATTACTTCTGTCGGTGAATTCCATCCGTATCCTGGGATCAACATCGCCAAGATCAACATTGCTCTCCTTTGCGAAACTCCTGAGCAGATCCTTAATATTGGAGAAGGCATCAAATGTTCTGTCAAATACCTTTTGTTTCAGGACGGATTTTTCTTTAAGTGTCTTAATTATTGACTGTTTCTTTTCAGTTAGTTCAGACATAATAAATAAAATATGTATCAGATTAAAGCCCCTAATTTAGTAAATAATACTGATATCTGGTAATAATCAGATAAACAGCAACTCGCAGGTTAATATACAGTTCTAATATGATCTGGCAAACAGGACTCTCCTCTTTGAAGGCTTTCCTGTATAAATACATTTCCCTTCTTCATCATGTGAATCAAAGGGGATACACCGGATTGTCGCTTTTGTTTCTTCCTTGATCTTTTCTTCCGTTTCACTTGTCCCGTCCCAGTGAGCCATTATGAATCCTCCCTTGTTTTCAAGGATGTCTGCAAATTCATCCCATTTATCTACGTAGTATGTATTCTCTTTTCTGAATTCAGATGCTTTTCTGAAAATTTGTTTCTGAATATCTGTAAGTAAACTCCTGATATGTTCAATTAACCTGGATGCCGGAATAGTTTCTTTTTCAAGAGTATCTCTCCGGGCTATTTCGAGTGTGTTGTTTTCGATATCGCGCGGACCGATAGCAATTCTGACGGGAACTCCTTTAAGTTCATAATCTGCGAACTTCCATCCTGGTTTATTTGTGTCGCGGTCGTCATATTTAACAGATATTCCGTAAGTTATGAGATCTTTTTTTATTTTTTCTGCAACAGCGGAGATCGCACCGAGTTGTTCAGCATTTTTATAGATCGGAATTATAACGACCTGAATTGGAGCCAACAGTGGTGGGAGTACAAGGCCATGGTTATCGGAATGTGCCATTATAAGGGCGCCTATCGTTCTTGTAGAGAGCCCCCAGGATGTAGCCCATACATAATCGAGTTTTCCTGTCTTATCTGTGAACTGAACATCAAAGGCTTTGGCGAAATTCTGACCGAGAAAATGACTGGTGCCAGCCTGAAGGCCTTTCCCATCCTGCATCAGAGCTTCGATTGCATAGGTGTCGATCGCTCCGGCAAACTTTTCATTTTCAGATTTGTAACCCTTAATGACTGGAAGGGCCATATAATTTTCGGCAAAATCAGCATAGACATTTATCATTCTTTCTGTTTCTTCAACCGCTTCCTCTCTGGTGGCATGGGCAGTGTGTCCTTCCTGCCAGAGAAATTCTGCAGTCCTCAGGAACAGCCTTGTTCTCATTTCCCACCTTACTACATTTGCCCACTGGTTGATCAGTATAGGCAGGTCGCGGTAAGACTGTATCCAGTTCTTATATGAATTCCAGATTATGGTTTCCGATGTGGGCCTTATTATGAGCTCCTCTTCAAGCTTTGCAGAAGGATCAACAATAATTCCCTTTCCATTTTCGTCATTTTTCAGACGATAATGAGTTACTACAGCACATTCTTTGGCAAATCCCTCAACATGCTTTGCTTCCCTGCTGAAAAATGATTTCGGTATAAAAAGTGGAAAATATGCATTTACATGTCCTGTTTCTTTAAACATTCTGTCGAGAGTCGACTGTATTTTCTCCCATATTGCATATCCGTACGGCTTGATCACCATACAACCCCGCACAGCCGAATTCTCAGCAAGATCGGCCTTAATAACCAGATCGTTATACCATTGTGCATAATTTTCATCCCTGTTTGTTAAGTACTTCGCCATTTTTTGGTACACTATTTGTTTTACTGTAACTGATAATAAAAGAAAGCGTAAAAATATATAAAAACTTGAGTTGTGATTAATAAAACTGGGAGGTTCATCATGAAACCCACATGAGATACTAATTTAAAAACTTATAAACATAGCTTTATCAACATGTGGGTTCCATGTGACCTTTAAAATAAAAATTATTTACACATGAAAGCAAAATATTACATCGGAATCTTAGCAGCGCTGATGCTTGCGTTGCTGCCTGCAAAATCGCAATATTATGATAGTGGCGACTTCGCAAATGATGAGGCCGGAATAGTTATAAATAATTATTATGATAATTATGATTATTACTATTCCTCCCGCATAAACAGATTTCACAGATCTTATGCGGCATTTGACTATTATTCTCCTGTATTTACAGACACATACTGGTATAGCTACAGACCATTTTCATGGGGTGTAAGTATATACGGAAGAAGCGGACTGGGATTCGGATATTCGATAAATTTCCCGGTATATTACGGAGTGAATTATTACAACTGGTATGATCCATATTACGGATATTATGATCCTTATTACTACGGTTGGTATGATTCTTACTGGGGAAGTCCTTACTACTATGGTTATAATCCGTTTTACTCAGCCTGGTACTCACCTGTAATTTTCAACATAGGTTTTGGCAGCAGATGGCGGCATAATTACTGGTACGGACATAACTACTGGTACGGACATAATCACTGGTACGGACATAACAGCTGGTACGGAAATCGTTACAGGTATAATGATTACAGGTACGGTTACCGCTCTGACGGCAGATATTCTTCCTCACGGTATTCTTCAGACAGGAGTGGCAGATCTGATTATAACAGGTCATCCGGAGTAAATCCATCGCGGCGTCCTGAAGCACCTGCTCAGAGAAATGAAGTTAATCGTGGTACGGACAGAATTGCATCGGCAGGAAGGGTGGCTGGCAGTGAAACCAGGAGCAATACCGGAACCGGCAGAACTTATAATTCATCCTCAGTGAGGTCCTCAACGTCACGGACAGCTCCGGCAGTATCCCAGAGGAGCTCAACTCCTTCAAGAACAGCCCCGGCAGTATCCCAGAGAAGCTCATCTCCATCAAGGTCAGCTCCGGCAATGTCTCAGCGTAGCTCAACTCCATCAAGGTCAGCCCCGGCAATGTCTCAGCGTAGTTCATCTCCATCAAGGTCAGCTCCGGCAATGTCTCAGAGGAGCTCATCTCCATCAA
>CAZWUB010000016.1:0-13866 GCA_964637415.1 uncultured Rikenellaceae bacterium
TCAAGGCACAGAAGGGGTCATGGAATACACAGCCCCTTCGTTTTTGACCTGGTATTGCAAGTCTTCAGGAATAAAATTGATCCTGATGTTGTCTTATTGATTGAGCGACTCAGAAAGAAACTTATTTGCGATAACAGAAAAATCAAAGTTCTGGATCTGGGTTCCGGATCATCAGTTATAAAAAGTGATTTGAGAAAAATTTCCGACATAGCAAAATATTCATCCGTCCCTCCTAAATATGGAGTTTTACTTACAAATCTGGCTTCTGAGTTTGGTAAGCAGGGTATTATAGAATTCGGCACCTCTTTTGGTATAAGTACTATGTATCTTGCATCCGGATGCAGGGATTCTGTAATTTACACAATGGAGGGATGTCCTGAAATTTCATCAATTGCCGCCGAGAATTTCAGCGCTGCAAAGTTTGACAATATCAGACTGATGACAGGGCCTTTCGATGAACTTTTACCTGAAATAAAACGTAAAGCAACCGGTCCGGGAATCGTTTTTATTGACGGTAATCACAGGAAAGAGCCGGTTCTGAAATACTTCAGCGAAATGGTTGAGATTTCAGATAAGAACACTGTAATTGTTCTTGATGATATTCATCTTTCGGATGAAATGGAAGAAGCGTGGGAAGAGATCAAAGGGATTGAAAATGTATCATTTACAATCGATCTTTACAGGATGGGGCTTGTCTTTTTCAGGAAGGGAATGAGTCACATCGATTATGTGATCAGATATTAACAAAAATTAATGCAGAATAATATAATATTAAGGTAAATTAGTCTAATTTCGCAACTTTAAAAATCAAAGGTATATGGATAAAGTAATTGAGATCCAAAATATTGTAAAGAACTATCAGGTTGGATCGGTAATAGTAAGGGCACTAAGGTCTGTCTCAGTCGATATAAAACGCAATGAATATGTTGCAATAATGGGACCTTCCGGCTCGGGCAAATCGACGCTCATGAACCTTCTTGGTTGTCTTGATACTCCTACAAGCGGCTCCTATATACTTAACGGCACAGATGTGAGCAAGATGGAGGATGATTTTCTTGCCGAAATCCGGAACAAAGAAATAGGATTTGTATTTCAGACTTTTAACCTTCTTCCCCGATACACAGCCCTTGAAAATGTGACTTTACCTTTGATATATGCCGGAATTCAGAAAGTTGAAAGGGAGAAGATGGCAATTGAAACACTCAGGCAGGTAGGTCTTGAGGACAGGATGGAGCACAAACCCAACGAATTATCAGGCGGACAGCGTCAGCGTGTTGCAATCGCCAGAGCAATGGTAAACAAGCCATCAATAATTCTTGCCGATGAACCAACGGGTAAACTCGATATCATGGGTCTGCTTGATATCATACATAAAAACGGTAATACTGTGATACTTGTTACTCATGAGGAAGATATAGCAAGGCATGCCGCAAGGATAATAAGACTTCTTGATGGTGAGATATCACAGGATATTGCGAATGAAAAATACAAAGCGGCCTATTAACCGGTAATTAACCGGCGACAAATTATAATACAGGAAGCCGATGAAAATCTATACCCGTACCGGTGATGACGGAACGACATCACTTCCGGGAGGTAAGAGAATTCCCAAACATCATATTAGGGTTGAAGCTTTCGGTACCGTCGATGAATTAATTTCATGGATCGGGCTGTTAAGAGATCAGCCTGAAAATACTGATTACCGGGATTTCCTGCTTTATCTGCAGAATCAGCTTATGGTATGTGCAGCCGCAATTGCTTCGGAAAATGATCCCGGTTCGTCTCAAAAACTGCTTCCGGAGCCAGATTGTGTGAAAAAGGTTGAAGATGAGATTGATAGGATGGATCAGACATTGAATCCTCTCAGGCATTTTATAATTCCGGGTGGGAATACTGTTGTATCTTATTGTCATATAGCAAGATGTGTTTGCCGGAGGGCAGAAAGGGCTGTTTTGAGATTAAATATTACTGAAGAAACGCCTCCGATAATAAACATGTTTCTTAACAGACTTGCCGATTATCTGTTCATATTATCACGAAAAATTAGTTCAGACCTTGATATTGAGGAAGTTAAGTGGCTTATATAATGTGCGTAAAATCTTGAAGAATTGTATTGTTTATAAACTAAAATAATATATATATTTGCAAAATTTTACAAACGCAGCCCTGAGAAGGAAATTATGTATTGGACACTTGAATTAGCATCAAAATTGGAGGATGCTCCATGGCCGGCAACCAAGGATGAACTGATTGATTTTGCTATCAGGTCAGGTGCTCCGATGGAAGTTGTTGAAAACCTCCAGGAAATAGAAGACGAAGGAGATATTTATGAAGGTATAGAGGATATCTGGCCGGATTATCCCAGCAAGGATGACTTCTTCTTTAACGAGGACGAGTACTAAAAAATATCCATTTTATTTTTGGGTCTGAGGTGGTCAAACCAACGGAATCCTTCAAGTTTCGGATTTCCCTGTGGTGTTGTTAAGGGGGGATCTATAGTTCCTTCAGGACTCTGGTTTTCAATTATAACAGCTATCTTCCCATTTTCAATGCCTATCTCAATGTCGGAGCTTGTAGCTTTATTTATAGCCATTATCTCATCACCTTCGCCAAGATAGTAAAGCGACTCTCCGTTTCCCTTTATAATAATCTTATAAAGCTCATTTTCTCTGAAGAAACCTGTCAGGGATCTGCCTTTTATCTGGTTAAACCTCATCGTATCGACCTGGCTGGCAATAAATGCAGAGCTGAATAATTCCATCCTTTCCGCCTGCCGGTTTTTTGTAAATAACGCCATTGAATCAGATGTCATCTGGTTTTCTTCGGACCATAGTACGGGCTCATTGTAAAACCTTATTACCGAATCCTGGAAAGAGTAGGCAAGGGAGTCGCATTTAGCCTGCATATCCTGGCTGAAGACCCTGCAACGGTAATATGCCGACATGATCCTGTAGCTTTTTCCGGCTGTGTCGGTGACAGTAACAGACCTGATTGTATCGCCATGAAGGAAGAGAGAATCATTTTCCGATATCTGAATAAATACAGCGCTGTCGGTCACTAAAAAACGCTCGGGTTCCCTGAAATACCACGCGTAATCACCGGCAACAACGAGATTGTAACTGGTGTCAGTTATACTTGCATTTCCGAATGCCTGACCGTAACCGTTCTTTTCTTCATAATACAGTGAATCCCCCCGGATTATCTGTTTCATGTTGTCAAGCATGGCATTCTTCCAGATCCTTGAAATGTTATTATTTGTATCATACCAGCCTCTTTCGCAATACAAATAAATACTGTCGCCCTTCATTTCCGACGGCCCTGTGAAAAATGCCGTTTTACTTTCAGTATTGTAATCCATAGTATCGGCTGTCATAACGTAATCCGGATTGACAATCCTTACACTGTCTTTGAAATTGAAGATCTTTGTTGAAGCATAATACCTGCCTTTAAGGCTCGTAAGGGTATTCTCTCCGTTTATAATCCTTCCGCTGTCGGTATATTCTGCAATTTCGGCCTTCACATCGTATGTCACTGAATTTGTATACAGGTGAGTTTCTTTATCAACAAGTTCGGTATTGCCATTCAACAGTGCTTTTTCGGTTCCACCGTCATAAAACAGGTAATCACCGTAAATATCGAGTGTATCACCCTGTTCGATATGGATATTACTATATGCTGTAATCTGGTTCTTATCGGGGTAGAAATGAGCGCTGTCGCAAGCCATCAAAATATTATTATGTTCGAGGGAAACGTTTCCAAGCAGCCTGTGCCAGTCCTTTCCGCTAAGCTTATCTCTTAGAATTATTTGTTCATCCGCATGTTTAAGGTAAATCCTTCTTTTTCCCCGAACTTCCTGAGGAGTATCCTGTGACTGAATGTTAAATGATAAAAGCAGAATTACAGACACATAAATTATGTGCCTGAGAGAGAGTGCATTTTTCAGGCCATGGAAAGGGTTTATTTCAGCCATCCTTTATTAAGAAAGTCGCACGATTTGAATTCGTCACTTACCCTGATATAAGTTACTTCAATTTTCTTTTTGATCCAGTCATCATAAGTTTTTGATCGTTTGTTCATCAGGGCTGCGTCACTGAGGTTCTGGTAGTCATCTTTCAGATTAGCTCTGTGGGCTGGCAGATCGTTATCGAGCCTTACAATCCTGAAAACCTCGTTATTTGTTTCATCAATTGTACGGAATGGCGCGGATACTTCACCGACTTTCAGGTCCCTGACCTGAACATACATCTGAGGATTCAGTTCCTCAAGTGTGAACCAGGTATCACGCTCTGATGGATTTGTACTTACAAATTTACCACCGTTGATCCTGCTGTCTTTATGACTTGATAATCTTCTGGCGACATCCTCAAATTTCAGGCTGTCCTTTCTTATAAGGTTGGCCAGGGAATCGAGAGTGTTCATTGCTTTTGCAGCCTGTTCGGGTTTTACTTTCGGGCGGATGAGGATATGCCTGGTATTAAGCAGATCGCCATTGCGATCTATCATCTGGATGATATGAAATCCGTATTTTGTTTCAATGATTCTTGAAACAGTATTTTTCGTAAGGCTGAATGCTTCATCGGCGTAAGGTTTTTCGAGTTCACCACGCAGCATATAACCTAATTCGCCTCCGTTTTTTGCTGTACCCGGGTCTTCCGAGTAAAGTACGGCAAGAGCGCTGAAGCTTTTCCCGGCAAGGATCTGTCCCCTTATATCAAGAAGTCTTTGTCTTGCTTCAGCTTTATTCTCCTCATTTTCAGGTGGATCGAGCTGAATGATGCTTAACTGGACCTTAGTTGGTATAACAGGAAGGGAATCCTTGGGTATAGATGAGTAGAATTTCTTCGCTTCGTTGGGAGTAATTTTAATGTTCTCGGCTATACTGCCCTGTACCTGGTTTACAATCTCCTGATCGACCAATGCTTTGCGGATATCCCTGCGTATTTCTATCATGTTTTTTTTGAAATAGGCTTCAAGGGCTTCTTCACTGCCTGAACGGCGGATTGCATCATTTATTCTGGCATTAAGCTCACTTTCAACCATATCATCGGTCACCTCAATACTGTCGATCCTGGCCTGGTCAAGAAACAGTTTTGAAACAAGCAGCTCCCTGAGCACATTGCAGCGTAATTCATCTATCGGTGTCCTGTTACCACTGCTTCTCATATCAAGAACCATATTCTCAATATCCGAAAGATATATTACTTCATTACCCGCAATTGCAGCTACCGATTCAACCAATACCTGTGATTTGACTTCAGAAATACCCGAAAACAAAAAAACAGCAACAATCAGGAACAATCCTGCACCTCTTCTGATCATAAATTATTTATTAAGTATTGTAAAAATATTCTCCTTAAGCGCATCATTGTAAATCCCGTTCTCAAGCGACTGGAAGAAATCAAGTCTGCGGTTATTCCATATAATTCTTTTAATATCATCCTTTACATATTCGAAAGGTGCAGCCGACGACCTTAACTTATAATCACGTATGTTAAGCAGATATACAAAGGTCGAATCTGCATTTATTGTTTCATAAAACGTAGTTCGCCGAAGGAAATTTTCCTGATTCTGTATTTCAGAGGGCAATTCAAGCGATAACTGATCCAGATCAACCCATTCTTCGTCAAAATCATCAAATTTTTCTGCAAACTGATAGCAAAGTGATTCCAGTTGCTGAAGGCTGGACTGGTTGTTTGTGCGGGCAAGGTTCCGGATCCTGCTTAATCCGGGGGTTTCTACTGGCAGCTTGATAAACAGCGCTTTAACAATATTGGAATTCAGTATAAAATTATCCTTGTTACTTTGATAATAGTTTTCCAGTTCAGTTGCGGATATTGTAGTATCCATTTTTTCAAGCATCATCTGCCTCTGATACTGGTAAATGACAAGGTTAACCCTTGCCTCTTTAACCTGGCTGTCTATATCTTTCATTAATTCAGCTGTCAGGTTATCTTCAGCCTTCTGAAACAACAGCTCTTTTCTGGCCCACTTGTTTATATAGTTTTTAACTGTAACAATGCTGTCGGCAACCGAAGTACCCGGCGGAATGATCCCTTTGAGCTCATCCATATAAAGGATTGAAGCTCCCGCTTTTGCAAGTGGTATCCTTTTGGAATTGCCGTGGTTGCAACTAATTGTAATGCAAATCAGTATCAATAAGGTAAGTATCCTATTCATTTTTCAGACTGTTTTTAACCTCATCCAATATCAGATTGTCAATTTTAACGGTGTATTTTTCTTTTAATTGTCCTGTCCATTCCTTCTCCAGAAATTCCTGATAGTCAGCCATAATTTCCCCTCTGATCTCTTCAAGGGGAAGCGGAGCAGGTTCAATTATATTTTTAATTACAATTAAAGCAGGATAATTATTAATTTTTGATTTTATTACACCCTCTTTCCATTTTATCTTATCCAGTTCCGGGTCTTCTCCTTCAAGCCAGGTTCTTTCATTTATTACAAGAAGAGAATCACCGCCTGTGTTGAATTTATTTTGCATCAGTTGATTTGTACCTGCCTTACGTGAAAATTTCCTGTATGCTGAATATAGCTTCTTCTCATTATTTACATCCCTCAGTATATAAATACATGCTTCCATTGCTCTTTTACCGGGATATTTGTGCTTATTGGCTTCATAGAATTTTTCTAAGCCGGTGGAATCTTCCTGAACTCTGTTCCAGATCTTTTTTTCGGAAATATCAAAGAGAAGTATTCCATCGTGGAACTCATTCACCAGATACCTGAAATCGGGGTATTTAATTTCAAGTGATGAATCCTCATATTTAATTATCTGATCTGAAAGGATGCTTTCAAGTGATTCCCGGATGAAATGAGCCGGATCGGCAGTAACAATTCTCGATCTTCTCGTTTCGATATATGATGCAAAATCACTGTTTGAAAGTTTCTGGCCGGCGAAAGTGTAAATATCACCGGAAGGCATACCACTCCTTTTGTATTTTGTTAATCCCTTAATAACCAGTGTATCGGTATTCCTGATGAACCAGTTATATGCCGGCATGTTAATTTTATAATTGTATTCCTTTTTAAGATTGTTTACAAAAGTTTCCTTGCTTAATGAATTAAGATAAGACTGGTTTATCTTGCTTTCAAGGAGAGATTTCATCTCTTCGTAAGATCCGTGAGGCTTCTTATCCAGGAGCTTTATTATATGCCATCCGTATGGCGATCGTACGGGTTTTGAATAATTTCCTGTATCCTTTAAGGCAAATGCTGCTTCGGCGAAATCGCTTATAATTTCTCCTGCTCCGAACCAGTTCAGTTGCCCTCCTCTTACTGCCGATTCTTTATCATCGGAGTTCTGTTCAGCCAGTTTGCTGAATGAAGCTCCGTCCTGAAGCTTTCTGTAAAGGTCGTTAATCGATTCTTCAGCAGCTTTTATCTCTTGCTCTCCGGCTCCCGGAGGAGATACCTTCATAATATGGGCAACGAGCACCTTCCCCCTGGAGGGTCTTTTATCAGTCACTCTTATTATATGATACCCATAAGGAGTTCTTACAGGATGTGAGACTGCACCTGTTTTCAAAGAATATGCAGCATCTTCAAAGGGCGTTATCATCTGAAATACACTGAAGTAACCCAGGTTCCCTCCGTTTATTCTTACTGAGGGATCATCCGATGAGCCGCGTGCGACCTGCTCAAATGGTTCACCGTTAATTATTCTTTCCCTTATACCGGCCGCCTTTTGCCAGGCAAGAAGTGTGTCATCAGGCTTAGATCCTTCAGGACAGTTGATCAGGATATGCCAGCCATTTATTTCCTCCAGTGATCTCTGATATGTAAGCTCAAGCAGCTTTTCCTTTGTCCCGGTATCAGTAAGATAATTCTGGGCAAGCTGATTCCGGTAACCTCTCAATTCGTTACGGAATGCCATTGTTGTGTCAGTGCCTTCACTAATGGCATCGGCAACCTTCAGTTTGAAATTTATATACTGATCAAGATACTCATCTATATCAGCTTTTTTGCCTGGTTCAGAGCTTTTTCCCAACATTCTTATGAATTCACCTGCAGTTACATCTTTCCCTGCAATGTTCATAAGGATCTTGTCATTGAGCTCCTGTGCATTACATAATGCAGGAAAGAGCAATGACAGTACCGAAATCAGCAAAGATGATCCGACTTTCATCAGGATTGAATGATTCAGGTTATTCAAAGAGTTTTCTGCTGTAATTAGGTGATTCTCTTGTTATTGAAACATCATGTGGATGGCTCTCAATTATGCCTGAGCTTGTTATGCGTACAAATCTGGCTTCCTTCTTGAGTATTGTTATATTTTTTGCCCCCACATATCCCATTCCTGCTCTCAGTCCACCCATCATCTGGTAAATGACTTCCGACAGCAGGCCTTTAAACGGAACCCTTGCAGCGATCCCTTCCGGTACAAGCTTCTGAATATCATCTTCCATATCCTGGAAGTAGCGGTCCTTTGAACCCTGTTGCATGGCTTCAATGGATCCCATTCCCCTGTAAGCTTTAAATTTACGTCCGTTATAAATTATTGTTTCTCCCGGTGATTCCTCGACACCTGCAAAGAGAGAACCGGCCATTATAGAATCGGCTCCTGCCGCTATTGCTTTTATAATATCACCCGAGTACCTTATTCCTCCGTCGGCAATAACAGGTATTCCTGAGCCGTCAATAGCCCTGGCGACATTGTAAATTGCAGACAGCTGGGGTATTCCTACTCCTGCAATTACCCGGGTTGTACAGATCGATCCGGGACCTATCCCTACTTTTACAGCATCAGCACCCTCATCAACAAGTCTTTTGGCAGCTTCTCCGGTACCTATATTTCCGACAATTACATCGGTAAGAGGGTAGTTCTTTTTAATTTCCCTCAATATCCTGATCACATTCTTTGAATGTGCATGTGCAGTGTCTATTACAAGAGCGTCTACATTCGCATTAATAAGTGTTTCAACCCTTTCGGCTGTGTCAGCTGCAATCCCGACAGCGCCGGCAACCCTTAATCTTCCTTTATCATCTTTACATGAGCTGGGACGATCCTTTATTTTGGTAATATCTTTATATGTGATAAGACCTTTCAGCTTGCCGTTTTCATCGACCATCGGCAGCTTTTCGATCTTATGCTTCTGAAGTATCCTTGCAGCTGCTTCGAGATTGGTCTGATGATCGGTGGTGATAAGATCGGTGGTCATAACCTCTGTTATCTTGCGTCTGCCGTTGTTCTCAAAGCGCAGATCCCTGCTCGTGACTATCCCTTTCAAAATACCATTCTTGTCAATAACAAGTATTCCCCCAATCTTATACTCCTTCATCAGGTTGATGGCATCAGCTACCGTAGCCTCAAGATTTACTGTTATCGGATCGAAAATCATTACGTTTTCCGCCCTTTTTACCTTTTTAACAAGCAGACCCTGCTTCTCAATACTCATGTTCTTGTGGATGACTCCTATGCCACCCTCACGGGCAATGGCAATCGCAAGATCATCTTCCGTAACCGTATCCATTGCCGCGGAAACAACAGGAGTGTTGATCCGTATATTCCTCGTGAACATTGAACTCAGATCGACCTCCCTTGGAAGTACTTCTGAATATGAAGGTACAAGCAGAACATCATCAAATGTCAGACCTTCAAACAGGATTTTATCATTTAAAAAGGACATTGGACAGGTTGTTTTATTTTGCTGCGCAAATTACTAAAAATTAATCACTCGTAAAACAATCAATATTCCATGCGGCTGCAAATAATTGGATAACAGTTGCTATTTTTGTACAGGTACGATTATTTTCGTACTGAAGCAGTTAATGAATATTGAACCATACAGGCAGATACTGACGAAATACTGGGGGTATACAACCTTCAGACCGCTGCAGGAAGATATCATCATTTCAGTGGCTGAAGGTAAGGATACCCTGGCTCTCATGCCAACAGGCGGAGGTAAATCGATCACTTACCAGGTGCCTGCAATGGCGAAGGAAGGTATATGTATAGTGGTCACTCCCCTGATAGCTTTAATGAAAGATCAGGTTAACAGACTGAATAGTCTGGAAATAAGGTCAATGGCTATTCATTCCGGCATGTCGGGCGAGGAAATAGATATCGCTCTTGATAACTGTATCTACGGAGATTATAAATTCCTGTATATTTCACCGGAAAGGATTTCAACGAGGTTGTTCCAGACCAGGGTTTCCAGATTAAATATCAACCTCGTAGCTGTCGATGAAGCTCATTGCATATCACAGTGGGGATACGATTTCAGGCCATCATACCTGAAAATTGCTGGTATGCGCGAACTGATTTCTGAAAAGGTTCCATTCCTGGCGCTCACTGCATCCGCCACGCTGGCTGTTACAGAGGATATTATGAAAAAGCTTGAATTCAGGAATAAAAATGTTCTCAGGACAAGCTTTGAACGTAAGAACATTTCATATCTGGTTCGTAAAGTTGAAGATAAGGGTACCTGGCTCATTAACAACCTTCAGAAGGCAAAGGGAAGCGGAATTGTTTATGTACGAAGCAGAAAACGCTGCAGGGAAATAGCTGAACTGATGGTTTCAAAAGGTATCAGCGCTGATTTTTATCATGCAGGTCTGCCTCAGGAAATGCGTGACAGGAAGCAGACCGCCTGGACAACGGGAGCTACACGGATTATTGTTTCAACAAATGCCTTCGGTATGGGCATTGACAAGGCTGAAGTGAGATTTGTAATCCACTGGGAGATGCCGGATTCAATTGAGGAATATTTTCAGGAGAGCGGAAGAGCAGGGCGGGACGGTAAACAGGCTTTTGCAATACTTCTGTATTCATCCTCCGACAAAAAACATCTTGAAGATTCATTGAGAAGAAAATTCCCCCCGGTTGAAAAGATCAAGGATATCTATGAAGCTCTATGTAATTATCTGAGGGTACCGGAAGGAGCCGGAAAAGATAATGTCTTTGATTTCAGTATACAGGATTTTGTTTCAAAATACCGTTTGCCGGTGATCGAGACCTTCAACAGTCTGAATTTTCTTCAGAGAGAAGGTTATATAGAGTTTACAGAAGAAATAAATAATCCTTCAAGGGTACATTTTGTTGTTGGAAGAGATGATCTGTATAAATTCCAGGTGGCAAATGAAGCTTTTGATGGTTTTATTAAGCTGCTCCTCAGGTCGTATACGGGTATGTTCTCGGAGTTTGTTGCAATTAATGAAGATTCACTTTCAAAAAAATCAGGTCTGCCGCGTGATACAATTTATAAGTTCCTTGTAAAGCTTTCATCACTTAATATTGTCAGATATATCCCCGGAAAGAAAACAGCCCTTGTAATATTTACAGAAGAGAGGCTTGAAAGAAAGGCATTAATGATATCACCCGACAATTATATTGAAGTTAAGGACAAGCATATTTTCAGGGTGAATAAAATGATCGATTATGCTGATACAAGTACAAGGTGCCGCTCGGTGATCCTTCTCGACTATTTTGGTGAAGAATCTGACCGCTGCGGTAACTGCGATGTATGCCGCGAAAGGAATGAACTTGATCTGAGCAAATATGAATTTGATATAATACTCGACGATATCAAGGAATTACTGACAGGTAATAAGTTCGATGCCCGGGAGCTTGTCAGTAAGATCAGTCAGCCCGAAGAAAAAGTCGTAAAAGTTATAAGGTGGCTCCTCGACCACAATAAAATAATCCGTGATGATGATAACCTGCTCTCCTGGAGGGAGGCGGATCTGTTTTCAAGATAACGAAGCGGTCGTGCGGTCATGCAGTCATGCATTCGTGCGGTCGTGCGGTCATGTAGTCTTGCAGTTTTGAAGTTGTCCGATCGTTCGAACGATCAGGTATTAACTTTAGAACCCTCGCCCCCTCGACCCATATCTCCTACAACCTAAGGAATTTTGCGGACAAAAGTTTCCCCTCCTTTTAAAGGAGGGGTGGCCGGGATTGCTGATTATGGAATGTTTACAATTGTCCTTTCCCGGCCGGGGTGGTTAAAACGGAATCAACAAACGTGAACTTATTTCTCAGAATAAAATAAACCACCCCGGCCAGAAAATCTATATTTCTTCACGATAGATAATATTGTGGTCTGGCCACCCCTCCTTAAAAAAAGGAGGGGAAACTTATATCCCTAAAACTTATTAAGTTGACGGCTATGCCCCGAACCCTCGAACCCCCGAACCCTCGAACCCTCGAACCCTCGAACCAGTAATCAATTAGATTACTAAAGTTCCGTTAGCTGAATATTCTTCCAGCTAACTTTTATGCCGCCGCCGCTATGGATCTGCAGCATTATCCTGCCCTTTCCCTGGCCGACTTTCTGGTCTTTAAGTTCTGTCATAAGTTCGCCATTGAGCCAGGTAGTAACTTCATCCCCCAGGACTTTGATCCTCATGTTATTCCATTCACCCATTTTGAGTATATTTTCTTTCTCATCGGGTATCTCAGCTATCCATCCGCGGCCATAGGATTCATAAATGCCGCCTGTATTATTTCCGGGAGGAGCCACTTCGACCTGCCATCCCGATATTGCGACACCTGTTTTGATATAGGAGCGGATAAATATTCCGCTGTTGCCGTTGGCTGCCTGTTTGAAATCAACACTCAGCTCATAGTTATCATAATATTTTCTAGTTCCCAGGTAACCGTATTCCTTGTCAGGACCGCTTTCACAGAACAACTCACCGTCTTTTACATACCATAGTTCTGTACCATAAACTTCCCATCCGGTAAGGTCTTTCCCGTTAAAGAGGCTTTCCTTTTGGGGCTTCCGCGGGAGCTCCTTTATTTTCATATTTTTAAACCAGGTCCTGCTTCCATGATCCTGCAGGGCAATTACACCACTGCGGGCAAGTCCGTATTCCGGAGCAAAATCCCATTTCCCTGCCTCTTTACGTGTAAACCAGTCCTCTGTCCAGGCTTCAAATTCAAGAAGTTTCTGGTCATTGAGCCAGTACTCGACATGACCATTATCGAAAACTATCTTTGATCTGTTCCAGTCACCAACTTTTGCAAGTTGCTTTTTGCTGTTATCGGGCAGGTACATTGCATAATCCGCTCCGGCTTTCTGCCATTCCTCGAGCTTGTCGGGAAACCCAATATCATCAATCAGCTGATATTCCGGACCTGTAACATACGGAACTTTATATTCCGGGCGTTCAACAACATGATAAAGCAGTCCGCTGTTTCCTCCTTCAGCTATTTTCCAGTCGAAGGTGATAATAAAATTCCCGTACTCCTTCGTACTTACAATATATCCGGTACTGTCGCTTCCTGTACCAAGAGCTGTCAGTGTCCCTTTTTCAACTGTCCAGGGAGCTGTAACAGTTCCTGCTTCACCTTTGAAATCGCGCCATCCCTCAAGTGTTTTTCCATCGAACAGAAGAGACCAGCCATCAGCTATCTCCTCATCGGTCAGTTTGTTATCGGCCGGTTTGCAGCCTGAAATTAATAATCCTGATATCAGGATCATCAGCCATAAATAGTTTTTTTGTTTCATACGTATATAATTTTGATTTTAATGGTCGTATGGAACCCACATGTTTAGAGACTTATTTTCACTTTTGTCTGTGTAAGAAATAACATGTGGGTTTCATTTTGATTTTTTAATAGTAAAATATTTTGTCATTATTAATTGCCTGATCTTCGCTCTTCCCCCCCCAAAAATAACATGAAATCTTTTCACGGGAACGGAAAATCCAGAATTTTTAAGACCTGATAAATGCTTTAACAGTTGCACAGAGCTTATTGTTCTCTCCACCTGCCGGACTTATCCTATACTTTCCGACACTGGCAGGAATTATAACTGTCTCTGCATAATGTATTATAACCGGTTCAAATGAATTGTCAGGACTTTCAATACTGATTTTATCCCCTTCAACAAAGCAGATCACATTTAC
>CAZWUB010000016.1:13966-38901 GCA_964637415.1 uncultured Rikenellaceae bacterium
ACCATACAGTTTTTTCCCGAACAATGGACAGTACCTGCAGGTATCAGCATATGATCATGCTTCTTCACGGGCCATGTCTGAACATGTCTCTCAGCTTCAAAAGAAGTACCTCCCGCCTGAGCTTCCCTGAGATCGTTAATCATTTTTTCCGGATCAATATCCTCGCGCAGACCAAGATATACTTTTGCTTCTTCTCCTGCATCAACAAGATAATAGCTTTCGTCCTGAGTATAATCCATTCCGAATTTTTCCTGAATGTATTCAGTCAGGGGATGGACCTGGAGACTCAGATTACCACCCTCCATAGTGTCGAGAAAATCGAACCGGATCGGGAATTCAGCTCCGAAGCGATTAAAAACCTTTTCTCCAAGGAGTTCCCGGGGATGCATGAAGACAAGATCAATTGACGGGATCTCTATCAGGTCTTCACCAAATTTCAGCAACAGGCTGTTCTCTTCCGGAACACAATTAAAACACCATGCATAGTTCGGGGATGATTTATCAAGACCGCATACCTCCTTCAACCACTGACCACCCCAGGGACCCTGATCAAAATATGGTACCACACTGAACGGTTGCCGGACTGTTTGTTTTAATCCTTCTATAATAGCTTTGCCTTTAATGAGTTTAGGTTCTCCTTGTTTATTGGTGTCGAGAAGAAAATCCCATTTTTCAAAGAGTTGTTTTTTGAGTTGGTCGCAGACCCTCCAGTCGACGAAAAAGCCCTGCTTGTAAAGAAGTCCCCAGTCCTCACAATCGCGGTTCTTTACCCCGATATTATCAACAAGATGCTTTCGCATGCGAAGCTGAATTTCCCATCGGGACATATCAGCATAAACAAGCAAATCGCATTCCGGTGCAACCAGTGAAGCTCCGTAGCCGTAAATAATAACCACTCCCTGACTGATTTCCATGATTACTTTCTGAAGAGTTTTGATTTTTTCCTGATCAAAAAAATCATTCATGCTCAGACTTGTCATGAAACCAAAAATGGGATCATCTGTAACATCCGGATAAACAAGTCCGGTAATTTCTTCTTCTGACAACATGCAGTCTGAAGTCTGGAAAAACCGGTCATGATTTATACCAGTCTGAAGGTTATCAAGAAGCTCTTCATGTATCACACCCTGATATGTCTCAATAAGTATCAGTTTTCTTTCTCCCGGCAGAGAATCAATTTCCCGGTTCAGCTTTTCACAAACCGGCTTCCAACCCTTAGTTACCGGGTAGGTTGTATTCTTTACTTCTATGAAAGGCTTTAAATTATATTCTGATGGTTTATTTAAATACTTCATTATAAACTAATAGTTATTCTGATATCAGCAGCAGCTTTACAGGACCCAACAGGCCCGAAACGGGATTCCCTTTATACCGCGATGGAATAGTCTGATAATGATTTGACAGAGTATTGTAAACCAGAATTTCAATAGTATTCTCACCTCTCTTCACATAATCTGTAATATCTGTTTTCCATGGGGGAGCAACTCTGACGCCAGCCTCTTTCCCGTTCACAATGATTCCGGCTGTTCCTGCTACCTTACCGAGATCGGCAACGATCCTTGATTTAGCCTGGGATGAGGTCAGATTTATTTTATTCCTGTATCGCACTCCTCCGGAATAATTATTGAGTATCCCTCTTTCAGACCAGTCACCCGTCTGCATTAAACCACTGCCGTCAGTTTCAACCGTAACAGGTTCCGGAAGAAGGGTTCCACCGGTGATTCCCGGGCCTGGCGCTTTAATTCGTATGGCAACAACTGCAGCCCTCTGTGAAGGTTTTTCTGCGATAAACCGCCCGTCTGACTTCTTTATCATGGGAGTGCCGTCAATCCAGGCTTCAGCTTCTCCCGGGGTTTTAATTGTAATAGCTGATGTTCCGGGAGCTGTCAGAAACCTGAACCACTCTGCTGATGTTTGTCCTGCTGTGACATCGAACGGAATTATGCCTTCATCACCATACCAGCGCATCGATAATATTTTACGGTCAGCCGGTACAGGAACATCTTTTTGCCTTAATACAAAATGACCACGGCCGGCATTGTCATACCTGACCAGTATCGGGTTGGTTCCGGCGTTAAGGTTGATCCCGTTATCCGTGAATGATACCTGTTTCCCATTTACGAAAATTACTGCAGGAGTCAGAACAGGAGAGGAGTGACTCTTATCATCCGGCAGCTTAGCGCTGAAAAGTATATCAGCTGTTATGTCGCGGGGTACTGTGGCACTTGTCCAGACATAATACCTTCCATTTGGGACCTCATCAACATAGCGGATCTCATTGAATGCCTGTTCCGGTTTCCCAAGACAAAGAAAATCGTCAGTAACGGAACGTTTAAGTCCATGATACCCCTGATGGCCCGGGTCGCCTTCTTTACCCGATCTCCATGAAATATCATATGGCTGCCACATGAATCTTCTTCCATAAACATATTCGGGGACAGAAGGATCAATACTTGTCAAAGCGGCAAGCCTTTTTTCAAAGTAATAAATGCCAACATTTTCCGGAATTGGTCCCAGAACATAAAACTGAGTCCCGGATCCATGTAGCTTCTCTTCCCATTTGCTGTCATCTGTTCCGGGAAGCATTGCAGTACTGGCCATATCTCCTGTTTCCCTTGCCCATTTGAAACGTCTTGCTTCCGGCCCGATAACCTTGTTGTCATCAACAGGCAGTCTGAAATCGCCCCATTTATTATTCATTGTCGGGATGAAACTGACATTCCATTCAAGCGGGAGATAAATTTCTTTAACATCAGGATCTTTATTTTCAGGAGGATTGTTATGTTTTTTACCCGGTGTAAACACAACAATACTTGCTTCATATTCTTCAAGAGGAAGTTCCACAATAGTGCCTGCCTGCGTCTCACTCATTACCCGGAGTGGTTTGGTATCACCGGTCCAGGGATCCCATATCTCTGCAGCACCTTTACAACGGAACTCTGCAACTGATCCGGGCTTTGCATCCATAACCATGTACACATCCCGGAATCCTGCCTTGCGGTGAAGATAACGTACAGTCTGTTCTTTGCAGGAGACATCCTGAACGAATGAATTTTTAATAGCCGTAACTACTTCATCTGTTGTATTGAATCTGCAATTTTGCTTAAACGCTTCATCGTTTATCAGGATCAGTTCACCGTCAAATCTTCCTGCCCTGTCGGAAGCTGAAGGAATTGCACCAACAGAAAAGACATTACCGCCACCTTCTGCAAAAGCTGCGGCTTTTTCAATGCTTTGCCAGCGGGCGGCTTTCATATCAGCAAAGATCAAAGCTTTATAAGAGGCGCCGGCATCCTTAACCTTAAGACATCCGTTTTCAACAACCGCTCTCGCGAGGGACTCATTATCAACAAATTCAAAACTGATCCCCGCAGCCATCAGCTTTCTCCCCAGTTCAAATGATGTATTCCTTGCAGTATCTCCACCCATTTCGGCTTCATAGGGAGCAACAGGATAAACAATTGCCACATCGCATACTGTATGGCCCTGGCTCATCAACCAGGACAGGCGGTCGAAATATCTAAGAAATGTATCCATGTGATCCCAGTACGGCATCCTGAAATGATAGCATGGCGGCGCCCATTCCCAGAATGAACCGTAGGTGGAATAATAAAGACCATGAAGATTAAGAAGAGTGCAGCCGTAAAGAAAATTCTCACGTGTGGCATACATCAGCTGCTCGGGTGTTGCTCCCCAGCCAAGGCTGTGATAGCCTTCCAGCCATACACGTGGCCGCTGGTACAGATTTGCTATCGAGGAGGATACTTTCCCTTTGATCAGGTCGGCTTTGCCTCCGGGAGTATCATGACCCGGAGCACTGTACCAGCGTGTCGCACGGAAATAATCTCCAAACTCCGACGGGTCGAGGCCCCGTCCGCCGGAATCGCATCCGTAAATCATTCCTCTTTTTGAGTGCCACTCATAAATCGGTTTAAAATAGCGTTCTTCGATGAGTGACATCCGGACATCGGCATAATCCATCCTGACCTTTGGGGTCATATTCCCCATATCCACCCACATTGCCGGTAACACTTCAAAAAGGTCGTAACCTTTACGTTTTTTGAATTCTTCTGCAAAATCGGGGTTCCATGCATATTTGCCAACTACAATGTGTAATTCATCATTGAAGAAGTAATTCAGACCCTTTGAAGATTTCCCCGGGGCCCTGTCTTCAAAAGGCTGGAAAAACCCATTTATGACTGTATCACCTGATCCTGCCATAAGAGGATTTAATGATCCCTCTTTCCTTACTGCCCTGTATGTCCATATTTCCCATGTACCTTCCGGCGCTTTCCAGGAAAGAATTCCGTTTTTTATCAGTGGGGTAAGATCAATACCACCTTTCAGGGGAGCTCCCTCTTCTGATCTGTAAGCCCTTGCTGCAAATGCATCTTCCGGCATTACTATTTCTATATCCTCTCCTGCAAACGCAGTAACAATTTCACCTGCCTGGATCTCATATGCATTAAGGTATGGTTTGCTGTAAAATAATTTGTAAAATAAATTCGGAGCGCCTCTGGGCCAGTCGATTGTATATGTACTCAGACCGATCCCCATGTCGAGCTTTGCACACTCCTTTGATACTTCTGACCAGATTTTCCACCAATCTTCTGTAAAGATCTCAGGTTTGTCCTGATCGGTCATCCAGCCAGGCGTGTCAAGATGAGAATAGTTGACCTGAACACCGCTTATTCCTTTATCATGCAATTCCCGCAGTTGTTCTTTCAGCCTGTCACTGTTAAGAGTATCTCCCGACCACCACCAGAAAGGAACCTCACCATAGCCGGGAGGCGGATCTTTAAAACCCGGAAGGACATCCAGTTTGCTGCTGTTTACAGGCCAGCCCGGCGCTCTTTCCTTTTTACCACAGGAGCTGAAGCAGATCAGGATAATAATTATAAGTGTAAGTGCTCTTGAATTCATATAAAAGATTAATGTTATAATTATCTCAATGATGCGGTTATTTTGATTACCACCGCCTCTTTCGTTGCAAGGTGTGTACGTAAACCGGTCGGAATTGAAACCATTAATATATCATCAAATCTTTTGTAATTCAAATTTTGTTTTGACTCCAGAAGACTTACTTTCACTTTCCCGGGAAGCTTTGTTCGCACCATAATATGGGATGGAAGCTGTTTCTCATCCCTGGCCGGCATATAAATGGCATAAATAGTATTGTCGCCTTTTGCCGTGTATGCCACTTTACCGTCAGAATATGGTTCGACGGGAGTGGTTTCATATATTGCTTCACCGTTTGCTCCGAGCCATTTACCCATCTGAGCAAGATTTGAAATAACGGCAGGTTCAAATTCACCTTTCCCATCAGGACCGATACCAAGCAGCAGGTTGCCTCCTTTAGCAATTATGTTTACAAGAAGTTGTACGCACTCTTTCGATGTTTTATACCTGTCGTTTTTCACCCAGCCCCATGCATGGCCCATTGTAATACAGCTTTCCCACGGTACCGGAAGGGCTTTGGCGGGAATATTCTGTTCTGGAGTCAGGTAGTTCTCATATTCACCCTGAACCCAACGGTCAACAACAAGCATTCCGGGCTGTTTTGCGCGGGCTTTTTCAGCAATCAGCTTCATGTTTATATCCATATCATGAGGATAGGTGCAGAACTCAGCTACATTTTCAGTTATTGCTGATTTTGGCAGGACCCAGCATCCGTCAAGCCATAGGATATCCACTTTCCCGTACTCGGTGGTTATTTCATTTATCTGGTTCTGAGTGAATTCAACGAATTTTTGCCATCTGTCCGGATGTTTTGTTATATCATAGGATGGATTCCTGTCCTTCGGAGGATAATAGGGCCACCAGAAATATGGTGTGGTCCAGTCGGGCTTCGAAAAATATACCCCGACCGACATACCGGTTTTACGGGTTGCATCAAGTACCTCTTTCAGAACGTTCGATTTAGGATTTGCCGAAAACGGACAACCTTTGTCGGTAACTTTGAAATCAGTATATTTAGTATCATAAAGGCAGAATCCGTCGTGGTGCTTCGAAGAATATATCATGTATTTAGCACCTGAACTTTCAAATATTTCCGCCCATTTATCGGGATCAAAACTGACCGGGTTGAACTTTGATTTTGTATTCCGGTAGTTTGAAGCATATTCATAATAATCATCAACAGGACGTTTAACCCATTCTTCAGGGCACAAGCCCCACGATTCAACTGTACCCAGTTCGGAATAAAGTCCCATATGTATAAGAAGTCCGAATTTATTTCCCTGCCATTTCTTAAGATTTTCAGCTACGGCAGGGTCCTTCGGCCATACATATGTCTCCGGACCGGTTTGTGAGTTGAGACTTCCAATTTTAAGGAACAGGCACAACAAAATCATTATCAGGGTTTTGTTTTCCATAGATTTTATAAATTCAGTATGTTTTTTCTCAACTATTTGACTGATCAATTTACTGCAATATGGTGGATTCTGCAAACTGTTCCGCTGCTTGCCGGGTTTTTATCCGCTGACATACGAAGGATCACTTTATGTTTTCCTTTTTCAAGCTCATCTTCGAGCATAATCAGCCAGGGAAGATGCAGTCCTTTGCTCCATTGGGTGAACTGATCGGCCTGCCTGAAATCAGAACCGTCGATGTTGTACTCAATGATCCCTGCATCCGGACCGGATGTAACGAACAATCCAATGGCTCTACCTGTAAATCTCAGTTTGAGCGTAGCACCCGGTTGTGAAGTTTCCAGCACGTCGACATTCACAAACCCTTCTCTGGTGGCTGCTTTATCAGATGGTTTCCAGTTGTTTGTGAGCCTCCAGCCTTTCCCGGTTTTAACCTTCCCGACAGGTTCAAAGTGACCGTTTATATATGAGAAGGGATCAAGTGTTTTTTCAGGTAGTGATCCGGATTTTTGTTCAGTTCCGGCAGGATCCTTCCAGGATGTTTCAAACATATATTTAATGGTCCTGAAATAGAGTTCCTGTCCGAAAGGGGACGGGTGCAGATCCCTGAAATCGTCACGCCATGTGAACTCTCCGTTTATTATCCTGTCATTGACTTCTTTTGCCAGATTGATCGAATTAACTGAATAATATTCTGCAACCTTTTCATGTTGCTGTATTACCTCAGGGACAATGCCATTATTATAATCAGCCATTTTATCCTTATCGGCAAAGTGAAGTATCACTATATCCATGTATGGATTTGACCGTAATGCCTGATATATAATTCCTTCAGTTCCTCTTACCTGTTGTTCAGGTAAGATTCCGTTTGTAGCATCATTCACTGCAGCTTCCTGAAATAAAAGATCAATTTTACCTTTTGAAAGTACATCACGGGAAAATCTCATTGCACCGGGAGTGGAACCTAAAGATGGAATGCCGGCGGAAACAAATTCAAATTCAGTACCGGGGAATTTTTTTTTCAGGAAGTCAGAAACCATTACCCGCCATCCCGGATTATATGTAATGGATCCTCCCAGAAAAGCAACACGTCCTTTCTTTTCATTTTCAAATTTTATTCTGCAATTATTCAGATCACTCCGGAAATTAACTGACATTAGGGCTTCAACCGGCATAGGCTTGTCAAGGAGTGCAGGGGAAGTATTTGATAGTATGAATCTTACAATAGGAGAGGGGTCTTTCAGGCTGTGGGGATGATGACCTATACCCTCTTTCAGAATGATCCTGATTTTCCCGCCTGCTTCCCTGAAGTTTTTTTCCAGGACATAAGTATTTTCATCAACCGGGACGGCATCATCTGTAGCACCACAAACATGCAGAACAGGGACTCCGGCTTTAGCCAGGTTTATACAATTATAAACAGGCATCCCTTTGAAATCATTGACAGTCTCTTCAGTTAAATTGTAAGCAACAAGAAAGGCTTCCCATTCTTCCTTTGAACCTGTTCCTTTTCCCTTTCCTCCCGGCCAGCTTCTTATATCGCAGACAGGAGCATCGGCATAAATACAAGCTACTTTATCCGGATTTTCTGCTCCCCAGTTATAGATGAACAGACCTCCCCTGCTCATTCCTTCAAGGACTGCCTTAGTATTGAGGTGATATTCTTTTAGAAGAAAGTCATAGAACCGGTTCCAGAGATTTACAGCTTCGGAATTACCGCGGTATTCAGCGGCATCGATATAAACGACATGGAAACCTTTATTAAGCAAAGCTATCTCTGTCTGCGGTTCGTGTCCCCAGAATCTTGCTCTCCATATCCAGTGACGCTGAGGTTCAGCTTTTTCAGGAAATACAATTTTCGCATCACGACCTTCGAATTTAAAATCAAGACATCTGAAACCATGGTAATAGGTTTCCTGCCCGGTAACAATTTTAACGGGGTATATAGAAACTGATATAAAAACTAAAACTTTGATTATTTTATTAAGTCTGGCTGTCATGGCTTTTTGTAATCCATTATTCTAAGATTTATTAAACATCATAATTCATTCATTGGAAACGGTATTCCCAGTTTTTCATAGTTATTTCGGGCAAGCGGATTAAAATCAATATATTCTATCGGAATGTCCCTTCCGGTTGACCTTACAAATTTCTCAATTGAATCCAGGTTTTTCCCCGTATCTGTTATGCCCGGGATCAAGGGTATCCTTACAACTATCTCTTTTCCCTCTGAAGCAAGGTAAAGAAAATTTTCAAGTATGACTTCATTGGGCTGCCCGGTGAAATGAATATGATCAGCAGAATCGAACAGTTTCAGATCGATAATAAAAAGATCAGTATAAGCTGAAACAGCACTTATAATTTCTTTATCTGCAAAGAGGCAGGTTTCTAAAGCAGTGTGAATATTTCTTTCCATACAGGTTTTCAGAATCTCGATTGTGAATTCCGGCTGATGAAGAGCTTCTCCGCCGGTCAATGTCACACCTCCGCCGGAATTCTTATAAAAAACTGTGTCTTTCTCAATCTCCTGTAACAGGTCGGATACCTGAATTTTATTTCCTGTAAATCTCATTGCATCGGACGGACATATTTTTACGCAGTTTCCGGTCATATTGCATAATTCCCGGTTGATCTCAATTACAATTCCGGTGGGAGTTTTAATCATACTTAATGCATGATTTGGACATACATCAACACATTGTCCGCAGGTAATGCAGTTGTTTTTATCATACCAGATAGAAATATCAGGACTGATTCCTTCGGGACTGTGACACCAGGCACAACTGAGAGGGCATCCTTTCAGATAGATGGCAGTTCTTATCCCTGGTCCGTCATGAACTGAAAACCTTTTGATTTTAAAGATTAAACCCTCGATATCTGCATTATACTCCATGGGTTGTGCGTTCTATTATTTCATCCTGCAGATTTTCAGATAATTCGGTAAAATATGCCGTATATCCCGCCACTCTTATTGTCAGACCGCGGTAGGATTCCGGATCAGCTTTTGCTTTTTTCAGTTCGTCCGGACTTATAACATTGAACTGGACATGATGGATCGGGAGTGCACAGAATCCTCTGAGAAATGAAGTGAATTTACTTCTTAAATATTCATCATTTAAATAGACAGGGAGGAATTTCATGTTGAGCAAGGATCCGTTTCCTGCAAGTTCTGATGGTATACGGCTAACGGAATTCAAAACTGCAGTCGGGCCATTCTTATCCCGGCCGTACATTGGAGAAAGTCCTCCGTCTGCAAGAGGGGTCTGTGAAAGCCTTCCATCCGGAGTAGCCCCAACGTTTTTTCCCATGGGAACATGTGCCGAAACTGTATAGAGTCCCATCTGGTATGATCCTCCCCTGTAGTTTTTATATTTTCCGATTGATTTTGCAAAGAATCTGACCCACTTTGTCCCACATTCATCAACCCATTCCACATCATTTCCATATTTGGGTATATGAAGGCACTTCTGCCTTAGTATTTCATTACCTGCAAAGTTGGTTCGCAATGTTTCAAGAAAAGTCCTTTTATCAACAAATTTCTTATCAAACACAAGCTCCTTCAGGACCGCCAGACTGTCGGCAATGTTTGCGATCTGGATTGCCTGTATTCCTGAGAAATTATACATGGCACCGCCTCTGGTTACATCTGTTCCGTTATCAAGGCAATCATCGATAACCGATGAAAGAAATGGAGAGGGGAGATGGATCTGATGGCATTCCTCAACGATCTCGCAAGCCTTTATCATTTCGCCGATGAAAAAAAAGATCTGGTCCGCAAAGGCTTTTTCAAAATCAGAATAGTTATCATAATCATACAGGTACCCAGTCTGCAATCCGGTCTGTTTTCCCGTGATCATACAAATGCCGTTATTCAGGGTCAGCTCCAGCACCTTTACCATATTGAACATTGCAGCATCACTCCATCCGAGATAATTCCCCTGAGTGCTAAGTTCAACGCACCCGACAAGTGCATAATCCCTGGCATCAGCTTTGCCAACACCTGCTCTGATCATGGATGGAATTATCGATTCATCATTAACAATCTGGGGCATCCCTGTCCCCAAACCGATAATACGGCTGCATTCCTTCAGAAAATCATCTGATGAGGATTTGTGTATCCTGGCTGTAAGATTTGGCTGAGGAAGCCTGATATGATCCTGCGCTTTCAGAATGAGGAATGAGAGGTCATTTGTGGCATCATTTCCTGATTTATCCTGTCCTCCGATTGTAATATTGAACCCGATTGGAAATCCTGCGAAATATCTGGCGCTATGTGCATTGCGCATATAAACGATCTGGTTGAACTTGATGAATAATGCATCCAGAAGTTCAACAGCTTCATTAAGATCGATTTTACCGGCTTTTAAGTCATCGATAAAAAAAGGATATAAATACTGATCCATTCGTCCGGGTGAAAAGGAGGAGGCATTCGATTCCATCTGAAGAATGACGAAGAGGAACCATACAGATTGTAAAGCTTCCCTGAATGATGACGGCGGATTTGAAGAGATATTTTTACAGACAACTGCTATCTTCTCAAGATTTTCTTTAGCTGACCTGTCAGACTGATCTTTGGCAAGATCTCTTGCAAGTGTTTCATAGCGTCTGATAAACCTGCATGCAGCTTCAAGGGTAATGCAGACACTCTTATAAAAGATTTCCCTTTCATCCGATTCTGTTCCGGCTTTTTCCCTGGCGATTTTCAGAAGACCGGCAGGACCATATTTTAGCCATTTTTCTGCATTGGGACATATATGACCCTGGGCGTGATCTTTTTGGTTTATTTTTACAACCTTTTCAATAGCGGCAAGCTCATCCCCATAAGATCTGTAAATGTCATCTTCCAGAGTTTTTCCCCGCCAGAACGGTTCAATCTTTTCTTTGAAATATATGGCATCCTCTTTCCTGACATTAAAAGGATCCTGTTCCCTGTAAGGAACTGACTCAATCTCTTTTGAAAGCCAGGCTATACCTGCTTCAGGAAATACAACTCCGGCTCTGATCCCTGCAGTCCTGTTACCCACAATAAGTTCCTCAGGATCGATTGAAATGGAAATCTCATCAAGTGACCGGGCAAGGGCTTTGGCCCGTTTGATTATTACAGGCAGATCTTCATTCTGCTTATATACCCTGGTAATAATTTTAGCCTGTTCGATTGAAAGATACCTTTCGGCAGAAACAGTTTTTTCTCTAAGCGAGATTATCCTTCTGGTTGGTTTTATATCCTGGAGATTTACCATTTCTATCAATACAATCGGGGATTGCAATACGATTGTAATGATAAAAAAAATAATACTATTACTGAAAATCTTCCGGGACTGATTTGAGAATCCACATATTTCACCGGGAATCAAAAAAATAATTTTAGCGGATTTATTTTTTAAAACGACTTCATGACTGCATGACTGCAAGACTGCAAGACTGCAAGACTGCATGACCGCATGACCGCATGACTGCATGACTGTACGACCGCACGACCGCACGACTGCACGACTTCACGACCGCACGACCTATGGTGCAAAGACAGAGCAGTGTAGCCTGAATTTAACTATTATCTTAAGAGATTATTATAATAGGTTACAAGGGAATTTTAAGGATTATGATGAGAATTCATTTATTTCAAAAGATTCCCTACCTCTTCTTTCAGCTTAGGCAGATGATTTATGATTATACTCCAGATCAGGGAATCCGATATTTTATCATAACCATGAGCAATTCTGTTCCTTGTGCCTATTATTTTTTCTGCATTTTCGAGTTTAAAATGTTTGTCTTTTTTTAAAATCCGGTTAACAGCCTCCCCGATAATCTCAATATTTCTCTCAACGGCTCTTTTTGTCTTTAAATCAGATACATAATGTGTAAAGCTATTAGGGCTGCCTTCAAAGAAAGTCTCAATCTCAGTGATTGACTGAATTATATCAAAAAGCCAGGTTTTGATTTCCTCATCCATAGAGTAACTGCTTTGAGGAATCAATGGATTTTCTCAGGTAGGGATTACTGATAGCTTTATCTTCCAGAAGATCAACATTCCTTTTCAGGATCTTTTGCAGAGCAAATTTGAGATCAAAATAATTATCGGCATATTCATAAAGATCTATATCCTGAAAATCGACAATAAGGTCAATATCGCTGCTCTTTCTGAATTTGTCTGACAATACGGATCCAAATACAAACAGTTTTGCCACTTTGTGCTTGTCACATAAATCACGTATTTGATCAATATTTTTGTCTATGATGTTCATTTAACAAAAATATGAATATTTTTTATTCTGCAGTAGTTGCTGAATGTTCCTCGAAGAAATCAAACGTAATGGGATCGAATAAAAATAACCAATTGAATTAAATGAACACTGGCTATACGACTGCATGACTGCCAGCCTTCGCTTTGGCTACGGCTGGCAAAGCACGACGGCACGACCTCTTTCCTGAGGTAATCAAAGTTGCCAGGAAAAATCGATGACGAATTTATTGCACATTTGTAGGAAATCAGGTAAATTTACCTGCATATAAGTGAATAATTACCTTATTTAACAAAATGAAAAAGGTCAAAGATGATATTATAGCGTCAATAGCAAGAAAAACCGGATTGACTGAAACAGATACTGTTAAAATAGTCAATGAATTAGCTAAAACATTCAAGGAATCATCTTCTGAAGAACATGCTTCATCGGTTCCTGGTAAAAGCGATACATCATCTGTTTACACTAATATTTCATCATTTTTGGATACGATTTTACTCCGCCATAGAATGACTGAAAAAGATCCTCAGACTAATTCGCAGACTTTGAATGATCCGGATAATGTGAAATACATTAAAGATGCTTCAAGACAAAGTGTTACATTTCAGCATTATAATTCTGTGAGAAAGAATATTATTGAGGGATTAAATTCAAATGAAAAGTCTGATGAAATTTTCGGCAGGGTTTTAAAAATTTCTTCATTGCCTAATAAATTTCTTGCAGAGAAAATATTTGAAATCAGCACAAAAACATTGTACTCCTATCGTCAATCAGGAAAAAAGCTACCGGTCAGATTGAACGAACATATTCTTAAACTTGAGGAATTGTACAAAAAGGGAATTGAATTGTTTGAATCTGCTGATGAGTTTAACAGATGGCTGAAATCTGAATCCTTTGGACTGGGCAATACGAAACCAATCAATCTTTTAAACTCAGTTACGGGAATAGACCTCATCTATGAAGAGTTGGTTCGTATTGAATTTGGCGCCACTGCATAAATGGAAGTATACCGGATTACCCACAGGAAATGGTCCGGAAAACTCACTGCCTCCGGATTCCCTGCGAGATGGAACTCTGCCGGTATTATTATGATATATACCGCATGCTCAAGATCACTGGCATGCCTTGAAAGCGTGGTACACAGAGGTTCATCAGATTTTGTAATACCATTTATTATCATGGAAATAACTATTCCTGATGAAATTGAAATTTTAGAAATATCTGTCAGCGACCTCCCTGAGGGCTGGAACAAAAACGGTGATCCTGGTTACAGAAAATGTCAGCCATTCGGTGACCAGTGGATAGCAGGATCCGGATCGGCAGTCTTAAAAGTTCCATCAGCAATTTTACCAAAAGAGGAAAATTTCCTGATAAATCCAAATCATCCTGACTTCTTAAAAATTTCAATTAAATCTCAGGAATCTTTTATATTTGATGATCGAATTAAGGGATAAATGATCGTGATGTAAATGTTTGAATATTGATATAGAGGGTCAGGGAGATTAGATTTAAATAGTTATAAGAATGAAAATTTTCATCAATGCATAAAAATAATGATATGATTAAGAAGGAATTATCACGCAGGAAATTCATAGGAAAAGCTGCTGCAGGAATGGCCGGTGCTGCAATTACTATTAAGACGGCACAGGGTGCTGTTTCTTATAACAGGATCATTGGTGCAAACGACCGTGTAAATATCGGATTTCTTGGTTGTGGTGCCCGAAGCACTGGTCACCAGAGAATGGTGAAGATGTCGGAAAAAGACAAAAATCTTGGTGTTGTTGCGGTTTGCGATATCTGGAAAAATAACAGGGAGAAAGCTGCCGCCAATTGTAAGAAGCTCTTCGGTAATGATGTAAAACAGTTCAAGTATTCTGAGGATTTCCTGGTATTGCCGGAACTGGATGCGGTGATGATCGCGACAGGTGATTTTCAGCATGCCAGGCTCCTTGCAGAAGTTGTCAAAGCCGGAAAGGATTGTTACTGCGAAAAACCTCTTTCGACCGATGTGGAGGATGCAAAACTGGCAAGAAGTTCTGTTCTTTCTTCAAAACAGGTGGTGCAGATGGGATCCCAATGGCTCAGCGATCCGATGCAGATTAAAGTCAGGGACATAGTACGCTCGGGTAAATTAGGACAGATAACAAAGATTGAACAGGTATGGAATGATAATAATCACCGGTGGCACGAACCAGGCGATCCGGATGTAGCGGCAATTAGAGAGGAGGATACTGACTGGAATAGGTGGCTTCTTGGTAAGCCATACACTCCGTTCGATCCATGGAAATATTTTGAATTCAGGATATTCCGTGATTATTCAGGCGGGATCACCTCACAGTGGATGAGCCATGCAAGCGGACTGGTCAATTTTTATATTGATGCTTCCATCCCCGATTCAATGGTTGCAAACGGTGGTATCTTCGGCTGGCCGGATATAAGACAAAATCCTGATACGATCCAGGCACTTGCCACATATGATGATAAAAAAATCCTGCATTCCTATGCCTCGAGCTATGCCAATAAGTTCGGCGATTACACATGTATAAGAGGGAAGGAGGGGACTCTTTTTGCTCACGGTGGTGAAGGAAGCGCCCGATGGTTCTTTATACCTGAACATCAGGATCTTCCCGGCGGATTTGATTTTTTTTCAGGTTTGGATGCAGCTGTTAAATCTGGTAAAGCAGAGATAGTCACAACCCCGGAGTACAATATGAAATTAGGACCGGTCAGTCTTAGTGACGACAGCAAATACCATCTTGATAACTGGATTGACTGTATCCGCACAAGAAATTTTAATCCTAACGGGAACATACATACCGGTTTCTGGAATGCAGTTGCAAGTGTTATGGCAACATATGCATATCGGCAGGGGAAAAAGCTTTACTGGGATAATACGGAAGAAGAAATAGTAGATCACCCGGTAAAGGTTTAATGGGATCCATTTAAGTAATACTGCTTCTTAAGTTAACCATTTTACTATAGAAACGATCTGTTCTTTAAGAATTGGAAGGTCTTCAATGATGATGTTCCATTATTGCATCAAGAATGTGCTGCAGGCGGGCCTTATCACAGGCTTTTACATTCATAAATAAGCTTTTTATCATTATCGACATAAGGCCGAAT
This sequence comes from uncultured Rikenellaceae bacterium, assembly GCA_964637415.1. Classification (GTDB taxonomy): domain Bacteria; phylum Bacteroidota; class Bacteroidia; order Bacteroidales; family VadinHA17; genus LD21. The sequence continues at coordinate 29,700 of CAZWUB010000016.1, forward strand.
AAATTTGGATAGTATTTACCTTGACTGCACGACCGCACGACTGCACGACTGCATGACTGAATGACTACACGACCGCACGACTTCTAAACTATAGCGACAAAGAACAAAAGTGAAGCCTTGAAGCTAAGTCATCAGGTAGATGACAGGATCTAATTAAACTATTTTCCACAGTGTCATTAAAATATCCACATGATTAGAAATTAGTCAATGGAACAGACCTGTGTGAATACCGGGTTGTATTTTTTTTTATATTTACCTAAATATTTTTAAATTTCGAATCGAATTGATATTCAACTAAAACTAAAAAGTATGAAAACAAAAGTATTAGCCTCCCTTTTGATTATTTTAGCATTTTTTACAGCATCGTTTACAGATGAGAGTTGGAGGAAGAACAATCTGGATGACCCCTATTTGTATCTTTATTGTGAGGAAACGGAAGTCACAAATAGTGAAATACAGTTTGATGGGACAACACCTCTTACCCCATATGTTGATGGAGTGGATATTGTCGTTTCTAACGGTTATTGGGATATTCGCTATCTGACATCAAATGATGCTGCACATATTGGATTGAGTAAGGTTTCAGGAAGCAGCGATGCAACAGTTGAGATTTATCCAGACGGAACACCTGGAACTTACAATCTGAATTTCTACTTAGATAATGACTTAATGGCTACTCTGACAATAGAAGTGGAATAAATACTGCTCTTCCCATTTAATATAATTCTGAGTTTTACCTGTGTTTGATCTATGAAAATATTCGAAAACTATTTCGGTTTTTTCTTGTTTTAACTTACTTTAATTTTATATTTATACTATAATAAAAGGACCGACTAAGACTAAATTCTATGAAAACAAAGATAGTTAATATGTCTTTGATCTTCAATATGTTTATCAGCATAGTTGCATATACCTCCCCATGTGGTGACTATTATTCAACATCGTGTTCATATTCAGCCTTACAGGATCCGGACTCGATTCAGAACAGGCAGGATTTTTATAATGGAATTAAATGGACTAATAAATATCGTAAATTCGATGTGAGCCAGTTTTTGTTCTCTGATCTCTTTTTGCAGGGTGCTGTTACAATGAATTCGAAAACTTACAATAATGTCAGACTCAAATACGATATTGTAAATGATGAAATAATAACACCTGTCAACTTAGAGGATATAGTTCAGTTGAATAAGGAAATGGTTGATAGTTTCTCGCTGCTCTATGATGGAAAGGAATATAGTTTTGTTAACATTAAAAATGATACCCTTAATAACTTTTCAGGTTACATTCAGCACTTGTACAGGGGAAATTCATCCCTTTTCGTGAAGTATAAAAAGTCGTTCTCAACCTCGGCTGACATGAATAGTGATGGTACATTCAATGAGTCTCATACTATTTATTTTATGTCCGACGGCCTTCTCTATCCAATTGAAGGATTAAGAACTCTTTATAAGGTTTTAATGTCAGCCCGGATTGATGAAGTAAAAGACTTCATCCGGGAGAACAGGCTGAAGGTCTCAAAAAAAAATCCTGCCAGTTTTATCGAGGTAATCAGGTATTATGACGCGATCAGTCAAAATAATACAGATCAGAAATGAAATTTTTGGCAGCATTTACCATATTATTTTTTATTTCATGTAACTTGAAAGGCCAGGAAAATCTGAATGTTGAGTGGGATTATAAACACCAGTCATTTCAGGACTTTGCGGCTGAGGCGGAAAAAAGGTTTGATATAAAGTTCTTTTATAAGGATGAATGGATATTGAATCTTGAGATTCCGGATATTGAATGCAAATCCATGATATGCATTCTTGAAAACCTTTTCAGGGAGACCTCGCTTAATTATTATATTGACAGAGACCATAATATTATTATTACTAATATCAAACTGCTATCCCTGAATGACACTGTTAATGTTGAAAACAGATCCCTGAATGAACTACAATTCATAAGTGTTGAATCCCTGAATAACCAGGGAGATACCATTTCTTATCTGATAGGCAATCCTTCAGACAGATTTTTAAAGGGAAATGTTACTTTAACAGGACATATTATAAACACAGTTACAAAAGAACCGGTTGCGGGCGCAACTGTTCATGAGCAAAACCTCCTTACAGGAGCAAATAGTAATCACGAAGGTTTCTATTCGATAACTCTTCCCCGGGGAATATATGTATTGAATTTTTCTTTTGTCGGAATGCAGAACCGGACCTTCAAAATTGCACTTTACGGGAGTGGTAAAATGGATGTTGAAATGTCAAACCAGTTGATCCGGCTTCAGGAAATTTTAATTTCTGATTTGAGAAATGTTCTTGAAAGATCCGAATCCGGGCTGGAAAGAATTAATCTGGAAACGCATAAATTACTGCCGACATCATTGGGTGAATCAGATATATTAAAGAGCCTTACACTTATCGCCGGAGTTAAATCTGTAGGAGAGGGCTCTGCAGGCTTCAACGTAAGAGGTGGTTCTGCCGACCAAAACCTTATACTTCTGCACGGTGCTCCATTATACTCTTCATCACATTTATTCGGTTTCTTTTCCGCAGTCAATTCCGACATTATTCAGGATGTGTCATTATATAAAGGAGGTATCCCCTCAAGATATGGAGGCAGGATTTCCTCTGTGCTGGATATTGATACAAGAGAAGGCAATAAAAAAGAATTCAGGGGAAGTGCAGGTATTAGCCCGATTACAACACATTTGTTATTGGAAGGCCCGATAATAAATGATACCTTATCTTATATGTTTGCCGGCAGAACCACGTATTCAAACTGGGTTTTTGGCCTGATTAAGGATCCTGTAATTCACAACAGCAGGGCTTCATTTTACGATCTGAATGGTGGAATTACTTATAACCCTGATAAAAAAAACAAAATTGAGCTGTCTTCATATCTTAGTAGTGATAATTTTCGCTTCATCTCAACCTCAAAATACAAATACACTAATAATATTTTAGGTCTGAGATGGTGGCATTCATTCAACAGCCGGTTTTACTCTTCTTTTTCAATCAATAACAGTGTTTATGGATATGAAATGACTAATCAGGATTTCCCGGGAGAAGAATATATTCTATCTCATAGAATAAATAGTTCTGGCTTAAAATCAGATTTTAACCTGGTCCATAACAGGAATGTGTTCAATTTTGGATTGGATATGACCAGGTATTCTGTAAACCCCGGAAGTATCCACCCCGGAGCCGACTCGTCTCTTATAGTCAGTAATGTCATCGAAAGAGAAAGGGCATTTGAAGGAGCCCTGTATGTTGAGGACAGATACACCTTTTCGAAATTCCTTACTTTTTCCCTTGGCCTGAGAATGTCAGCATTCGCCTCAAGAGGTCCCCGGAATGTTCTTATTTACAATCCCGGTTTTTCAAAAAGCAATTCGGGCATTACTGACACTCTTGAATTCAGTTCCGGGAAGTTGGTAAGCAAGTATGCCGGCCCTGAACTCAGAGCTTCATTAAATTTCCGGCTTTCTGATAATATTTCTGTAAAAATCAACTATAACCGTACACGTCAGTATCTTCATCTCCTGACAAATACAGTCAGTATTTCCCCGACAGATACATGGAAACTATGTGATTATCACCTGAAACCGGAAATCGGCGATCAATATGCAGCGGGTTTTTACCAGTTATTGTTTAATAAAAAATTAGAATTTTCAGTAGAGGCATATTTTAAAGAAATAAGAAATATGGTGGATTATAAAGGTGGAACAAGCCTGACCATGATTGAAAATATTGAACAGCACCTGATAGATGCGAAAGGGGAGGCAAAAGGTATCGAATTTTCCTTAAAAAATACTCAGGGTAAATTCTTATTTAATGTTGCTTATACGTATTCAAGGAGCCTTGTAAAAAGTCTTGGAGTTTTTAAAGAAGAAACTATTAATTCAGGGAACTGGTACCCGGCAAATTTTGACAAACCTCATGACCTTGCTCTTACATTCAATTACCTTTATTCAAGAAGATTAAGTTTATCAGGAGATTTAATATACAGCACAGGACGTCCGGTAACTTATCCTCTTTCGGTGTATAAAATGAGGAATTTCTTCCTTGTCGATTACTCCGACCGGAATAAATACAGGTTACCATACACATTAAGGTTTGATATTTCGTGTAAAATAAGCGGTAACCTGAAAGAGCAGAAAATTGCACATCCTGCTCTTATCATTTCAGTGTATAACTTATTCGGGAGGGAGAATCCTTACTCGATTTATTTCCGGAAGGAGGAAGAAGTTCTGAAAGGATACATATTATCGTTATTTGGAAGACCTATACCTTCTGTTACATTCAGGTTTGATTTTTAAATATGAATCTTATAAAGATAATTGCCCTGATATTGGGACTAAGCATAACTGTTAGTTGCGTAAATGATTTTACTCCGGTCACTGATGAGTATAGTGATGCCCTAATTATTGAGGGATTAATTACTGACCAGCCTGGTGGCAGTTATGTCAAACTCTCTGTCACATACCCTCTCTGGAAAGGGAAGGTGCCAAAGCTTGTCAGAGGTTGCACAGTTTCAATCTCTGACGATTCAGACAATTATTACACTATGAAAGAAACATCGAACTACGGAGTATATACGCCCGATTATTCAGATTTCAGTGGTGTTATTGGAAGGGAATATACTCTAAAGGTTGAAACTACAAAGGAGTTTGGATTCTTAACCTATCAATCAGAACCGACCGGAATGTTGCCGGTACCACCCATTGACAGCATGTATTATCAGAAAAAGGTTATCGAAGACTCCCGACCTGCTGTAGAAGGTTGTGACATTTTTCTGGATACTTATGATACTGAAAATATATGCCAATTTTTCAAATGGGAGTACATTGAAACCTGGGAATATCATCTGCCGTTTGAAAATATTAATAAAGTATGTTGGACCTCAGTCAATTCAGATGGGATTTCAATAAAAAATTCTTCAGGTATTTCTGGTGGCGCAATAAAGAAACAACCTGTACTTTCTATTACCAACCCGCGTGAAAAATTGGATATAAAGTATAGCATAGAGGCAAGGCAATTTTCAATGAACGAGAACGAATTTTTGTACTGGGATCGTCTGAAAAGCTTATCAGATCAGACTGGAGGACTTTATGATATTATTCCATCTGACCTAAAAAATAATTTATATTGTGTCGAAGATTCTCACAGGAAAATATTGGGTTATTTCAGTGTATCAGCAGTTTCCACAAAAAGACTGTTTATAAAGGAAAAATTTCAGGGATCTGGCATTATTGATTATGGATGTCAGAGCGAAACAATTTATACGAATCGGCCTGATACTATTCCGGGTTTGAATTTAAATCTATGGATACTTGAAGACCATTTAGACCAAAAGCCGCCTTATATAATTTGCACACGGAACACTGGCTGTGTTTTTTGTGAAGCACACGGTACTTCTGTTAAACCTGATTTCTGGGATGATGATAAATAGTTCCATTCATAGTTCGCAAAAAATCAGGCAAAGAATTACTCTGTTCGTATTGGTTATACTGATAGTTGTTCTTAATGTCAACGTATATGGACAGGCAGAGAATCCGATGGATAATCTTATCCGGCGGTTTGAAGCCTACACAATTGCTGTGCCACGCGAAGAAATATTTGTAAGCACTGACAGGGAAGAATATATTGCCGGAGAGGTTTTGTGGTTCAGTATGTGGCTTTTTGACAGACAAAGCTCACATCTCACAACGCACAGCCGGCTTTCGTATATAGAAGTATTAAATCCTTTCAATATTCCTGTCTGCCAGGCAAGGGTAATGGTTGATAAAGGTTTCGGATACGGGCAGTTAATGTTACCAGACACACTAAGTAACGGAGACTACACAATAAGGGCTTATACAAACTGGATGAGAAATTTCCTGCCGGAAAATTGCTTTCAAAAAGAAATTAAGGTCTACAATGCTTTTAAAAGAGGCCCTTTTAATAAAAAGATTTTTCCTTCAGAACGAATCCAGGCTGACCCATCGGATGACTCCACCAGAATTGCACATCAACAGCCATTGTTTTTTGACATTACCGCGAGAACAACTGATACATTGGAACTTGTCGTCAGGAGAATAACGTTTAATCCGTCTGAAGTACCTGATTCGTTCTACCTGTTTATTCAAACGCACGGGGAAATCAATTATACAATGGGAGCGAAAATATCAGATGAATTAAATCGGATATGCATTCCTGCTAAGGTGCTTATCCCCGGTATTAACCATATAACTCTTTTTAACTCAAGCGGTCAACCATCATTCGAAAGGTATATTTTTACTCCTGATTCATCGATTCATCATCCGGCTAATGATAAATTGGACACATTCGGTACCAGAAGAAATGAAACTATTATTCTGAGAAAAGAAAGGCCTTCCATTGAAGTGGATTCCATGTTTCTGAGTGTTTCCATCTCCCCTTTGATAACTGAAGAAAGTCACCTGGATGCATCGGAATATATTGTTTTTGGGAGTGAGTTCGGATTACTTCCGGAAGAGATTTTAAAAGGGCATGGGAGATTTTCCAACGAACTTATTGACAGCTTTCTTCCGGGTAGAAAAAGCAACTGGCTCGACTGGCAGAAAATTCTTAACGACAGCTTGCAGCAGTTCAGGTATTTGGCAGAAAATGAAGTTCATTTTTTATCGGGCTTTCTCCGGACAAGCGATAATCAATTTGCCCCGGCAGGCGAATATGTATTGCTCTCAAGCCCGGGGGAAATTCCTGTTTTCAGATATGCTAAAACAGATGATACCGGCAGATTCACATTCAGAATGCCCATTGATGAAGATATTCATGATCTGATCATCCAACCAGATGATAACAAAACATATATAATATCATTGGAATCGCCCTTTTCAGGTGAATACAATAACTGTGATATCAGGTCAGAATCAGATTGGGATTTGACTCCTTCTTTTGTTGCTGATTGGAGTATTAACTATCAGGTTGAGAAAGTATTTGGTGCTTCGCTCATAGGAAAAACAATATCATGCCAGAATTTATCATTTCAGAAGCCGTTAAGATTCTATGGTAAGCCAACATCGGAAGTTTACCTTAAAGAATGGGCTGAACTCTCTGATATGCAGGAAGTTTTTTTTGAAATTGTCCCGGGGATTTCGTTAAAGAAAAGTGGAAGCACCTACGAGATTGCTATGTATAATATTTTAGGGAAGGAACTCTTTGATGCCCCGCCTGTGACAATGATTGATGGGGTAATAATCAGGAATCCTTCTGTTGTTGCCAGCCTTAATCCAGGGAATGTTGAAAAAGTTGAGGTAGTAAATGAACAATACATGGTTGGTGATTTCATATTTGACGGGATTGTTAATGTAATAACCAGTTCGGCAGATTTCTCCAATGTGCCGTTACCTGATAATGCACTAAGGAAACAATACAGAATAATTGATCCTGTTTATGAATTCGTATCTCCCGATTATTCAGGTGCTATGGATGTAAAGAACAATGAACCCGACTTCAGAAATACACTTTACTGGAACCCTTCTTTAAAAGTTGGGAAAAATGGGAATATAAGAATTGAATTCAATAGTTCAGACATCAGAGGAAAATATAAAGTAAACATTCAGGGTATATCCGCCGATGGCAAGGCTGTTTCGATCCACAGCTTAATAAATATTGAGAATAGCAGTCAAAAGTGAATGCCTTAGAATGAAACGACTGTCAGTCTGAGCGACGACAGCAAATATCATCTTGATAACTGGATCGACTGTATCCGCACAAGAAATTTTAATCCTAACGGGAACACACATACCGGTTTCTGGAATGCAGTTGCCAGCGTAATGGCTACATATGCATACCGGCATGCAAAAAAATTTTGTACTGGGACTTAGGTTGACGGCAATGCGCTTAGGCGGGGCATCTGATCCCGATAGCCATGGTTATACCCATGGTACGTGTATACAATTGATTTACAACGCCGGAGGTGTTGAAGAATATTTGCGTTACCAGATGCTTTATAATTTATACTGGGGTATTTTCATTGATCTGGCACTTTTTAATGCCGATTTGTGAGCGACTATTCCCGGAACGGTTAAGTTCAGAGCCATGGCGATATCGACCAACGGCTTGCGATCCTGAAGAATTGACATAACAAATTCATTCATCAGATTACCATGAGAACCTCCGTGTCCCCCTGCCGGAACACCGGGAGGAAGCGGTGGTCTTTTCAGATCCGGAAGATTTTTCTCAAGACCCTCATATTTTCCGTTGAATGAACCTCTCTGGCCACGTATCCTTCCTCTTTCTCCTTCGTCTCCGGGAGTATCCCATGTCACCCCCATCCTTGACACTCCGTTTTCACTTGTCCGGAACTGGGCGATTTCGGTCCCGAACGGATTCCTGTAAATATTATTTTCCGGCTTCAGATGTTCGATGATACTCGGAACACCAATGCAACTGACTTCTGTGAATGAACCCCCTGTGACTCCGATATAGTATGCATTTGAATGTGTGGGATACCATTGCGGAGGCAACCCGATCCGCCAGCCTTTGTAAGAATCTATCGGCTGTTCCATATAATGATAATATTCACCTTCCGAATAAACCAGCTTACCAAATCCCCCAGCCTTATAGATCTGCTGCATTGCATAATTATCTTCCCTGAAGCAGGAGGTTTCAAACATCATGTATTTAAGTCCGCTTTTTTTAACTTCTTCAAACAATCTGTCAGCCTCTTCGAGTGATCCGAAAACTGCAGGGACCGCACATCCAACGTGTTTCCCATGTCTCAGGGCATCTATAACATGTTTAGCATGACTGGGAGCATCTGTTGCAACAAATACGGCTTCAATTTTATCATCCTTCACCAATTCTTCAAGAGAAGGATAAGTTTTGGAACAGCTACATACTTTGGCAAGGGCAGCACAGCGATCAGGGAACAGGTCGCTGACAGCAACTATTTCAACATTCGGATGATTCTGAAAACCGAAATCGGCTCCGAACCTGCAGACACCATAACCGACTATCCCCACACGGATCTTCCGGTCGGAAACAGGTACCCAGCCTTCCGATCTTCCTGTATCCGGTGCTCTCTCGAATCCAGGGATCGGTGTATCCTGTGCAGCTGTCTTAACTGCTTTTCTGCTCGTTGAGCAACCATACTGGTATAACCCCAGCGCAGCTACAGCAATTCCCGCTTTTTGAAGGAATGCCCGCCTGGGAATGGCATTTGCTGAAGATTTTTTATTCAT
>CAZWUB010000017.1:0-3891 GCA_964637415.1 uncultured Rikenellaceae bacterium
TTAAACTGAAATGTCATGAAAGTACTTGAACTGAAAAATGTTAATAAAATATATAATTCATCAGAAGTAAAGGTTCATGCAGTGAATGATGTGACCCTGCACTTTGAGGAGGCCGAATTCGCAGCAATAGTCGGTCCGTCAGGTTCGGGTAAAACCACCCTTCTTAATCTTATCGGAGGCCTGGACATGCCTACATCAGGGGAGATAATAATTGACGGAACAAATCTGGCAGAACTTAAACCTTCCCGGCTTATAGATTTCAGGCTTAATAATATAGGCTTCGTGTTCCAGTCATATAACCTTATTCCTGTGCTGACAGCCAAAGAAAATGTTGAATTCATTATGACTCTTCAAAAATGGCCCGTAGACAAAAAAGATGAGCGTACAATCGAATTGTTAAAGGCTGTTGGTCTGGGCGAAAGAATAAACAGCCGGCCTTCAAAATTATCAGGCGGACAGCAACAGAGGGTGGCGGTGGCACGGGCTCTTGCATCAAGACCAAAATTCGTTCTGGCCGATGAACCGACCGCAAACCTCGATTCAAAAGCGGCCACAACCCTTCTTGAAATAATGGAAAAGCTTAACCATGAGGAAAAAATAACATTCATTTTCTCTACGCACGACCCGAGGGTTGTAAAAATGGCCCACAGGGTTATAACACTGGAGGACGGGAAAGTTGTTTCAGATGAAAGAAAATAATAAAAGGTTTTGATAAGTAATGCAAAAAAAGATTTCAATATTTCTGTTTTTCCTTTTCACAATCAACGGTTTAAATGGTCAGGACGAGCTGAAGAAAATCTCTCTTGGCGGATATATCACATCAATGCAGAGTGTAATGTTTGACACTCTTTCAGGGCCTTTCATAAATGACTTCCTGCTTCATAACAGGCTTAATTTTAAGGGATATCTTAATGATAACATTACAATTGCAGCTGAGTTTCGCAACAGACTTTTCACAGGCGATATGACCCGGATGGGAATCGGGTATCCCGAAATGACAGGTTCCGACGAGGGAATTATCGATATGTCGTGGAACATCTTCAATGAAGAATCTTTTTTTCTTAATACAACAATTGACAGACTTTGGATCGATTTCAATTATGAAAAATTCCAGGCACGGATAGGGAGGCAGAGAATAAACTGGGGACAGACCTTCGTATGGAATCCGAATGATATTTTCAATGCCTACTCTTTCTTTGATATTGATTATATTGAAAGACCGGGAAGCGATGCGATCCGGCTGCAGTATTATCCGGCTTCTTCTTCTGTAGCGGAGATTGCTGTTAAAGCCGACAGCGAAGATGATATAACGGCAGCCGGTTTGTTCCGTTTCAGTAAATGGGGATATGATTTTCAGCTCCTGGCTGGTTATTCAAACAGCTCCGATATTGTCGCCGGAGCCGGATGGTCGGGATCTGTAGGGTCATTTTCATTCCGTGGGGAAGGAACATGGTTCCATCCGGCTGAATCTTTCAGTGATACCTCCGGCACTTCAATTATTACAGCCGGTATAGACAAAATATTCAGTGATAATTCTATGCTTCAGTTTCAGCTGATGTATTGCAACAATCCTCTGGATCTGAAAAGTTTCACAAGCTTATATACAGGGAATCTTTCTGCAAAGGATCTTGCATTCTCAGAATTCTCGGCATTCGGACAGTTCACCTGGGCTGCCACACCACTTCTGAACCTGGGCCTTTCAGCAATGTGGTTCCCCGATCTCAAAGGATATTTTACAGGACCATCGGTCGATTATTCAATGGCTGAAAATGTCGACTTCTCTATGATATGGCAGCATTTTAAAGGTGAACTGGCAGGGAGCAAGTCACGGATAAATATGGTTTTCCTGAGGGTCAGATACAGTTTCTAAAATTTTTCTACTTTTGCCGCATCAACTGAAACATTTATGGCACTTGTTCATGAATTTGAGAAAAGCGGAAACTGGCTCTTCAAAAGAAGAAGCTGGCTTCCTCTGTTCCTGGTGGCTGCGGGTATCCTGATGATGTACCTCGGAAACAGACAGGCGATATTTTTTGACCTCCGCGACGAAATGATCTTTCTCGGAGTAAGCCTTCTCGGGGAGCTTGTAAGAATTCTGACAGTCGGATTTGCTCCAAAAGGAACATCAGGCCGTAATACCGGTGACGGGCAGATAGCATGGGAGCTGAACGTTACAGGCGCTTATTCACTTTTGAGACATCCTCTTTACCTCGGCAATTTTTTAATGTGGCTGGGCCCGGTTCTTTTCCTGAGATCGGTCTGGTTCACTGTTCTCTTTTCTCTGATTTACTGGCTTTACTATGAAAGGATAATGTTCGCCGAAGAACAATTCCTCAGAAGGAAATTCGGGGAAATTTATGATAAGTATTCCGAAAAAGTAAACTCCTTTATCCCCTTTGGTTCTGAATTCATTGCGCCAAAGCTTCCCTTTTCGGTCAGAACTGTATTGAAGAGAGAGTACAACAGTTTTGTGAATATATTTCTGATTTTCACAGCACTGGATCTGTTCAGGAATTATTTCCTTACCGGCCGGGTCTTTTTTACAAAGATATGGCTCTTTCTTCTTATCGGAGCAGTAATTATCTGGTTGATAATCCGCTCAATCCATAAGCTGACCCATTGGCTTGAAGTGGAAGGGAGATGAATTCTCAATCCTCCCTTGCACCGGTAAATATCATTACATAATACAAAAGTGTTGCCAGTGAGCCGAGGGCAGCAACAACATAGGTCGATGCGGCCCATTTAAGAGCGTCTTTTGCCCTTGCCTGATTTTCGTATGAGGTTATGCCTCTTTCTGAGAGCCATACCAGAGCCCTCTGGCTGGCATTGAACTCAACGGGCAGTGTTATGAAACTGAACAATGTTGTAAGTGCAAAGAGAACGATGCCTGTAAACAACAGTGCCGGGAATGTATTCACCAAAATAATCCCTCCAAGAAGCACCCATTGGATCCATCTTGATGAAAAGCTTACAATCGGAACCATTCTGGACCGGAACCCGAGCCATGCATAGGCTGTAGCATGCTGAACAGCATGCCCTGTCTCATGAGCTGCAACTGCTGCGGCAGCAATGCTTTTTGAACTGTAAACATCCTGGCTCAGATTGATTGTTTTATTTTCCGGATTGTAATGATCGGTCAGCTGCCCCGGGACACTCTGGACCTTTACATCATATATACCGTTATCATGAAGCATCCTTTCAGCGATCTCTTTCCCGGTCATCCCGTTATCGACAGGAATTTTGGAATATTTTTTAAACCTCGATTTCATCGTAGCGCTGACGACCCAGCTCAGGATCATCACTGCTATGAATATTACCCATGGATTAATTGCCATTTTTCCTAAGTTTTATTTGTTATAACACCTCAAAAGGCCTGCCAGTTCATTCCCTATTGTCATTTTGGCAGAGATTATGTCTTTACAGGGTCAGGATTAGATATTTCTTTTTATTTATATTTGATTCATGGCAAAGTTACTCAAAAATATATTATCCTTCCTGTTATCCCTTCCGGTACACCTTTACAGATATACCATATCTCCCTGGCTGAGACCTTCATGCAGGCATGTACCCACATGTTCAAAATATATGCTCGATGCGCTGAAGCTTCACGGTCCCTTTACCGGCTTTGCCCTTGGACTTGGAAGGATTCTCAGGTGCCGCCCCGGCGGAACACACGGTTACGACCCGGTTCCTTTATTCATATTCCGCCGGTATAATTATCTGTCAGGATTATTGAAAGGATATAAAAGACAAAACCGCCTGAAAAGATAACTCTCCAACACTCCACTTCTCTAATGACCGCATAATTGCCCGACTGCCCGACCGCATGACCGCATGACCGCCCGACCCTTAAAACTTCAGCTCTTCCCTCAGCAGCTGATACCCCGACCT